>NZ_JBFATO010000043.1:0-59834 GCF_040678355.1 Streptomyces sp. NPDC052701
CTCCGGGCGCTTCCCTTCGGTCTTGCGTCTCCGACTCTACCAGATCTTTCCGATCCGATTTCCTCGGTGCTTTCCAGGTTCCCGCTTCCGCGTTTTCCTTTCCGGCGCTTCCGACTCTATCAGATCCTTTCGGCCTGATCCCCAGTCAGAAGGGGGTTGTCGTCACGGCTGTTGGGCCGTTCCGACGTCTCCAACCTTAGCGCGCTCTCGCGGCGAGTCCAAAATCGGAGTCATCGACTGCCGATCAAGTTCTCGCCCCCCATTCGAATTGAATTCGGGCACGCCGAAATCAACCCCGTCGGGAGAGATCTTGCTGATGATTGGGTGCCGCTCGTGCGGCGGAAGTGCCGTCGCAGAACCGTTACGGCTCCGCGGCAACCCGAAGAACTCTACGGATCGTGCAGATGGCTGTCAAGCAGCCCCTGTCAAGATCTTTTACGTGCCGCGTCAGTCCAGGTCGGAGAGGCGCCCGCCGGCGTCCGGCTGGGCGTGCTCCACCCTGCGCAGCAGGCGCGTGAGGACCTCGCCGAGGGCTGTGCGCTCCTGCGCGGAGAGGTCCTGAAGGAGGTCCTCCTCGAAGACCGTCGCCAGACGCATCGCCTCCAGCCACTTCTCCCGCCCTTCCGGTGTCAGCTCCACGATCACGCGTACGCGGTTGGACTCGTCCCGTTCCCGGGTGACCAGACCTTCGGTGACCATGCGGTCGATCCGGTGGGTCATGGCGGCCGGGGTCAGACCGAGGCGCTTGGCGAGGTCGCTCGGGCCCATGCGGTACGGGGCGCCGGACAGGACGAGGGCCTTGAGGACCTCCCACTCGGCGTTGCTGATGCCGAGGGCGGCGGTCTGGCGGCCGTACGCCACGTTCATGCGGCGGTTCAGACGGGACAGCGCCGACACGATCTTCTCGACCTGGGGATCGAGGTCCTGGAACTCGCGCTGGTAAGCGGCGATCTGCTCTTCGAGGGTCGGCTCGCCGGCCCCGGGGGTGTCGGCCATGGGCGGCAGTATCGCACGCCCTCGCTTTGCCTCGAAGTCCTTCGATGTGTACTCTTTAGCATCGAACTTTAGCTTCGAAGTATTCACTCCTAACTAGTGAGAGAGGTGAACGTGACCAGGGCGATGGGCACGGCGATGCGCCGGATCCACGTGGGCAACGCACTCAGCGCGTTCGGACTCGGCTTCACGGTTCCCTATCTGTACGTCTATGTGGCGCAGGTGCGGGGGCTGGGGGCCATGACGGCGGGGCTCGTGCTCGCCGTCTTCGCCGTGGCCGCGCTGATCGTGCTGCCGTTCGCCGGGCGGGCCATCGTCCGGCGCGGCCCGCTTCCGGTGCTGCTCGCCGCCCTGGTCGCCGCCGCCGTCGGCGCGCTGGGCCTGGGGGTGTCGGGCAGCGCGGCGACCGTCCTGCTGTCGGCGGCCGTGCTGGGGGCCGGGCAGGCCGTGATGCAGCCGGCGCTGGCGACGATGATCGTGGACTGCTCGTCGGCGCAGACCCGGTCGCGGGCGTTCGCGATGCAGTTCTTCCTGCAGAACCTGGGGCTCGGCATCGGCGGGCTCATCGGGGGGCATCTCGTCGACACCACGCGCGTCTCGTCCTTCACGCTGCTCTTCGCGATCGAGGCGGCGATGTTCCTGCTGCTGGTCGTGGTGATGGCGACCGTGCGGACGCCGCACTCGCCGCGGATCGAGGACGCGCCGGCGGGCTCGGCCAAGGGCAGCTGGAGGCAGTTGGCGGGCAACCGGGCCATGGTGCAGCTGTGCGTGCTGGGCTTCGTGCTGTTCTTCGCCTGCTACGGGCAGTTCGAGTCGGGGCTGAGCGCGTACGGCGTCGAGGCCGCCGGGATCTCGACGTCGGCGCTGGGGACGGCGCTCGCGGCGAACACGCTGATGATCGTGGTGGCGCAGTTCGCGGTGCTGCGGTTCGTGGAGCGGCGCAGCCGGTCGCGGGTGATCGCGGCCGTGGGGCTGATCTGGGCCCTGGCCTGGGCCGTGGCCGGATACGCGGGGCTCGGGAACGGAAGCCAGGAGATGGCCACCGCCGCGTTCGTCTCGACGTACGCCCTGTTCGGGCTGGGTGAGGCGATGCTGTCGCCGACGGTCGCCCCGCTGGTCGCCGATCTCGCGCCGGCCGGGATGGCGGGGCAGTACAACTCCGCCTTCGCCCTGGTGAAGCAGCTGGCGCTGGCCGTGGGGCCGGCGGTGGGCGGGCCGCTCGGGGCGTCGCTGCACGCGCCGTACATCGTGGCGTTCCTGCTGTTCTCGCTGGCGATCACGGTGCTCGCCATGCGGCTCGGCCGGGAGCTGACGGACGCGCAGGACCGGCCGTGGGTGGCGAGGAGCCGCGTGGTGGCGCGTGGCGGGGAGCCCGTGTCGGCCGAGGTGTGAGGGGGCGTGGCTGCCCCGGACGAGCGGTAGCCCGTCCGGGGCAGCCGCGTATCCGCAGGCGGGCTCATGCGCGCGGCAGCGCGAACTCGCACCAGACCGCCTTGCCGCCCCCCGGCGTCCGTCTGCACCCCCAGTTCGACGCGATCGTCGCGACGATGGCGATGCCCCGTCCCGACTCGTCGCCCGGTTCCGCCCGGCGGCGTCTGGGCAGGTGGTCGTCGCCGTCGGTGACCTCGATGATCAGGCGCCGGTCGGTGCGGCGCAGGCGCAGGCGCATGGGGGGCGTGCCGTGCTGGAGGGAGTTGGCGACCAGTTCGCTGGTGGCCAGGACGCCCAGGTCGTGCAGGTCGGCGGTGAAGCGCCAGCTGGTCAGGACGCCGGAGGCGAAGGCACGCGCGCGGGGGGCCGCCTCCACACCGCCCAGGAGCTCCAGGGCCGCGTTGCGGAAGAGCTCGCCGTCCGGGCCGGTGCGGACCGGGTGCTGGAGGACCAGCACGGCCACGTCGTCGTCGTGGTCGGCCGTGACGCCGGCCGAGCGGACCAGGCGGTCGCAGACCACCTGGGGGGTGCCGGTGGCGCCGGCCAGGGCGCGTTCCAGGGCGGCGATGCCCTCGTCCAGGTCCTCGTTGCGGCGCTCCACCAGGCCGTCGGTGTAGAGGACGGCCGTCGAGCCGGGGCCGAGGGGGACCGAACCCGAGGCGTGCATCCAGCCGCCGGTGCCGAGCGGGGGGCCGGTCGGTTCGTCGGCGCGCAGGACGGTGCCGTTCTCGTCGCGGACCAGGATGGGGAGGTGGCCCGCGGAGGAGTACACCAGCCGCCCCTCGTTCGGGTCGTGGATGGCGTACACGCACGTGGCGATCTGGTTGGCGTCGATCTCCGTGGCGAGGCCGTCCAGGAGCTGGAGGACCTCGTGCGGGGGGAGGTCGAGGCGGGCGTAGGCGCGGACCGCCGTGCGGAGCTGGCCCATGACGGCGGCGGCGCGGACGCCCCGGCCCATGACGTCGCCGATGACCAGGGCCGTGCGGCCGCCGCCGAGGGTGATCACGTCGTACCAGTCGCCGCCGACCGCGGCCTCCGTGCCGCCGGGGTGGTAGGTGGCGGCGATGCGCAGGTCGTCGGGTTGTTCGAGTTCCTGCGGCAGGAGGGAGCGCTGGAGGGTGACGGCCGTCTCGCGCTGGCGGCGCTCGCTGGCCCGCAGGCGTTCGGCGGCTTCGGCGTGGTCGGTGACGTCGGTGGCGAAGACGAGGACGCCCCGGCCGCCGCCGTCTCCTTCGGTGACCGGGGTGCAGGTGAAGGTGTAGGAGCGGCCGTCGGGGGCCTTGCGGGACTTCACCGTACGGGGCCGGCCGCTGCGCAGGACCTGGTCGAGCAGCGGCAGCAGGCCGAGTTCGCGCAGCTCGGGCAGGGCCTCGCGCGCGCGGGCGCCGAGCGGGCGGACGCCGAAGGCCGCCGTGTAGGCGCCGTTGACGTAGGCGATGCGGTGGTCGGGGCCGTGGACCAGGGCGGCGAGGGACGGGACGCGGTCGAGGACCTCGCGGACGCGCAGGTCGTCGACGGCGGGGACGGACGGCGGCCCGTCGGCCGGTTGTTCGGCGCGGGCCGCGGGCAGGGAGTCCTCCCCCCGCCGGCCCGGGGAGAGCGTCTGTTCGGTCCGCGCTGCGGCGCGGCGCTGCGTTCCGGGGAGCCGGGCGCTCCAGCGCGTGAAGTTCACGAATCCTTGCCTCGTGCTAGTCGTCGGAGGCCGGCACCGGAACCGGCCGGGGCCCGGGGGCCGCACCGGGGTGAGCGGTGGCCCGCCCGCGGTGGTGGTGGACCAGTCTGGCAGTGCGCCGGCCGGGCCAACATCCGTCAGACGCCGGGCCGGCCGGTGGAGTTCCTGGGTCCGGTCAGGACGACCCCTTCGGGTTGCCCGGGGGGTCCTGGGAAGGCTTTCCACCGGCCGCGAGTTCGAACTCCGCCCGGGGGTGTTCGAGTGAACCCAGGGAGACGATCTCCCGTTTGAAGAGCCCGGCCAGGGTCCATTCGGCGAGCACCCGCGCCTTGCGGTTGAAGGTGGGCACGCGGCTGAGGTGGTAGGCGCGGTGCAGGAACCAGGCGGGGTAGCCCTTGACCTTGCGTCCGTAGACGTGCGCGACGCCCTTGTGGAAGCCGAGGGAGGCGACCGATCCGACGTACCGGTGGGCGTACGTCTCCAGGGGCTCGCCGCGCAGGGCGTGCGCGATGTTGTCGCCGAGGAGCCTGGCCTGGCGGACGGCGTGCTGGGCGGTGGGCGCGCACTCCCGGCCGGCTTCGCCGGCGGTGACGTCGGGGACGGCGGCGGCGTCCCCGGCGGCCCACGCGTGCGGGGCGCCCTCGACCGCGAGCTCGGCGGTGCACCGCAGGCGTCCGCGTCCGGTGCGCGGCAGGTCGGTGGCGGCCAGGACCGGGTGGGGTTTGACGCCGGCCGTCCACACGACCGTACGGGTGGGGAAGCGGGCGCCGTCGCTGAGGACGGCCACCCGGTCCGCGCAGGACTCCAGCCGGGTCTCCAGGCGCACGTCGATGTTGCGGCGGCGCAGCTCGGTGACCGTGTAGCGGCCCATGTCCGCGCCGACCTCGGGCAGGATGCGGTCCGAGGCCTCGACGAGGATCCACTTCATGTCCTCGGGCCGGATGTTGTGGTAGTAGCGCGCGGCGTAGCGGGCCATGTCCTCCAGCTCGCCGAGCGCCTCCACGCCGGCGTACCCGCCGCCGACGAAGACGAAGGTGAGGGCGGCGTCCCGGACGGCGGGGTCGCGGGTGGAGGAGGCGATGTCCATCTGTTCCAGGACGTGGTTGCGCAGGCCGATGGCCTCCTCGACGGTCTTGAAGCCGATGCCGTGGTCGGCGAGGCCCGGGACCGGGAGGGCGCGCGAGACCGAGCCGGGCGCGAGGACGAGTTCGTCGTAGGTCAGCCGCCGTCCGGCGGTTCCCTCCTGCCCGGTGGCGAGGGTGGTGACGACGGCGGTGCGCCGGGCGTGGTCGACGGCCCGGACCTCGCCGATGATCACGTCGCAGTGGCCGAGGACCCGGCGCAGCGGTACGACGACGTGGCGCGGCGAGATGGCGCCGGCGGCCGCTTCGGGGAGGAACGGCTGGTACGTCATGTACGGGTCGGGCGTGACGACCGTGATCTCGATCCCGCCCCGCCTCAGTTCCTGTTTCAGTCGCTTCTGCAGGCGCAGGGCCGTGTACATCCCGACGTAGCCACCGCCGACAACGAGAATGCGCGCACGTTCCTTCACCCTCCCATGACGCACCCGGCGCTTGCGTTTGTCCACAGCCCCGACGAATTGTGTGACCGCGCGGCGCGGGCGCGCGGTACCGGGCCGTCCGCCGCGGCGCGCGTCAGGGGCGCAGGTCAGCGAGAGTTCGCAGAGGGCGTGCGGAGGAAGCAATCGGGACGTATGCGGCCCGTGCTCCGATCGGGGGGCGCTCCGTGCGGAACCTGCCCCTTCTGAATTGACTCCCTCTCAACTATGTTCGTGTCAACGGGGTGTAGGGGGATGCGCTCATCGGGTCCGCGACGGGCGGGTTCGTGATCCGGGCCCGTTCCGACACGCTCCGGCTTTCGATGACGGGGAGTCTCCGGGGGGAGACGTCATTACCGGGGGAATGCTTATGCATGTTCAGGACTCGCACTGGTCGTCCGCGTCCGCCATCGCGACGGGCGGCATGACGATGAGCGCGGCGGCGGGCGACGGACGCGCGGACGGGGCGCGGACGACACCGCTGCGGGTGGACGCGCAGCGCAATCTGGAGCACGTCCTGCGGGCGGCGCGCGAGGTCTTCGGCGAGCTGGGGTACGGCGCGCCGATGGAGGACGTGGCGCGGCGCGCGCGGGTCGGCGTCGGCACGGTGTACCGGCGTTTCCCGAGCAAGGACGTCCTGGTGCGGCGGATAGCCGAGGAGGAGACCTCCCGGCTGACCGACCAGGCGCGTACGGCGCTCGGCCAGGAGGACGAGCCGTGGTCGGCGCTGTCGCGCTTCCTGCGCACGTCGGTGGCCTCCGGTGCCGGGCGGCTGCTGCCGCCGCAGGTGCTGCGGGTCGGGGTTGCCGAGGAGCAGTCGGCGCGGGTGCCGCAGCAGCGGACCCAGCCCGGCTCGGGTGAGCTGCGGCTGGTGCCCGAGCAGCCGGCGGCTCCCGCGCCGGAGGACGACGCGGGGGCGGCGGCTCTGCTGGAGGTCGTCGGCCAGCTCGTGGAGCGGGCGCACGCGGCGGGTGAGCTGCGGCCGGACGTGTCGGTGTCGGACGTCCTGCTGGTGATCGCGACGGCCGCGCCCTCGCTGCCGGACGCGGCGCAGCAGGCGGCCGCCTCGGCGCGGCTCCTGGACATCCTGCTGGAGGGCCTGCGGTCCCGGCCGGCGTGAGACCGAGACCGGGGCGTCCGTCCCGCGCCGCTCGCGCACCCGCGGGGCGTGCGGCGCGGGGGTGACGGCGGGGCGTGGACGTCGCGCAGCCCGTGCACCCCTCGGGGGGTTTCCGGTCCCGCCGGCCGGGCGGCCCCGCGTCTCTCGCCGGGGCGAGAGACGGGCCCTCCCCGAACGGGTGGCGATCGGTACGACCGTGCGGCGAGGCCCCGCGGACGAGTGGCGGTCCGTCCTGCGGGGCCTGGCCGGAAGCCGGTCGGGACACTCCGGCCCGCTGTCCGAGGCCGGTGGGTCAGCCGGCGGGGGCCTTGCGCGACGGACGCGGATGGACGCGGACGGGCGCGGGCGGACGCGGCGAGTCGCACGGCCACGCCGGCACCGCGGCGTCGGCCGGCCGGGCGGGCGCAGCCGGCGGTCACCCGTTCCCGGGTGTGCTGCCGCAGGACACCGGCGCCGGGGCCGCGCAGACCGACACGGGCGCCGCGCAGACCGACGCGGGCGTCCTCACGCTCGCCGCGCCGCGGCCCCCGCACCCAGCGCACCCCGCTGCGGCGCGATCCCCGCGGGGACGGCCCGCGCGCGGGCGGGCGTGCCCGTCCAGCACGTGCCCCGGCGGGACAGCAGGCGGCGGAGCCAGAGTTCCAGGGAGACCAGGTCCGCCAGCCCGTCCACGGGCAGTGGTTCACCGGCCGCCGCTCCCCGCAGGGCCTTGCGCACCACCCGGGCCTCCACCAGCCCGGCCTCCGCCAGCAGCGGTGTCTCGAACAGCGCCAGCAGGGAGTCCGCGGCCACCCGCAACCCGGTACGCGCGGCGGTCGCCGCCGTCGCCTGGGTCGGCGCGCCCCACCCGGGCGGCAGCTCCCGCACCCCGGCGCCCTCCAGCACCCTGCGCAGGATCGCCGCCCGCGCCCCCGGCTGCACCCGCAGCGCCTCGGGCAGCGCCCGCGCGGCCCGCACGACCTGGTTGTCGAGGAACGGCGCGTGCAGGCGCTGGAAGCGGACCTCCGCGGCCTGCTCCAGCACCCGCAGGTCCGCCGCGTACCGCGCCAGCGCCGCACGCGCGCGGAAGTCACCGGGCCGCTGCCCCGGCCCCACTTCGGCCCGATGCGTCGACGCCTGCAGGCGAACCGATACTTCAGCGAGTGCCTCTCCCGTCAGCCAGCGCGCCGCCGGCCCGGGTCTGCCCCAGGTGAGCGCGGCGAGCGAGGCCTCCACCGCGCCGCCGGTCCCGCCGGGGCCGTCGAGCCCGTCCGGGCGGTGATCCAGGAGACGTTCGGCCAGGGCCTCCAGCCCCGCCCGGTACGGCGTGCGGGCCAGCCGCCGCGCGGCCGCGTACACGCGCGCGGGGACTATCACGGAGCCGTCCGCCTTCGCCAGCGCGGCGACGGGCCGCACCAGGTGGCGCCGCTTGCGGTCCATCAGGAGGTCGGCCAGCCGCGCCGGGTGGGCGTCCAGCACCTGGCGGGCGCCGTACCCGGTGAAGTGGTCCGCGCTGCCCGAGGCCAGGCGCGCCCGGTGCCGCGCCGCCGTCACCAGGCACGCCCCCGGCTCGTCCGTCAGCGGCCCGTCGAGCTCGGCGTACGGCAGGGTCTCCTCGCCGCCTGCCACCACCACGTGGTGCAGGCGCGGGTTGGCCGCCAGCGCCCCCGCCCGTTCCAGTTCGGCCTCCCGCCCGTCGAGCGTCAGGTCGTTGAAGGTGACGGCCAGCAGCCGCTCGCCGGCGCCCGTGCCGTGGCCGAGCACGGTCCCCGGCATGCCCGGGAGGCCCGCCGCCAGCAGCGCGAGCGTCCCCGAGGCCGGTCCGCCCGACAGGTCGGACCCGATGCCCGCGACGGGCATCCCGCGCGCGGCACGCCGCTCGGCGGGTCCCATGCCGGGCACCGGCCCCGGGTCGATGTCGGTCCCGGGAACGTGCCGGGGCGCGGACAGCCGCGTGCGGACGGCCTCCACCAGCGCGTCGCGCACGGCGTCGACCGCGCTGTCCGGGTCGGCCGGGGGCGCGGCGACCGCGAGGGAGGCGACAGGCTCGTACCCGGCGATCTCCCGGGCCCCGGCGCGCAGGATCAGGGCGTGCCCCGGCGGAACGCGTTTCACGCCGTCGTACGGAGTGGAGTCGTGCAGGGCGGCGGGCACGTCCGGGGCCGCGAGCAGGGCGGCGAGGTGCCCGAAGTCGAGGTTGGCCTCGACGAGGTCGGCCAGCGGCAGGGCGGCCGTCGCGTACGCCGTACCGCCGGCCCAGGGGGTGTGGAAGACCGGGCGCGCGCCCGCCAGGTCGCCGCAGACGGTGATCCGCCGGCCGACCTGCACGACAGCCGTGTAGCTGCCCGGCCAGGCGGTCAGGTGCCGCAGTGCGCCCCCGCGCGCCGCGAACAGGGCGACGCGCAGCTGCTCGTCGCCGGCGCCGCAGATGCCGAGGACGGCGATGCGGGTCTGGCCGTCGGCCTGCACGACGCGCACCTCGTCGGGGCGCCAGTCGCCGACCGCCCACAGGGGATCGGGGCCGCCCCACAGGAGCTGGGAGCCCACCGGGTGCACCGTCTCGCCGTCGGGTCCCGCGTCGTACCCCGTGCCGTATCCGGTGGTTCCCGCGGAGCCGGCCCGGGCGGCTCCCGCGGCGGTGCTGCTCCATCCCACCAACCACCGCATCGACGCCTCCACAGGCTGTGGACAATCAGTGCACCGTACGAACCGGTTCACCATGCTGCCATGAAGGACACGCCGTAGAGGGTGCGTGAATCTGCTTGCGCTCCGGCGAACGCGCCCCGGCGTGCGCGTCCGCGCTCCGTCGGCTCGGGGATGCGCCGGGCCAACGTACTGCAAGGACAAGGCACTTCGCGGCGCGAATGCGCCCCCGTACGCGCCTCCGAGAACGCCCGACGCGCCCTCGAGTATCGTGGTAGAGGCGACGATTTCGCTCGGAGGGCGGGGTCTGTTTTCAGTCAAATCGAAGCCGCGGCGGCAACGCCGAACACGCTCCGTACAGGCTCTGCGCACCGCCCGGCGGTCGCGCGGCCCGGGAGACGGAGTGCGCCTCCCGGACCGTTCCGCCGCCCGCGGGGATGAAGGCGGCGGTGTCCCCCAGCCCACTGGATCCAGTACAGCGGGCCGACCCACGCACGGCCATGGAACCGCTCCCGTGATGGCCGGAGAAGAGCGCACGGGCGGGCGCACGGCCACACAACGGGAGCACGTCGCAACTGCGCGTATCGGACCCGCACTTCAGTACGGACCACAATCCCGCCATCCGGAACAATGCCCCTTAACGCTTGGGATGCGGCGAACTACGCTGGGTTTACGAATGCCGCGTGGTTATGCCAGTGCGGCAGCCGTCTGTGTCGAGGGGTGGCGCATGTCCAGGGAGCAACGCGGGCCGAACGAAAAACTCGGCGCCGTTCTCGCCCTCGCGGGAATCTCCAACGCGGGCCTCGCGCGGCGCGTCAACGACCTCGGCGCGCAACGCGGTCTGACACTTCGCTACGACAAGACGTCGGTGGCGCGCTGGGTGTCGAAGGGCATGGTGCCGCAGGGCGCCGCGCCGCACCTCATCGCCGCCGCCATCGGGCAGAAGCTGGGCCGTCCGGTGCCGCTGCACGAGATAGGGCTGGCGGACGCGGACCCCGCGCCCGAAGTGGGCCTGGCCTTCCCCCGGGACGTCGGGCAGGCGGTGCGGTCCGCGACGGAGCTGTACCGCCTCGACCTCGCCGGCCGCCGCGCCGGCTCCGGCGGCATCTGGCAGTCGCTGGCCGGCTCCTTCGCGGTGAGCGCATACGCAACACCCGCCTCACGGTGGCTGATAACCCCGGCCGACAGCTCGGTGGCGCGCGAGGCGAACCCGGCCGAGGGCGCCGGCGCACCGATCAAAGTCGGCCACAGCGATGTGCGCAAGCTCCGGGAGGCCGCCGAGGACGCGCGGCGCTGGGACTCCAAGTACGGCGGCGGGGACTGGCGTTCGTCGATGGTCCCCGAGTGCCTGCGGGTGGAGGCCGCCCCCCTGCTGCTCGGCTCCTACTCCGACGAGGTCGGCCGGGCCCTGTTCGGCGCCGCCGCCGAACTCACCCGCCTGGCCGGCTGGATGGCCTTCGACACGGGCCAGCAGGAAGCGGCCCAGCGCTACTACATCCAGGCCCTGCGCCTGGCCCGCGCGGCCGCGGACGTCCCCTTGGGCGGCTACGTCCTGGCCTCCATGTCCCTGCAGGCCACCTACCGCGGTTTCGGCGACGAGGGCGTCGACCTCGCCCAGGCCGCCCTGGAACGCAACCGGGGCCTGGCCACGGCCCGCACCATGAGCTTCTTCCGCCTCGTCGAGGCCCGCGCCCACGCGCGCGCGGGCGACGCCCAGGCGGCCGGCGCGGCCCTGAAGGCCGCCGAGAGCTGGCTGGAGCGCGCCCGCCCCGGCGACCACGACCCGAGCTGGCTCGGCTTCTACTCCTACGACCGCTTCGCCGCCGACGCCGCCGAGTGCTACCGCGACCTCAAGGCGCCCCGCCAGGTCCGCCGCTTCACCGAGCAGGCGCTGTCGAGGCCGACGGAGGAGTTCGTCCGCTCGCACGGCCTGCGCCTGGTCGTCTCGGCCGTCGCCGAACTGGAGTCGGGAAACCTGGACGCGGCCTGCGAGCAGGGCGTGCGGGCGGTGGAGGTGGCCGGGCGCATCTCCTCGGCCCGCACCACCGAGTACGTCAAGGACCTCCTGCACCGGCTGGAGCCCTACGGCGACGAACCCCGCGTGGTCGAGCTGCGGGAGCGCGCCCGGCCGCTGCTGATGGCGCCGGCCTGAGAGTCGGCCGTCTCCCGGGTTTGAGGGCATTGTCAGTGGCGCAGTGCACTATCGAAGCCGGGAGGTGGAACAGGTGCGGGCCCAGATCGCATACGACTGTGACGTGCTGGTGATCGGCGGCGGGATCGTCGGCCTGTCGACGGCGTACGCGATCACGCGCGCCGCGCCGGGCACCCGCGTCACGGTGCTGGAGAAGGAGCCGGGCCCGGCCCGCCACCAGACGGGCCGCAACAGCGGCGTCATCCACAGCGGCGTCTACTACCGCCCCGGCTCCCTCAAGGCCCGCTACGCGGTGCGGGGCGCCGCCGAGATGGTCAAGTTCTGCGCCGAGTACGACATCGCCCACGCCGTCACCGGCAAGCTGATCGTCGCGACCGACCGCGCCGAGCTGCCCCGTCTGCACGCGCTCGTGCAGCGCGGCCGGGAGAACGGCATCCCGGTACGGGAGCTGGGCGCGGCCCAGATCGCGGAGTACGAGCCGGAGGTGCGGGGCCTGGCGGCCATACACGTCGGGACGACCGGCGTCTGCGACTTCGCCGGCGTGGCCCGCCGGCTGGCCGAGGCGTCCGGCGCGGACATCCGCCACGGCGCGAAGGCCGTACGCGTCGACCGGCGCCCCGAGCACGGTGTCGCCGTGCTCACCGGATCCGGGGACGTCGTACGCGGCCGGGTCCTGGTGAACTGCGCGGGCCTGCACTGCGACGAGATCGCGCGGCTGACCGGGGACGACCCCGGCATGCGGATCATCCCCTTCCGCGGCGAGTACTACGACCTCGCCCGGCCGGAGCTGGTCCGGGGCCTGGTGTACCCGGTCCCCGACCCGGCGTTCCCGTTCCTCGGGGTGCACCTCACGCGCGGGGTCCACGGAGACGTCCACGTCGGCCCCAACGCGGTGCCGGCGCTCGCCCGCGAGGGCTACGGCTGGAGCACGGTCCGCCCGCGCGAGCTGGGTGCGGCGCTGGGCTGGCCGGGATCGTGGCGCATGGCGCGGCAGCACTGGCGGTACGGGGCGGGCGAGTTGCGGCGTTCCCTGTCCAAAGGCGCTTTCACCGAGGCCGTACGCCGGTTGCTGCCCGCCGTGACGGAGGACGACCCCGCCGCGCGCGCGGCGGGGCCGGACGTCCCGGGTGCGGGTCAGGCCAGTGACAGCACCGTCGTCAGGACGTGGCGCAGGGTCGGTCCGGTCTCCTCGGCCGGGACCGGTTCCTGCGAGCGCCAGGCGACGAACCCGTCGGGGCGGACGAGGACCGCGCCGCCGGGGGGCGTGCCGTGCCGGGCCGTCCAGTTCACGTCGTCCTCGGGCGTCAGGTCGGCGTCGGCGGACGTGCCCACCCGGTAGGACGTCAGCGGGACCGACAGCTCCTCGGCGAGGCGGACGGCGCTCTCGTGCCAGGCGTTCGGGGTGGCGGTGTCCGCGTCGCTGAGCAGGACCAGGGAGCGTTCGTAGAGGTCGAGGGTGGAGACGCGTTCGCCGCGGTGCCTCATCCACAGGTGGGGCGCCCTGCTGCCGGGTTCGCCGGCCAGGGTCAGGGACTCGGGGACGACCGGGGTGGCCGGGTCGGCGCCCAGGACGGCGCCGCGCGGGTAGCGGTAGCCGAGGGCCACGTTGAGGATGCCGCCCTGGGGGCCGCCGCTCGTGCCGGGCGGCGGGGCGAAACCGGGGTGGCTGTGCTCCGCGGAGCGGGCGGCGGCCCGGGCGGTGGTCGCCTCCGCCACCGGGCGGCGCTCGGCGTCGTAGGTGTCCAGCAGCCCGTCACCCGCCCAGCCGCCGAGGACCGCGGCCAGTTTCCACGCGAGGTTGTGCGCGTCCTGGATGCCGGTGTTGGAGCCGAAGGCGCCCGTGGGGGACATCTCGTGCGCCGAGTCGCCGGCCAGGAAGACCCGGCCGGCGCGGTACTGACGGGCGACGCGCTGGGCGGCGTGCCAGGGCGCCTTGCCGGTGATCTCCACGTCGAGGTCCGGTACGCCGACCGCGCGGCGGATGTGGTCGGTGCAGCGCTCGTCGGTGAAGTCCTCCAGCGTCTCGCCCTTGTCGGGGTACCAGGGGGCGTGGAAGACCCAGTTCTCGCGGTTGTCCACGGGCAGCAGGGCGCCGTCGGCCTCCGGGTTGGTCAGGTAGCAGACGATGAAGTGGCGGTCGCCCACGAACTCGGCCAGGCGGTGGGAGCGGAAGGTGAGGCTGACGTTGTGGAACAGGTCGCCGGGGCCGCTCTGGCCGATGCCGAGCTGCTCGCGGACCGGGCTGCGGGGGCCGTCGGCGGCGACGAGGTAGTCGGCGCGGATGGTGGTGTGCTCACCCGACTGCCGGCTCTTGACCACCGCCGTGACACCGGTCGAGTCCTCCTCGAACGACTGCAGTTCGGTGGAGAAACGGATGTCGCCGCCGAGGCCCACGGCGTGGTCGAGGAGGACCGGTTCGAGATCGTTCTGGCTGCACAGGCACCAGGAGCTGGGGCTGAAGCGGGCCAGTCCGCCGCCCGGGTCGATGTCCCGCAGCAGCCACTCGCCCTCGTCGCCGACCAGGGTGGGCGTCTGCAGGATGCCGTGGTTCTCGGCCAGGGTGGCCGCGGCCTCGCGGATCCCCTGCTCGACGCCGGCGGCCCGGTACACCTCCATCGTGCGGACGTTGTTCCCGCGCCCGCGGGGGTGGATGGAGGTGCCGGCGTGACGCTCCACCAGCATGTGCCGTACCCCGAGCCGGCCCAGGAACACGGACGTCGACAGGCCCACGAGCGATCCGCCGACGACGAGGACCGGAACCTTGTGGACCGTGTCCCCGGCCCGATCGGCTCTTGCGTTCATCTTTCTCCTCCAGCGCGTGATGTCCGCCCACTCGGCCGGTTTCGGCCGGGGTCATCCATGCCCCGCGCGGCCGGAGCGCGGTGCACCGGGGATCACACTTCACCCGCTTAACCCGCTGCGTTCGCGCAGTGGCACGGCACGCCCGACGATCGTGATCACGGGCCGACGCACCGTCATGTGACGCGTCGGCCGCCTTCACCGTTCCTCCAGGAAGAGGTGCGCCTCAATGACGGTCTCTGCCGCTGTGTCGACGGTCCCGGACCGTGTCCCCCTCACCGTGTTCGACGGTTCCCGGGTGCGGGTCGTCCTGATGCTGGACATCCGCGACGGGACCCAGGCGGAGGTCCTGGACGCCTACGAGCGGATGTGCGACCGGGTCGCCGCCGTGCCGGGGCACATCAGCGACCAGCTGTGCCAGTCGCTGGAGAACCCCACCCAGTGGCTCATCACCAGCGAGTGGGAGAGCGCACCGGAGTTCCTCGCCTGGGCCAACAGCGAAGAGCACCTGGAAATGGTCCGTCCCCTGGAGCCCTACGTCCGCGGCACCCATTCGATGCGCTACTCGGTGCTGCGCGAGACGGCCGAGGCGGACGCCGGTCCGGGTGCGGCGGCCCGGGGCGCGCTGCAGCCCAGGCCGCGCATCGGCGACAACCTGGTCCGGCACGCCGTCACCTGGACCGTCAAGCCCGACAGCGTCGCCGAGGTCGCGGAGATCCTCTCCGGCTACACCTCGCCCGAGGTGCGGGTGGACGACACCACGCGGCTGCTGCGCACCTCCCTCTTCCTGCACGGCAACCGGATCGTCCGGGCGATCGAGGTGCAGGGCGACCTGCAGGCCGCCCTGCGCCACGTGGCCCGGCAGCCCGAGGTGCGCGCCGTCGAGGAGGCCCTCAACCCGCACCTCGAACAGGACCGTGACCTCACCGACCCGCGGTCCGCCCGGCTGTTCTTCACCCTGGCCGCGCTGCCCGCCGTCCACCACGTGATGTCCGGGCGTGGGGCGGGCGGTGAAACGGAGCGGTGCGCGCTGTACTACCCGGCCCGCCCCGGCGCCGGACCGGCGCTCGCCCGGCTGCTGGCGCGGCAGGGCGAGGCCACCGTGGGCGACCCGGACAGTCCGGTCGTCGCCTGCACCGTCTTCCACCGCGACGACCTCGTCGTACGGCTCGTCGACACGGCGGGCGCACCGGAGCGCGCGCCCGGGGCCGTCCTGGCCCTGCACGAGCCGGACGCCCTCGCCGAGGCCGGGCGGCTGCTGGACGCGGCCGCGCTCGGTGCCGACGGCCCCCCGGACGACCGGGCGCTGCCGAAGTTCCTCGCGCACGCCCGGATGCGGCCTCTGACCGACCGTCAGGCGCCGGCCTCCTGACCCCCCGCTCGCCCGACTTCAGGGAGTGACCGACATGGCAGAACAGCAGGCACGCATCGTCGACTTCGACGACATCCCGCCCAACCGGCGGCGCGGCGGCGACGTCCGGGCCCTGCTCACGCCCACGACCGCGGGGGCCACCAGCGGCTTCATGGGCGTGGCCGTCGTACGGCCCGGGGAACGCATCTCCGAGCACTACCACCCGTACTCCGAGGAGTTCGTGTACGTCACCGCCGGCGCCTTCGAGGTGGACCTGGACGACGTGCCGCATCCCCTGCGCGCCGGGCAGGGCCTGCTCATCCCCAAGGACGTGCGCCACCGCTTCCGCAACACCGGTGACGCCGAGGCGCGCCTCGTCTTCCACCTGGGTCCGCTGGCCCCCCGGCCGGACCTCGGGCACGTCGACACCGAGGAGACCGACGAGACCGCGCCGGCCGGGGTGGTGTCATGAACCGCCGGGTCGTCGTCACCGGCATAGGCGTCGTCGCCCCGGGCGGCATCGGCGCGGCCCGGTTCTGGGACCTGCTGGCCGGCGGGCGTACGGCGACGCGCCGGATCTCCCTGTTCGACCCGGCGGGCCTGCGCTCGCAGATCGCCGCCGAGTGCGATTTCGACCCGTCCGCGCACGGCCTGGACGGCGGGACGGTCCAGCGGTGCGACCGGTACGTGCAGTTCGCGCTGGTCGCCGCCGCCGAGGCGGTCCGCGACGCGGGCCTGGACACCACGCGCGAGGACCCCTGGCGCATGGGGGCCGTGCTCGGCACGGCGGTCGGCGGCACCACCCGCCTGGAGCACGACTACGTCCTGGTCAGCGAGGGCGGCTCGCGCTGGGACGTGGACCACCGGCGGGCCGAACCGCACCTGCACCGCGCCTTCGCCCCCAGCACGCTCGCCTCCACCGTCGCCGAGACCTTCGGCGCGCAGGGCCCGGTGCAGACCGTCTCCACCGGCTGCACGTCCGGGCTGGACGCGGTGGGGTACGCCTACCACGCCATCGCCGAGGGCCGTGCCGACGTGTGTCTGGCGGGCGCCTCGGACTCGCCGATATCGCCGATCACCATGGCGTGCTTCGACGCCATCAAGGCGACCTCGCCCAGCAACGACGACCCGGAGCACGCCTCCCGCCCCTTCGACGCCCGCCGCAACGGGTTCGTGATGGGCGAGGGCGGCGCGGTGCTCGTGCTGGAGGACCTGGAGCACGCCCGGGCCCGCGGCGCGGACGTCTACTGCGAACTCGCCGGCTACGCCACCTTCGGCAACGCCCACCACATGACCGGGCTCACCCGGGAGGGGCTGGAGATGGCGCGGGCCATCGACACCGCGCTGGACATGGCCCGCCTGGACGGCACGGACATCGACTACGTCAACGCGCACGGCTCCGGCACCCAGCAGAACGACCGGCACGAGACCGCGGCGGTCAAGCGGTCGCTGGGCGATCACGCCTACCGGACGCCGATGAGCTCGATCAAGTCGATGGTGGGCCACTCGCTCGGCGCGATCGGCTCGATCGAGGTCGTCGCCTGCGTCCTCGCCCTGGCGCACCAGGTAGTGCCGCCCACGGCCAACTACGAGACACCGGACCCCGAGTGCGACCTGGACTACGTGCCGCGCGAGGCACGCGAGCGGGAGCTGCGCAGCGTGCTGTCGGTGGGCAGCGGCTTCGGCGGCTTCCAGTCCGCGGTCGTGCTGACCGGGCCGGAGAGGAGGCTGAGATGAGCGCACCCCGCCGAGCGGTCGTCACCGGGCTCGGGGTGGTGGCACCCCACGGCATCGGCGCCGAGACGTTCTGGAAGACGGCCGTGGACGGCACCAGCAGCCTGGCCCTGATCGACCGGGAGGGCTGCGGCCACCTGCCCCTGAGGGTCGCCGGCCAGGTCCCCGACTTCGACCCGGCCGCCCTGATCGAGGACACCTACCTCGTCCAGACCGACCGCTTCACGCACTTCGCGATGTCGGCCACCCAGCTCGCCCTCGACGACGCCCGGCTGTCCCGCGCCGACATCGACTCGCCGTACTCGGTGGGCGTGGTGACGGCCGCGGGCTCCGGCGGCGGCGAGTTCGGCCAGCGCGAGCTGCAGAAACTGTGGGGCCAGGGCTCGAAGTACGTCGGCCCCTACCAGTCGATCGCCTGGTTCTACGCGGCGAGCACCGGCCAGATCTCCATCCGCGGCGGCTTCAAGGGCCCCTGCGGCGTGGTGGCCGCCGACGAGGCCGGCGGCCTGGACGCCCTCGCGCACGCCGCGCTGGCGGTACGGCGCGGCACCGCCACGGTCGTCGCCGGCGCGACCGAGGCCCCGCTGGCCCCGTACTCGATGGTCTGCCAGCTGGGTTACCCGGAGCTCAGCCGCAGCACCGACCCGGACCGGGCCTACCGCCCCTTCACCTCCGCCGCCTGCGGGTTCGCGCCCGCCGAGGGCGGGGCGATGTTCGTCCTGGAGGAGGAGCGCGCGGCACGCGAGCGCGGCGCCGACGCGCGGGCGACGGTGGCCGGCCACGCGGCCACGTTCACCGGCGCCTCCCGCTGGGAGGAGTCCAGGGCCGGCCTGGCGCACGCGATCGGCACGGCCCTGGCGGAGGCCGGCTGCCGTCCGCAGGACGTGGACGTCGTGTTCGCCGACGCCCTCGGCGTGCCGGAGGCCGACCGGGCCGAGGCCCTGGCCCTGGCCGACGCGCTCGGCCCGCACGCGCGGCGGGTCCCCGTCACCGCCCCGAAGGCGGGCATCGGCCGGGCGTTCTGCGCGGCCGCGGTGCTCGACGTGGCGACCGCGATGCTCGCCATGGAGCACGAGCTGATCCCGCCCACCCCCCATGTGCTCGACGTCTGCCACGACCTGGACCTGGTGGTCGGCCGGGCGCGTCCCGCCCAGCCGCGCACCGCACTGGTGCTCAGCCGCGGGCTCATGGGCAACAACTCGGCGCTCGTCCTGCGCAGGGGCGCCGCGCCGTTCCCCGAGTAAGTACCCCGAACAGGTGCCTCCCGTCCCCTTCGAGCGCGGGCACCAGAGTCAAGGAGCTCAACCACATGACCGACATGACCGAACGCGTGGGCACCCAGGTGACCTTCGAGGAACTGTCCGCCCTGATGAAGCGCACCGCGGGCGTGCACGTGGAACCGCCGGACCTGCGGGCGCGGGCCGAGGAGGGCTTCGACAGCTTCGGCCTGGACTCCCTGGGCCTGCTGGGCATCGTGGCCGAGCTGGAGAAGAAGCACGGCGTGGGACTGCCGGAGCAGGTGGAGCGCTGCAAGACGCCCGCGGAGTTCCTCGCGCAGGTGAACGCCACCCTCAAGACGGCGGTGTGACATGGCCGGGCACACCGAGAACGAGATCGTCATCGCCGCGCCGCTGGACCTGGTCTGGGACATGACCAACGACGTCGAGAACTGGCCGCGGCTGTTCAGCGAGTACGCCTCCGCCGAGATCCTGGAGCGCGAGGGCGACCGCGTCCGCTTCCGGCTCACCATGCACCCGGACGAGGAGGGCCGGGTGTGGAGCTGGGTCTCCGAACGCGTCGCCGACCGCGCCTCCCTCACGGTCCGCGCCCACCGCGTGGAGACCGGCCCCTTCCAGTTCATGGACATCCACTGGGCGTACCAGCAGACGCCCGAGGGCGTGCTGATGCGCTGGGTCCAGGACTTCGCGATGAAGCCGGACGCGCCCGTCGACGACGCCTGGATGACGGACAACATCAACCGCAACTCCCGCACCCAGCTGGCCCTCATCCGCGACCGCATCGAGCAGGCGGCGGACGAACGGCCGGCCGAGGCCGCGCTGACCGACTGACCCCGCCGCCCCTCCGATCGAACCGACCGACGCCGGCCACCACCGGCTCACCCCACCGAAGGGCACACCCCGATGCACCACACCCTGATCGTGGCCCGGATGAAGCCCGGCGCGGCCCCGGACATCGCGAAGGTGTTCGCCGAGTCCGACCGCGGCGAGCTCCCCCACCTCGTGGGGGTCACCCGGCGCCGGCTCTTCGAGTTCGGCGACGTGTACCTCCACCTCATCGAAAGCCCCCAGGACCCCGCTCCCGCCATCGCCGGCCTGACGGACCACCCGGAGTTCCGCGACGTCAGCGAGCGGCTCTCGGCGTACGTCCAGGCGTACGACCCGGCGACCTGGCGCAGCCCGAAGGACGCGATGGCCCGCTGCTTCTACGGCTGGGACCGGGAGAACGCGCGCTGACACCGCACGCGAGTCCTCGGAACCCCCGGGTCGGCGACCCGGGGGTTCCGCTCCTTCCCACCGGCGCCGCGTCGCGGGCCGCGAGCGAAGTCGCACGAAGGGAGATAAAAAAGGCCACCGTGCCGTATGCCACCCGAGCCGCTTACCGACCTTCAAAGCGTGCAGTCCCGGTGCCGGTCCTCTCCTGGCGGCATCGGGTCTTCCCCGCAGCCGGGCGTGGCGGTGGAGTCAGCGCCAGTCGTCGATCACGTAGGCGTCCGGGTGGCTGTAGCCGGGTTCGTTGGGCTTGTGCATGGTCACGCCCTGCAGCCAGGTGCGGAAACCGCGGTCGGCCATGCGCAGCAGACCGGCTCCTGATCACAGCCGACGGCACTTGGCTCATCCATGGGAACTCCGCCGGCCTCACGTCTTCGAGTTCTCCCGCGACCGCCGGGTCATCCACACGTAGCCCGCCAGTCCGAGCGAGCCACGCACCATGAAGTCAGCCCACAGTTGCATGAGCTCACCGGCATCCTCCACGCCCAGGGCCACCGGCAGGGCCAAGGCGGTGAGGAGCCCCGCAATCGCCAGGGCCGAGGCGTAGGTGACCATGCCGCCGTGGTGGAGGCCCAGCCTCGTACCCACAAGTCCGGAGGGGACCTGCACGAGCGCGTGGAAGCCCACGCAGTGGAACAGCATCACAGCGAGGATCACGAACGGGGGCACGTCCGCCGAAGGGTCGCCGGCCGGTGCCGCGCCGTAGGCGTCGAGAGCCCAGGCCGGAGGGACCACGTAGGTGAACAGCAGGACCGCACCACTCAGATGCATGGCGCCGAGGTGACGTGCGACCCGGTGGAGAGCGCCTCGCGACGCGCCGCCCGGTCCGAGCGGGCGGACCATGCCTGTGTTCACGCGCCCCCCTGCCTGCCGGCGCCTCTCCGTCTGGGCGGCACAGTACAACCACCGGTCAGGATGCCGCCGAGGCGATCCGATCGGCGGCGGTCGCAGTGATCGTCTGCTGGGCCCCTGGGCCGTGTGAAGGGGCGGCCAGGGGAGAACTCCGACCGTCCCGGCTCCTGGGGTTCACGGTCTCACCGGAGCCCTCACCCGGAGAGGACTACGCCGCCGCGCTGCCCTGATTGCCGCTGGCCGGCATGCGTAGGGTGTGGTCGCCGAAGTCCGCGACCAGATCCAGCCTCCCGCCGAGCGCCTCCACGTAGCGGGCGATGACGTCCAGGGTGGCCCCCTCGCCGTGTTCGATCTGGGAGATCCGGGCGACGCTGACTCCCATCCGGGTCGCCACGTCCTGCTGGGCCAACCCTGACTGCTTGCGTGCCTCGGCGAGCTGGTGGCCACGCGCCTCGGCGAGAAGCCGGCGAGCCCCTGCCTCCACCTCGGCGGGCTCCACACCGGCCGCGTGCAGCTCCTGCTCCAGGACTTCCCAGTCCTGCGCAGCCTTCTTGGGCATGGCTACTCCTTCAGTCCTCGCCGCCGACGTAATCGTGATAGAGCTGCTCGGCCAGCGGAATGTTGTCGCGGTACCAGCGATCCCAGTTTCCGGCCTTGTCACCGCCCAGGAGCAGCAGGGCCGAGCGACTAGGAAGGGTGGGCATGCTCGACTCCCTCAAGACCCCCGGCGGCTGCTTCGGCCACTACGCCGACATCCAGGCAACCGGCTAGGGCATACAGCGGCACCCGTGTCGGCCGAACTCCTGAAGCGGGTGTCGAGGGCCGACGTCATTCCTCGCGGTGCTGAGCGAACACCTGCTGCTGCTCGTCCTGCCAGCTCCAGTTGGCCGGCCGGGAGAAGGGCAGACTCCGGGCAAGGCCGGAGAACTGGTCGGACGGCTCCCGGCTGGCCTTGTTCACCACGATCGCCGAGAGCATCGGTGCCCGTCCGTCCTCGTTGCGGTGGAGGCAGACATCCTTGAGCAGGTAGGTCATGACTCCGCGGTGAGGCGGGATGGAGTCGAAGCCCTGTGCCGCCAACTCGGCGCTCAGCTCCCCGTACGTGATGGTCTTTCCCTGCCGGGCCCGCTTCCGCAAGATCTCCACGGCCGCTTCGACCGCTGCCGGGTACTCCGGGTCCTTGATCCTCATTGCCCCTCCCCCATCGCGTGGACACTGCCCAGCCCGCGCATCGTACCGACCAAGCACCGCCCTCTACGGCTGGAAGCGGACGAAGAGGTCGTGCCGGAGCCGTGCCAGATCGTGCAGGGAGCCACGGGGAATGGCGGGGGGACCGAGGCGCCGGCCAGTCAGGCCCCAGGGCCGCTCCGCCGCAGGTCAGCTCAGCTCTCGCAATCAGAGAACCCGAGCTTCCCGAGCCGAGAGCGCGAGTCCGGTTCTCGTCACCGCTCCTGTGGAAACCCCAGCTCAGCGACCTGGGGTTTCATGCTGCCGGTGCGTGTGCTGGGGCTTCGAGGAGGGCGGTCGCCTCAAGCGACGGTGTACTCCTCGTCCCCGAAAACCACGACAACGCGCAGCCGACCGCACAGTGCTTCCGCACAGAGTCTGAGCGTGGCCACCTCGGCTCGGTCCAGTTCGCCGTATGGCGTTTTCCTCTCGATGGAGGCGGCACGCCTGCCGAAGTCCCGTCCGTGGCTGGGACTTCGGCACCGGGGCGCTTGCCGTCACAGCGGCAGGTCGTCGGGCAGTACCCGGAACGCCTTGTGGTGGCCCAGCGGCCGTACGGCGCGGAAGTCGCGTCGGTCGAGTGTGAGGATCGCGTCGGTGTCGTAGTCGGCGGCCAGCGCCACGTTCACGGCGTCAGCGAGGTCCAGGTCCAGCGCGCTGTAGCGGACGCGGACGGACTGGGCGGCTCCCAGGTGGTCCTCCGTGATCTCCGGCACGACGACGCGGCCCCGGCCGATCCAGCGCCGGATATCGTCGACGGCGCTGAGGGCGGCCTCCCGCCCGAGCTCGCGTGTGGCGATGTGGTCGAGTTCCGCCAGCAGGAGCGGGGACATGACCAACAGCCCCGCGGACATGATCGCTTCGTTCGCCGCGCCATGCTCCGGGTGCGTCGAGTCCAAGGCGGCCAGGAGACCGGATGTGCCGGCGATGACGATGATCACGCGGCGGTCCCGGACCCCGGGTCGGTCTCGCGCCGGACCGCGTCGGCGACCGCGTCCCGGACCTCGGCTCCGGACGGCGTACGCCCCCGCCCCTCGAAGGTGCGGGAGAACAGCGGCTCGTCCCAGACGCGGTTCGCCATGGCCGCGAGATGGATCCCCTGACGGATGATCTCGGCCTCGCTTACCCCCCGGCGCTTGGCAGCTTCCTTGATGATCGCCAGGTCCTCGGGGTCGGCATAGACGTTCGTACGCTTCATGGACATGTACCAAAGATAGTCCATGTACCAGCCTGATGTATGGCCGATCGCCCCCGGACCCCACTACAGGCCCGCTCCCCGCGAGCACGTCCTGGCACCCGCCGGCCGGATGCCTGTCGGACCGCAGCCGGGCACACTCCCCATCCAGCCCGGGTGCGTCCGGTCCCGGCGCACACAGCGCCTCCACGCGAGCCCTCCGAAGCACCTCCCGCGCCGGTTCCCTACCCCTGCACCGGCAGGTCCGGACGGCCGGCGACGAAGACCAGGTAGGCGATCGCGGCCCCCGTCCCCATCAGGGACAGCGCGCCTCCCGCCGCGGCCCGCGTCCGGCTGGTCCGGCCGTGGGCGGACGCCCGGTACTCGATCGCGGACCGCACCAGGCCGGCCAGGCCCGCCGGCAGGGCCAGGAACGAGATCAGCGTCCAGAACGGGCAGCACAGCCAGCACGCCACGGACACACCGCCCAGCCAGACGGCGAGCTCGGCTACGTCTCGCGTCCGGTCCTGGGCGGGAGCGGGGCTCATGCGCCGATCCAAGCAGAGAGAAGAGAGAGCAGAGAAGGAGGAGAGAAGGAGGAGAGAAGGAGGCGGAGAAGAACGTGGGGACCGGGCGCTGGTGACGCCTCGTGGCAGTCGTACGCTGAGCACATGCTGCTCAATCAGGGCGATATAGGGCAAAAGGGGATCGAATCGTCGAGTGGTACGAGTCCGCCCGTGTTCGTCGACTCCTCCGGTCGGCGTGCGCGGGTCCTGCGGCGTACGGGACACACGCTGGCCGGACTGGCGGCCGGCTACCTGGCCGTGCTGGGGCTGAGCCTGACGGGGGCGACGCCCTTCGCGCCGGAGACGATCCTGCCGCCCGTCCCCGTCCCCGTCCCCCTCCCCGTCCCCGGCGACCCCGCGGCACCTGCCGCACCGGACGGGGACGCCCCGGGCCGAGCGCCCTCGTCCTCCGGTGGTCCGCCCTCGGTCGGCCGCTCGGGGCCCGACGGTCGCGGGCCCGTGACCGGGCCGGGCGCCCTGCTCGTTCCGCAGTTCACGGTGCCCGGCCTGCCTGGCGGACCCGGTGCGTCCGATGTTCCGCTCCTCGTGCCCGGGAGCCCGCCGATCGCCGGCACGCCGCTGCCTCCGGCGCTTCCCAGCACGGGCGGGCCGGGCGCACCGCCCATAGCGGAGGCACCGGACGCACCCGGCCCGTCGGCGCCGTCCGCACCGGCGCAGTCCCCGGCTCCGGCACCGTCGCCGCCCGCGACCTCGGCTCCGGCGCCCGCGCCGGCCCCCACCGCCAGTGATCCACCGTCCAGCGACCCGCCTTCCAGTGGTCCGGACCCCAGCGACCCGCCTTCCAGTGACCCGCCTTCCAGTGGTCCGGTCCCCGGTGCTCCAGGTGCCGGTGATCCCGTACCCGATGTCGGGGGTCCTCCCGCCCCTCCCCCTCCCCCGTCCGCCCCCGCTCCGGTGACCGGCGTCCCTCCGGCCCCGCCCGCGCCTGAAATCCCGTCGCAGGCGCCGGAGTCCGTGCCGCCCTCCGGCGCTCCCCCGCTCTCCGGGCCCCCGGCGGCCGAGGCTCCCTGATGCGGCGGCGGCAGCGGCAGCACCGGCCGGTTCGCGGCTCGCCGGCGTCCACCGGTCCGCGGCGGGTCCCGGCCGCGTCCCCGCCGTCCCGGCGCCGTTTCCGTCTCCTCGTCCCGCTCGTCCTCCTCGCCTTCGTCCTCTCCGTGCTCCTGGTCCACGGCTACACGACCAGGGGGTTCGCCGGTGACCAGGAAGGGCACCCCGCGCCACCGGCCACCGGGGGCGGGGGCGGGGGCGGCACCGGTGTCCCCCGGGCGATCGCCGGCGGCGGTCCGATCGTCGATGTCACCCGTGATCACCTGCGCACCTACCGCACGCCCGACAGGACCGTGGTCCTGACCTTCGACGACGGACCCGACCCCACCTGGACACCCCGCGTGCGGGCCGTTCTCGACCGCCACGGCGTGCCCGGCACCTTCTTCGTCACCGGGCAGCAGGCCGCCCGCCACCCGGGGGTCCTGCGCGACGTGATCCGCTCCGGTCACGAGATCGGCGTGCACACCTTCTCCCACCGGGACATGACCACCCAGTCCGCGGACGCCGTCGACCGCGAGCTGGCGCTGACCCAGCTCGCCCTGGCGGGGGCCGCGGGCGTCACCAGCTCGCTCATGCGGATGCCCTACTCCTCGACCACCTCCGCCCTGGGCGCCCCGGAGTGGTCCGTGGCCCGGCGGCTGGGCGACAAGGGGTACGTGCTGGCGTTCATCGACCGGGACACCGGGGACTGGCGGCGGCCGGGGGCCCGGGCGATCGCCGCGGCGGCCCTGCCGAGCGTGCCGGGCCGGGGAGCGGTCGTCCTCCTGCACGACGCGGGAGGGGACAGGTCGCAGACCGTGGAGGCCCTGCGTCTGCTGATCCCCCGGCTGAAGGAGCAGGGTTACCGGTTCGCCACCCTCGCGGACGTCCTCGGCACCGACAGCCTCACCCGCCCCGTCGACAGGGAGGACCGGTGGAAGGGCCGGGTCTTCGTGGCCGCCGTGACCGTGTCGGGGGCGGCGGTGTCGGTCGTCGGGACGCTGCTGCTGGTGGTCGGGTCACTGGTCCTCGCCCGGTGCGTGCTGCTGCTCGTCCTGGCCCGCCACCACGTCCGCCGGCGGAGCCCGCCGGCGGACGGCCACGGGGAGCGGCCCGTCACCCGGCCCGTCAGCGTCGTCGTCCCCGCCTACAACGAAGGGCTGTGCATCGCCAAGACGCTGCGCTCCCTCGCCGCGAGCGACCACCCCGTCGAGATCGTCGTCGTGGACGACGGCTCCGACGACGGCACCGCCGACATCGCGGAATCCCTCGCCCTGGCGGGAGTCACCGTCCTGCGGCGGCCGAACGGCGGCAAGCCGGTCGCCCTCAACGCCGGCGTCCTGCGCGCCTCGCACGACCTCGTCGTCATGCTGGACGCCGACACCGTCTTCGCCCCCTCGACCGTCCGCCGCCTCGTCCAGCCGTTCGCCGACCCCCGCGTCGGCGCCGTCGCCGGGAATGCCAAGGTCGGCAACCGCCGGCGCCTGCTCGGCCGGTGGCAGCACATCGAGTACGTCATGGGCTTCAACCTCGACCGCCGCATGTACGACCTGCTGGACTGCCTGCCCACCATCCCGGGTGCCGTGGGGGCGTTCCGCGTCTCGGCCCTGCGGGACGCCGGGATGATGAGCGGGGACACCCTCGCCGAGGACACCGACGTCACCATGGCCCTGCACCGGGCCGGGTGGGAGATCCGCTACGCGCAGGACGCCCTGGCGTGGACCGAGGCGCCGTCCTCGCTGCGGGAGCTGTGGCGCCAGCGCTACCGCTGGAGCTACGGCACCATGCAGGCCGCGTGGAAGCACCGGCACGCGCTGGTCGAACGCGGCCCCGCGGGCCGCTTCGGCCGCCGCGGCCTGCCGCTGCTGGCCGTCTTCCAGATCCTCACTCCCCTGCTCGCCCCGCTGATCGACGTCATGACCCTCTACGGCCTGCTGTTCGGCGACCCGCTCACGACGGCGCTGGCCTGGAGCGGCGTGCTGGCGGTGCAGTTCGTCTGTGCCGTCTGCGCGTTCCGCCTCGACGGTGAAAGCCTCCGGCCGCTGTGGGCGCTCCCCCTCCAGCAGGTCGTCTACCGCCAGGTGATGTACCTGGTCCTCGTCCAGGCCTGCCTGACCGCGCTCAACGGACGCCGGCTCCCCTGGCAGCGGCTCAGGCGCACCGGGGAGGTGGTGCTGCCGCCCCAGCCGGCGGCCCCGGAGCCGTGACCCCGGAGCGGTGACCCCGGAGCCGTGACCCCGGAGCGGTGAGCGCCCCGGCCGCGCGGGGGCGAGCGGTCCGGTGGGCCGCCTGCGCCCGCCCGTGCGGCCGTGCGCCGTTGAGCGCCGGGCGCTCCTGTGGTGTCGTACGGTCCTCGGACGCCGGCGGGCGGGCGGCGCGCGGCACTCGCCGACGCCGGGTATCACGCCCGGGCAGGGATCACCCGCGGGCAGGCATCACGCGCGGACAGGGATCACGCGCGGGCAGGGGGGAGGGCCGATGGAGGCGGACGCGTTATCGGAGTGGGGGGCCGCCGCGTCCTCGCAGGTGACGCTGGAGAACCTGCTGTCGCTGGTGGGCGCGGGGTCGCTGGAACTGCACGTGGCGCCGGGCGGCCTGGGGGCGCCCGTCACCGGTGTCACGGTGCTGGATCCGCTGGAGCCCGGGATCCGGCCGCGGGAGCTGCTCCTCGCCGTCGGGGTCGACGCGCGGTCGGCCCACGCCGTGGACGTGCTGCGGCGGGCGGGCGAGGAGGGCGCCACGGGCGTGGTCTTCGGCCCGGGCACGGCCGGGCGGCCGGCTCCCGCGCTGCGCGGGGCGGCCGAGGAGGCCGGCACGGCGGTGCTGTTCCGGACGTCGTGGTGCACCTGGGACCAGTTGCTGGGCGTCCTGCGGGCGGGGCTGGCCTCGGCGGGGCTGCCGCCCGGCCTGGCCACGCAGACCGTGCCGCTCGGCGACCTCAACGGGCTGGCCGACGCGGTCGCCGCCCTGGTCGGGGGCGCGGTGACGATCGAGGACATGGAGTCCCGGGTGCTGGCCTACTCCTCCACCGGCACCGAGGAGGACGTGGACGAGCTGCGCCGGCTGACCATCCTCGGCCGCCGTGTCCCGCCGTGGCGCGTCGCCGCGATGCGGGAGGCCGGGTTCTTCCGCGCGCTGTGGGGGCGCGGTGACGTCCTGTACCGACCGGCCGGCGGAGCGGACCCGGAGCGCCTGGTGGGGGCCGTGCGGGCGGGGGGCGAGGTGCTGGGGTCCATCTGGGTGGCGGCGATCGCCGGCCGCCCCCTCGCCCCGAACGCCGCCGAGGCCCTGCGCGCGGCGACCCGGGCGGCCGCCCCTCATCTGCTGCACCACCGTACGCGCGGCGCGGACACCCGTCTGGTGGAGGACGCGGCGCGCGCGGTGCTGGACGGGCGCGGGTCGGCCGAGGTGCTGGCCGAGCGCGCCGCGCTGCCGGAGAACGGGAACTGCGCCGTCCTCGCGGTGCACGCCGCCGGGATCGAGCAGGGCGGTGACGAGGCGTCACGGCTGCACGGCCTGCTCGCCCTGCACTGCTCCGCCCACGGCCGCCCCGCCGTCGTCGTGCGGGCCGGCGAGGTGGTGCTGGTGGTGCTGGGCGCGCTGGGCCGCGACCGGCGGCAGGCCGACGACCAGGTGGCGGAGCTGGGCACCTCGCTGGCGGGGCAGGTGTCGGCCTCGCTGGACACGACGGTGCGGGTCGGCCTGGGCGAGGTGGCCGCGGGCCTGGCGCGGCTGCCCGGGTCCCGCCGGTCGGCCGAGCTGGCCCTCGCGGCGCTCCGGGCGGCCGGCGGACCCCGGGCCGTGGCCCGGACCGAGGACGTCGCGGAGACGGTCGGCCTCATGCAGGTCATGGACGCGCTGCGGGAGGTGCCGCTGCCGGCGGGGACCCCGGTGGCGCGGCTGGCCGCGTTCGACGCGGAGCACAGCGGGAGCTGCCTGCTGGACACGCTGCGGGTGTACCTCGACCACTTCGGGGACGTGCCCGCCGCGTCCCGCGCGTTGTGCCTGCACCCCAACAGCCTGCGCTACCGGATCCGCCGTATCGTCCAGGTCTCGGGGATCGACCTCGACAGCCCCGACGCCCGGCTGCTCGCCCAGCTCCAGCTGCGGCTGCGCGACCACGACGACGACGGCGGCGGCCCGAGGTGACGGCACGCGGGGCCCCGGGCCCGGGCCCCCGTGCCGGGCGACAGTGCCGGGCCCCGTGCCCGGCCGCCGCGCCGGGCGGCAGTGCCGGGCCCCCGTGCCCGGCCGCCGTGCCGGGCGACAGTGCCGGGCCGCCGACTGGCCGCCTGCACCACGGCGCGGCCCGTTCTTCGTGTCCGCGCACAACGGCGGCGCGCGGTGTCCCGGGCGCTGCCCGAGACCGCGGTCCCCGCGCCGGCACCTGTGAGGTCTCCACGAAGACCTGCCGGGAGCACGGAGGGCAGCCTGGAGTCCGCCCGGGCCCGCCGGGCGTCCGGCACCGACCGTGGAGGGGACCCATGACCGATCTCACCGACGCCGCCGCGCGGCGGGAGCACATCCTGCGAGCGGCCGTGCGGCAGGGCCTGCTGGATCCGGAGCGCGCCCTGCTGGCGGGGTTCGTCGATCTCGACGCGGTGGCCCGCACGGTGGGCACGCTGCACGCGGCGTTCCCCGGTCCGCCCGCCGTCCTGCACGCCTTCGCGGCGAAGGCCAACAGCCTGGTGCCCGTGCTGGCGGAGCTGGAGCGGCTCGGCATGGGCTGCGAAGTGGCGACGGGCGGCGAGCTGGCCCGGGCGCTGGCGGCGGGCTTCCCACCGCACCGGATCGTGTTCGACTCGCCGGCCAAGACCCGTGCGGAGCTGGAGTGGGCCCTCGACCTGGGCGTCGCGGTCAACGCGGACAACTTCCAGGAACTGGCCCGGATCGACGCGCTGCTCGCCGGACGCCCCTGCGCCTCGCGGATCGGCGTGCGCGTCAACCCCCAGGTGGGCGGGGGAGCCATCGCCGCGATGAGCACGGCCACGCGGACCTCGAAGTTCGGCATCCCGTTGTCGGACCCGGGCAGCCGCCGGGAGCTGCTGCGGGCGTTCCGGGACCACCCCTGGCTGACCTGGGTGCACACGCACGCCGGATCGCAGGGCTGCCCGCTGGAGCTGATGGCCCGGGGGGTGGCCGAGGCCGTCGCCTTCGCGGACGAGGTCAACGGCACCCTCGGGCGGCGCCAGGTGACGGGGATCGACATCGGCGGCGGACTGCCCGTCAACTTCGCCGGCGAGGAGGTCACGCCCGGCTTCGACGCCTACGCCGCGTCGCTGCGCGCGCACGCGCCGGGCCTGTTCTCCGGCGGGTACGAGATCGTCACCGAGTTCGGGCGCGCGATCCTGGCCAAGAACGGGTTCACCGCCGCCTACGTCGAGTACACCAAGACCGTGGGCGGACGGCCCATCGCCATCACCCACGCCGGCGTCCAGGTCGCCACCCGCACGGTGTTCGCCCCCGAGTCCTGGCCGCTGCGGATCACCGCGCACGGCCCGGACGGCGGGGCGAAGCACGGCAGCCCCGTGCGCCAGGACATCGCCGGGCCCGCCTGCTTCACCGGCGACCTGCTGGCGCGCGACCGGGCGCTGCCGCCGCTGGAGCCGGGCGACATCGTCCTGCTCCCGGACACCGGCGCCTACTACTTCTCCACGCCGTTCCACTACAACAGCCTGCCGGAGCCGGCCGTGTACGGCGTCCGGACCGGCGCGGACGGCCGGGTCGCCTTCGAGCTCGTCCGGCCCGCCCAGGACCCGTACGAGCTGCCGGGCCCGGCCGGCCGTACCGCGCCGGTCCGCCCGTCCCGCGGCCTCGTGCGCCGTTGACCGTCCCCGCGAGGAGCGCCGAGGAGCACCGAGGTGGAACACGAGAACCGCACGAAGGGCGACGGGAACGGGCCGCTGCTCAGCCAGCGCGCCGCCGTGGTGTTCCTGCTGGCCGCGCTGGTCGGCGTCGGCGCCGCCGTCCTGGCGGCCCTGGCCGGCAACGTCTGGCCCCTCGCGGTCAGCGTCGGCAGCGGCGCGAGCGCCATGGCCGTCGTGTTCTTCGACCAGATCATCGACTAGCGGCCCGGTGGCCCCGCCGCGTCGGCGGCGGGGGTTCCCCGCTTCGCCGACGGCGCCTGACGCAGGTGGAAGAAGAGCGTCACGGGCGGTGGTCCAGGCCCCGGCCGCGGGGCCGTGCCCGGCATTCCGCTCCGGAGCGTACGTTCGTACACTCCGGAGCGTACGCTCGTACGCATGCCAAAGGACCACTTCGCCGGCGACCCGCGCACGAACCTGGAACGCATGCTCGCCGGCGACCTCTACATCGCCGACGACCCGGAGATCGCCCGCCGGCAGCGGCGCGCGATGCGCCTGGCCGCCCGCTACCAGGCCGCCTACCTCGAGGACGCCGGCCGAGCCCGGCCGCTGCTGGCCGAACTGCTCGCCTCGGTGGGCGAGGACGTCGACGTACGGCCGCCGCTGCACGTCGACTACGGCGACAACATCACCATCGGGGCCCGCACCTTCGTCAACTACAACCTGACCGCGCTGGACGTCGCCCGGATCACCATCGGCGAGGACTGCCAGATCGGCCCGAACGTCCAGCTCCTCACCCCCACCCACCCCGTCGAACCGGAACCCCGGCGCGACAAGCTCGAAGCCGCGCGCCCCATCACCATCGGGGACAACGTCTGGCTCGGCGGCGGGGTGATCGTCTGCCCCGGGGTCACCATCGGCGACAACTCCGTCATCGGCGCAGGCGCGGTGGTCACCAGGGACGTGCCCGCGAACGTCGTCGCCGTCGGCAATCCCGCCCGTCCCGTCCGCACCCTCTAGCCGCCCCCATGGCCACCGGACACACCGATCCGCAGCGGCGCGAACGGATCCTCGCCGCCACGCTCGACCTGATCGGCGACGAGGGGGTCGCCGGCGTCTCCCACCGAAAGATCGCCGCGCGCGCCGGCGTGCCCCTGGGATCGATGACCTACCACTTCACCGGCATCGACGACCTGCTGCGCCAGGCCTTCACCCGCTTCGCCGACCGCATCGTGGCCGTCTTCGAGCAGCACCTCGGCCGGGCCACCGGCCCCGAACAGGCCCGGGAAGCCGTCACCGACCTCGTCCACGCGCTCTCGGAGGGGGCCGTCCGCGACCTGGTCCTCACCCAGGAGCTGTACACCCTCGCCGCCCGCCACCCGCAGTACCGGGAGCTGACCCAGGCGTGGATGCGCCGCAGCCGCCGCCTGCTGGAACAGCACTTCGACGCGGACACCGCCCGTCAGCTGGACGCGCTGATCGAAGGGCTGACCCTGCACCGCGCCCTGGACGGCTCACCCCACGGCCGTGACCTGACGCGCCGGGCCGTCGCCCGCATCACCGCCGGATCCTGAGGCCCCTGTCGTCGGGCTCCCGCCGTCCGGCCCCGGCGGGGCGGCCGGGCCGGGCTCCCGAGCTGCACACGTGGGGACGCGACGGCCCGGCCCGGCCGTCCCTGTGAGCGCACTCTTCCACGGGGGCCACGGCGCCGCCGCCGGGGAACGCCCGAACGAGGGCGGCCCGGCGGGGCGGCCCCCTCCTCCCGCGCGCCGGGCTCACGCCCCCAGCGTCACGGCCCGTTCCATCAGCCGCCCGGCCTCCGCCTCCGTCGCGGCGGGCGGCACCACCAGCAGGTCCCACCGGCCGTGGCCGGGCGTGATCAGGCACACCGTGTGCGGGGCCTTCGACGAGTCCGTCCGCCGCACCCGCACCGGCTGCCCGGCGACGATCATCCGTTCCGGGCACGCGGGCCACCCGCCCCCGTTGACGCGGACCCTGCTGATCCGTCCCCAGGCGCGCGGCAGCACGCCCAGTAACCCGGGCAGCTCGACGGTCAGGTCGTACGACCACGGCCACCAGGCCCCGTCGATACGGCGGGCCGTGCGGCCGTGGGGCTGCTGCACCGCGAGGCGCAGCCGGACCTCGGACGGGGCGGGGGCCGGGGGCGGGGGCGGGGGCGTCGAGGCGGACGTCATCGGGACTCCTGCGGGGAAGAGGACACGGCCGGGAGGGCGGCGGAGCCGCGAGCCCGGTACGGGTGGGGAGGGGGTGCCTGGTGCGCGGGGGGCCGTCGTGCGCGAGGGCGAGACCGGTTCGGCCACCGGTTGCGAGATACCCGCGCCCCCGCCCCGGCGAACCCCGGGCGGGGGCGCGGCGGACCGCCGCGGCGGCGGTGGTTCATGGGCTCCGTGCGCCGTGACGGGCCGTCGGCGCCCGCGACGAGATCGGCGCCCGCGACGAGCCGTCAGCGCCCGTGACCATCCGTCGGCGCCCGTGACCATCCGTCAGCGTCCTTGGCGGTTCCCGGGGGGCGCCGGGAACCGCGCGGCTTCCGCGCCCGCGCGTCGCACCCGGTGACCTGCGGGGCGCCGCCGGGGCGGCCACGGCCCACGCGCCGAACCGCTTCCTGGGCGCCGCGTGGATCCGGCCGCGCGGGGCGGCGACGGCCGGACCGCCGAAGTTGCCTGGGCGAACCAGGAGCTTCTTCGCATTTCGTCGGCGATAATCGGTCCATGAGTACGGCAACGTATGAACTGCTGGCCGCGTCCTCGGATCACGTCATCGCCGTGGCGATGGCCTTCATCGGCGGACTGGTGATCGCGGGTGCGCTGATCTGGGCCGTACGCGTCGGGATGGGCGTCATGGAACGGGACACCCACCATCCGGGGCCCGAGGAACAGCCGTGCCTGCCGGACGGCGGCCCGGTTCGCGAGACCCGGGAGATGCGGGAGCCCGACGAGGTGCCGGTCGCGGTGAGCTTCGACGACCGGCTCCTGCCCCACGAGCTCCACCGCGCACGGACCAGAACGGGGAGGCACCAGCAGCGGCCCCGCTGGCAGCCCGGGTCCAGCGGCGGCTTCGGCAGCGGCGGCCTGGGACACGTCTGAGCCGGTACCGGGCCGCGTCCGCGACCGGGGGGCGGCCCCGCAGCGGCCGTGGTCCGGAATCCGCCGGCCGCCGCCGGCGGGCATCCCCCGCGGCACCGGCGAGGCGGACATGTCCGGTCACCGGACGCGCCGGGCGGGCGGCGCGGCGGTGACCGGGCCGCGCGGGGCCGCCGGTGCGGACGGACGACGGACGGTGCCGGCGCCTCCCGGCGGGGATCGTCGTGGGGCGTTCACGCGGGCGGCAGGGGGCGGTGGGCCGGACGGGCGCCCGCCTCGCCCGCCGTCGTGACCCGGACGACGGGCTGCGGCGGTCCCGTGACCTCCACGTGGGCCGGGCGCAGCAGGCGTTCGCCCAGCCGGTAGCCGGGGCGCAGGATCGCCGTGCAGACGAGCCGGTCGGCGTCCGGGGAGACGTGGTGGGTCACGGCGTCGTGACGGGCCGGGTCGAAGGGGTCCCCGACCTCGCCGAACTCCACCAGCCCCAGCGAGCCGGCCCGGTCGGCCAGCGTGCCGGCGATGTCCTCGAGTCCCGGCGTGAGGGGCTCGTGCGCGCAGGCCCGGTCCACGGCGTCCAGCACCGGCAGGAGGGCGGTCAGCACGTTGGCGACCGCGATCTCCCGCACGGCCAGGCGGTCGCGCCGCACCCGCTTGCGGTAGTTGTCGTACTCGGCCTTCACCCGCTGCAGGTCGGCGGTGCGCTCCCGGAGCAGGCGGCGCAGTTCCTCCGCCTCCTCGCGGTTCCGCGTGTCGTGCCGTCGGATGCCGTCCATGGTCAGCCCGCCCGCGAACCGCCCGTGCGACGCCCGACCGGGCGCGCGGGGCGCCCGGCGCTCGTCACGGCCGCCACCGGGTTCGTCGTGCCGTGGCCGACTCCGACCGAGCGTGTCATCGGGCTCCTCCCTCCTCGTCCATGTCCGACCAAGTCCGACCATATCCGACCAGGCCCGCTCAGGACCCGCGTTCCCACCGGACCGGCCCGGCCCGCAAGGGCGGCTCGGGCACGGGGGCGCCGAACAGGCGGGCCGCCGTGGTGCGGCGGGCCGGGGCGGGGGACGGCGGGGCGGGCGGCTGCGGGGCGGGCGCGCGCCCGCGGTCGTACGCCGCGCGCAGCCCGGGGTCGCGAAGGGTCTCGTACGCGGTGCGCACCCGCCCGAACCGCTCCGCGGTGCCGGCGTCGACCTGCGTGTCGGGGCGCAGTTCCCGGACCCGGCGCCGGAAGGCGGAGGTGATCGCCTCGGCGGGCGCCGAGGGCTCGACCCCCAGCACGGCGTACAGGTCCCCGTCCCCCGCATCGGCGTTCGGCTTGTGCATCCGCCACCTCCCCGCACTCGGTGACCTGCGGTTCGGGCCCGTCTCGCCTCACAGTTTCAATAAGCCTCGAGCGCCCTCCCGTCAAGTGCGGCGGGCGCGGCGCGGGAGGTGGCGGCGGCGGGGACGTCCGAGGCAAGGTGGGAGGAGCAGGCCGGATCGGAGGTGTACCACTGTGATCACCGAACTTGCCGTCGAACGAGTCGAGTTCACCTGCGGGTCGTGCTGGCACAGCTGGAGCGTCGACTACGACGTCCAGCGCAGCGTGGACGACCGCGGGGACGAGTGGGAGTACTTCCACCGGGACAACACCGCCGTCCCCTCCCCCTACACGCCGCAGGGCGCCCCGCCCTGCGAGCACTGCGGGCGCCGCTGGGTCGGCCGGCTCGTGGCCCGGCGTCCCGTCCCCCTGCCCGGCGCCGCGGGCGCCCCGCGCAGCCGCGTCCCGGCGGAGGGCGCGCACCGTCCCGAGCGCCACACGGTTCCGCTGCTGGAGGCCGGCGGCCACCCCCAGCCGGCGGCCGGCGCCCGGGGGCACCGGCCGTCGGCGCGGGGGTGAGCCGGGCGGCCGTCAGCGCCCGAGCCACACCGTGGTGTCCGGTCCCAGCCGCCCGTCGTCCAGGGGCGCGCTGCTCAGCAGCACCTCACCGGCCGGCAGCGGGACCGGCGCGCCGGACAGGTTCGCCACGCACCGCCAGCCGTCGCCGCGGTCGAACCGGAGCACCCCGGCCGGGGTGTCCTCGGCCCAGGTCAGCTCCTCGCCGGCCAGGAGCTTGCGGCGCAGCTTCAGCGCGGTGCGGTACAGCTCCAGGGTGGAGCCCTCCACCCCGTCCTGCGCCTCGACGGCGTACCGGGCGAAGCCGGAGGGCTGCGGCAGCCAGGCGCCGCCGGGGCCGAAGCCGTACGACGGCCCGTCCGTCGTCCACGGCAGCGGCACCCGGCAGCCGTCGCGCCCCTTGCGCACGTGCCCGGTCTGCTCCCAGATGGGGTCCTGGAGGACCTCGGTGGGCAGGTCGGCGACCTCGGGCAGGCCGAGCTCCTCGCCCTGGTAGAGGTACGCCGAACCGGGCAGCGCCAGCATCAGCAGGGTCGCCGCCCGGGCCCGGCGCAGCCCCGCCGCCTCGTCGACGGCCGGGGCGCGGCCGCCGGACAGCAGCCAGGCGTCGTGGTCGGTGTCCGGCGGGAGCACCAGCCGGGAGGCGTGGCGGATCACGTCGTGGTTGGACAGCACCCAGGTGGCCGAGGCGCCCGCCGCCCGCGCGGTGGCCAGCGAGTCGGTGATGACCTGCCGGAGCGCATCGGCGTCCCACGGGGCCTGGAGGTACTCGAAGTTGAAGGCCTGCCCCAGCTCGTCCGGGCGGGCGTACAGCGCGCGCCGGGCGCCGGGCACCCAGGCCTCCGCGACCGCCATGCGGGGCGGCGTGTAGGCGTCGAGGATCTTGCGCCAGTCGCGGTAGATCTCGTGCACCTCGTCGCGGTCGTAGAACGGGTGGGTGCCGGGCGCGAACTCGGCGAGCGCCTGCTCGCTGCTCAGCTCCGGCGCCCCGAGGTCGCGCAGGGGGTCGCTCAGGTCCTTGGCGAGCGCGTGCGCGACGTCGACGCGGAAGCCGTCCACCCCGCGGTCCGACCAGAACCGCAGGGTGGTGCGCACGTCGGCGCGGACCTCGGCGTTCTCCCAGTTGAGGTCGGGCTGCTCGGGGGCGAACAGGTGCAGGTACCACTGGCCGTCGGGCACCCGCTGCCAGGCGCTGCCGCCGAAGACGGACTGCCAGTCGGTGGGCGGGAGTTCGCCGTGCGGGCCGCGTCCGTCACGGAAGACGTACCGGTCGCGGGCCGGGGAGCCGGGTCCGGAGCGCAGCGCCTCCTGGAACCAGGCGTGCCGGTGCGAGGTGTGGTTCGGGACGATGTCGACGATCACCTTCAGACCGAGCCGGTGCGCCTCGGCGGCCAGGGCGTCGAAGTCGTCCAGGGTGCCCAGGCGCGGGTCGACGTCCCGGGGGTCGGCGACGTCGTAGCCGCCGTCGGCGAGCTCGGACGGGTAGAAGGGGCTCAGCCACAGGGCGTCGACGCCGAGGGCGGCCAGGTGGGTCAGGCGGCGGGTGATGCCGCGCAGGTCACCGAGTCCGTCGCCGTCGGCGTCGGCGAAGCTGCGGGGGTAGATCTGGTAGACGACGGCCTGCCGCCACCAGTCGGGGTCGCGGGAAGAGAGGTCGGTGGAAGCGCGGTCGGTCACGCGGTCTCCTCTGCGGTGCGGTGCGGGCGACAGCAAGAAACCTGTCCACAATGCCGCAAAAAGGAACCACCCGGTCATATGAAACCGGTCATTCCTTTTGCGGCGCAAGCGTGGATGATCAGCAACTCCCCGGGGGTTTCCGCGGGTTGGGAGGCCGGCACGCCCCGGCCGCGAGGAGGGCGCGCTGTGCCCCCATAGGAGCAATGGGCCCAGTGTTTCTCCGGCCGCTCCTCCGGGGTCTCCGGCCGCTCTTCCCGGGTCTCCGGCCGCTCTCCCCTCCGGGGGCGGGCGCCGGTGTCTAGGAGCCGGCCCCGGCCGTCCCGGCGGCGCCTGCCCCGGTCCCCTCGACCGTCGACAGGTAGAGCCCCACGTAACGCTCCACGTCCACGTCCAGTCCCACGTCCACCAGGGCCTGTTCGCGCGTGCCCCCGTGGAGCTCGGACTCGCCGGGGCGCGGACGGCGGTCCACGACCGTCATGCCGCGGGCCGGGCCGGGGGCCAGGCACACCTCGACCGGCAGGCGGTGCGTGGTCAGGCCCGCCGGGTCGGCGACCGCGCACACCGCGCCCGCGTCGCCCAGGCCGCCGGCGGTCTCGGCCGGATCGTCCGGGCGGCTCGCCGGCGTGGCCGGGCGGTGGGCCAGCAGCTCACCGGCCAGGCGGGCGCCCGGCTCCGCGCTCGCGCGCAGCCGCCGCACGTCCGCCGCCGGGACGACCACCCGCCGGAACACGTCCAGGCCGTACATCGTGATCGGCACCCCGGCGGTCAGCAGGATCGCGGCCGCCTCCGGGTCGTGCCAGACGTTGAACTCCGCGACCGGCGTGGCGTTGCCGGTGGCCGCCGCGCCGCCCATGAACACGATCCGTTCGATGTTGCGGGTGACGTCCGGGTGCGTGCGCAGCAGCAGCGCGATGTTGGTCAGGGGCGCGGTCGGGACGAGCGTGACCGGGCGCGGGCAGGCCAGGATCTCGCGGCGCAGCAGCGTCACCGCGTCCACGTCGACGGGGGCGCGGGCGGGCGCGGGCAGGCCGAGGTCACCCATGCCGTCGCGGCCGTGCACGTGCCGTGCCGACCGCGGGGCCTCGATCAGCGGGCGCCGCGCGCCCCGGGCGACGGGGACGTCCGGCGCGCCCGCCCGCTCCAGCACGGTCAGCGTGTTGCGGACCACGCCGTCCACGTCCGTGTTCCCGGCCACGCAGGTGACCGCCCGCAGGTCGAGGCCCGGGTGGCGCACGGCGAACAGCAGGGCCAGGGCGTCGTCGACGCCGGTGTCGCAATCGATGATCAACGGGACGGGCCGGCCAGTGGTCACGGCGGAGCTCCTTCCGGTTCCCGTTTCCACGCGGGTCCGCGTTCCCACGCGGGTCCGTGCGAACGACCCTACGCGGGTTCCCGCAGGGCGGTGCCGCGGGCCGCGACCCGTTCCGCGATACGCCGCAGCACCCGGGGGCGGGTACGGCGCCCGGCCGCCGGCCGCCTGCGGCGCCCCCGGCCGCTCCGGTGGGTGCGCACGGGCGCGGCTCACCCGGACGGCCCGCCGCGCTGGTCGGCCGGTGTGGCCGGTGGTGCCGTAGGAGCACGTACCGATCTTGGAATGTCCCGCTCACCAGGAGGCACCCCCGATGACCCGCCCCCCGGCCACCGCCCGTGTGCTCCTCCTCTGCGCGCTGTCGGCCACCGCCCTGCCGAGCGCCGCCTGTTCCACCGTGGGGCGGCCGGCGTCCCGGGCGGTGGAGACGCCCCCGCCCCCGCCTCCGTCCGCGTCCGGCCCCGCGACCGGGCGGCCCTCCGCCTCCCCGGCCACGCTCACCGCCGCCCAGGCACGGGCCGCGCTGATCACGGAAACCGATCTGGGGGAGCCGTGGGTGCCGACGCAGGGCGCCGGGACCTGGCGGGACGGGCTGCTCAAGGCCACCACCGGCGACCACGACTGCCGGCAGCTGCTCGACGTGCTCTACACCGACGAGCTCCTGGGCGCCCCCGCCGGCCCGCGCGCCTCCTCCGCCCTCGACGACGCCGGCACCGGGGCACAGCTGCGCTACCAGGTCGCCGCCCACCGCCCCGCGGACGTGGACCGCACCGTGGCCTGGCTGGCGTCCCTGCCCGCCAGGTGCGACGAGTTCACGGCCGTCACCACGCGCGGCACCACGGTGTACGGACAGGTCGCCGAGGTGCCGCTGCCGCAGGCCGGGGACGCCCGCGCGGGCCTGCGCGTCGTGCTGAGCGAGGAGACGGCCGACGGGGAGTCGTCGTACCTCACCCTGGACGCGGCCGTCGTGCGGGTCGGCCAGGACGCGATCAGCCTCACGCACGGCGGCTACGGCGACCTGCCGGCCGAGGTCGCGCAGAACGTCGCCCAGCTGGGGGCGCAGCGCCTGGCCGACATCCGGCAGCAGGGGCGGGTCCTGGTCTGACGGGGGACGCGCCGGACAGGGCCTAGACGTCCCGGTCGAACCGCGTCCGGTGCGCCACCACGTCACGGGCCACGTCGAGCACCGTGCGCCCCCGCGCGAAGGCGTCGCCGCGCAGCCGTGCGAGCGCCTCGTCGGTGCTCACCCCGAGCTGCGCCATGATCATGCCGATGGCCTGGTGGACCTCGTCGTGGTCGGCGGCCAGGCCGCTCAGCCACGGTTCGCCGGCCTGCGGCTCGTGCCCCTCCTCCTGCGACAGCGCCATCAGGGCCACGGTCATGACACCGGCCACGAGCTGGGCGACCCGCAACTGACGTCCGGTCAGCCCGCCGGGGGTGTCGCGGTAGAGGTCGAGGGTGCCCACGCACACCGAGTCGCTGCCCAGCGGCAGCGCGTAGACCGCCCGCACCCCGGCGGCCGTCGCCTGCTGGGCGAAGACCGGCCAGCGGTGGGCGTCCTGGCCCGCCGTCAGATCGCAGGCGAGCACCGGCCCGCCGGTCTCCAGGGCCCGCTGGCAGGGCCCGTCCCCGAGCGTGGCCTGGATCTGCGCCACGTACGCGGCCCGCTCGCTGCTCGCGCCCAGCTGGACGGGCATGCCGTCGCTGCGCAGCGACACGCTCGCCCCGGTCACCGGCAGCAGCTCGACCGCCACCTCGCACAGCCGGCCCGGAACCTCCCGGGGCGCGGCGTCCCGCACGCTCCGGACGATCACCTGGGCGGCCCGTGCCTCGTCCGGGTCCGGGTCTTCGCACTCTTCGTGCTCTTCGCGGCCTTCGCGGCCTTCGCGGTCCTCGTAGCCTTCTTTGTCATTTTGGGCTTTTTGACCTTCGCGGCCTTCGCGCTGTTCCTGGTCGCGGTGCGGGGGGCGGGCCCGGCCGGCGGGCCGCTCGTGCGGGTCTTCGTCGCGCGCGCGGCACGGACCGGGGCCGCCGTGGGGCTCGTCCCTGGGCTCGTCCCTGGGCCGCACGGGTCACCGCCTCCTTCGATCACCGCGGCCTGTACCTGTGAGAAGTCCTGGAGCGGGCCCGCTGCACACGGGGCTCTGCCGGCCGCCACCCGCCCGGAAACGAGCCCCGACTACCCCTGGCCCCCTGGGCGAAACCAGGCCCCGGGCACCTTCACGAGGTGTCCCCACACGGCCCGTCGGCGCTCTTCGTACGGGTGCGACGGCCGCCCGGTCCGCCGCACGGCGGTGGCGTCCGGCACCGGGAGGGCGGGCCGGCCCGGCGTCGCCGCGCGCCGCTCCGGAGGCGTCACAGCGGCGGCTGCGCGGGCGCGGGCCCGAGGGTGGTGGTGCCGGGGGCCGTACGGTGCCCGAGACCGGTCCGGTAGGCGTCCAGGGCGGCCTCCACCCGGCCGGTGCGGCGCAGCAGGTCGCCCAGCAGCCGGCACAGGTCCGCCAGGTCGCCGGTGGCGCCCGCCCGCTCCAGCAGGCTCAGGGCCCGTACGTAGTGCTCCTCGGCCCGCTCCGTGTCGCGGGCGTCCTCGGCGATGATGCCGAGCAGCCGGTGCGCGGCGGCGGAGTGCACCGCGCCGCGCTCGGAGGAGAGGTCGCCGAGCACGCCGTGCAGCAGGGCGGCCGCCTCCTCGGACCTGCCCCGGCGGTGCAGGACGTCCGCCAGCTCGACGGCGACCTGGCTGCCGTAGAGGGTGGCGCGCTTGGCCGCGTGCATCCGCAGGGCCTCGCGCAGCTCCTCCTCGGCGCGCTCCAGCCGGCCGTCCTGGGCGTAGACGTATCCGCGCATCCAGTGGCAGTTGGCGAGCTCGGTGCGCAGCTGGAGGGTGCGGTACAGCTCGGCCGCCTTGGCCAGCGAGGCGTCGGCCTCGGCGAGGCGGCCCTCGGCGAGCAGGGTGCGGGCGACCGACCGGTGCATCCGGGCGACCAGCGCCGGGTCCTCGGAGCGGGGCGCGAGCGCGAGGGCGAACTCGGCCGCCTGGGCGGCGCGCGCGTGCGCGCCCATGTCCATGTAGGGGCCGATGATGCTGGCGTACAGCAGGAGCAGGGCGTCGGGGTCGTGCAGGCCGCCGCGGTTCAGCTCGTCGAGGGTGGACTCCAGCAGGTAGACCGCGTACCGGAGTTCACCGGCGAGGTAGTGCGCGAGGGCCCGGCCGCGCAGGGCGGGGACCCGGGCGGGCAGCGGGGCGTCGGCGAGGCAGGCCTCGGCCCGCTCGAAGTACCGGCGTCCGGCGACCAGCTCGCCCGTCTCGACGGCGCACTCGCCGAGCCCGAGCAGGGCGGCGGCCTGCTCCTCGGCCAGCCCGTGCCGCTCGGCCTCGGCGAGCAGGTCGGCGTACTGCCCTGCGGCGGTCTCGGCCTCGCCGACGGCGAGGGTGCGGCGGGCCTCGGTCAGCCGCAGCCGCAGCTCGGTGGGGAGCCGGGCGGGCCGCCCGGTGGCCAGTTCGTCGAAGCCGACGCCGAGCCGCTCGGCGAGGTGCCGCAGGGCGTCGTCGGAGGGCCGCACGCGCCCGGCCTCCAGGGTGGAGATGTAGGCGGGGGTGTACGCCGGCTCGGCCAGCTGCCTCTGCGTCAGCCCGCGCTCGACCCTGAGCCGCTGCACCCGGCGCCCGATGGCCCCCGGCTCGTCTCGCTCTCCCACGGCCCAACTCCCCCTGCAGACCTTGCCGTTCGGCTCCGACAGCCCCTAGGTTAAACCGGGAATTAACCCCGCTTAACCCGTCGCTTGTTGCGAGGTCGCCGTGCTGGAACGCACCCGTACCACCGAGCGTCGTGCCAGAGGCTTCGCCGCCGCCCTGATCGCCGTCGCCACCCTGCTGCTGGCGGCGAACGCGGGACCGGCGAGGGCGGCGGACGAGCCCGCCCCTCGCCCGGCCGGGTGGACCGGGCACGCCGAGGGCGCCGGACGCTGACGCGTCGGGCCCCCGCCGCCGTCCCTCCCCGCCGCCTCGGTCCGGTAGGACCTCGCGCGGCGCCGCGTCCGGGCTCCCGGCCGGTTCCGCGTCGCCCGGCGGGGCGTCGGTGGACAGGGCGCCGAGCCGCGCGGTGAAGGCCGGGCGAACGCGCCGTACAGCGGGGTGCGCGGGCGGTGCGCGGAGCCCGCACACCAGTGGGGTGCGCGGGCGGTGCACGGCCCGCCGTGGCGCCCGGAGCAGGACATCCTCAGCGTACGCGGGGCGGCCCGCCCTCTCCTCACGCGGCACGGCGCCGGCGCTCTCGCCGGCCGGGGGAGGCCGGCGGCGTGGCGGCGGCCACCGGGCAGCGGGCGGCCCAGCCCTGGGTCTGGCAGCGGGCGACTCGGCCCCGGGTCTGCAGCCGACGGCCCAGCCCCGGGTCTGCAGCGGGCGGCTCAACCCTGGATCTACAGCCAGCGCGGCTCGGCCCCGGCGCTCTCGCCGACGGGGGAGGCCGGCGGCGTGGCGGCGTCCACCGGGCAGCGGGCGACTCGGCCCCGGGTCTGCAGCCGACGGCCCAGCCCTGGGTCTGCAGCGGGCGGCTCAGCCCCGGATCCACAGCCGGCGGCTCAACCCCAGGTCTACAGCCGGCGCGGCTCAGTCCTGGGTCTGCAGCTGCCGCAGCTGCCGCTGGACGTGTTCCAGGGCCCCGCGGCGCCGGCCGGGCACCTGCCCCCGCAGCCGTGCGAGCAGCGTCCCCAGTTCACGGGCCCGCGCCGGGTCGCGGATCCGGCCCCACTGGTGGTGGGCCCGGTCCACGGCCGCCTCGACGGCCGGCGCGTCCGCCGCCTGCCCGGCGCCCAGCCGCGCCCCGGCCACCGCGAGCCAGGTGCGGCAGCTGCGGACCGCGTCCCCGGCGAGCATCGCCAGGTCCGCCCGGACCTCCGCCCAGTGCAGGGCCTCCTCGGAGGCGGGCCCGTGCGCCCGGACGGCGGCCTGCTCGTGCCGGGCGGCGAGCGCGTCGGCGTCGGCGTGGCGGCCGGCCCGCACGGCGGCGGCGATGGCGGCATGCGGGTCACCGCCGCCCGGCCCCACGGCGGCGATGGCGGCATGCGGGTCACCGCCGCCCCGCCCCGCGGCGGCGAGCAGGAGGTCCGCGCCCGAGCTCTCCGGCGCCATGCGCGCCACCGCCAGCTGGTGCAACTGCTCCGGCGGCGGCCGGTGTCCGCTGCGCAGGATGGTGGCGACCGCCTTCATGTACGCCGGTGCCGCCACCGTCCGCCTCGACGGCGGCGGCGCGATGCGGCCGTAGACGGCGCTGCCGCGGCCCGGATCGAGCGGGACGGGGGCGCCCGACGGCCCGGGCGGCGTCCCCGGCCCGGTGGAGCGCAGCCACCGCCAGCTCTCCGCGTCGGCGTGCAGGTCGAGCAGGAGGGTCGTGGTGCCGTCCGGCCGCAGCCGCAGCTCGTCGCGGAACCAGTGCCAGGGGAAGGCGGTGTAGCGGACCGTCGACGGTGTCGTGCGGGCCATCGCCAGGTGGGGCAGGCGCTGGCGGCGGTCGAGCTGGAGCTGGCCGGTGACGTACACGGTGAGGGGGCCGGGTGAGGCCGCGGCGGCGCGCAGCCGGGTGAGGACGGCCTGCGGCTCCAGCGGGTCGGCGAGTTCGACGACGCTGGCGGTGTCCGTGCCGGCCAGCACGGCCGGCGGGACGGCCGCGAGGACGGGGAGGACGGAGGCGGCGTCCACCAGGCGTCCCCGGCCCAGCGGTGCGGCCGCCACGAGCAGCACGGTTCCGGGCACGGTCGCCTCCCCCTGTCGATCACCCACGGCAGCACGGTAACCGCTGCGGCCGCGAAGAGGGGCCTCAGGACCGCGAACGTCCCCCTTCGGGGTCGTCGCCCGCCGCCGGCGCCGCCCACGGCACGAGGTGCTGCCCCACGGGCCCGCCGGCCCGCCGTACGGCGAACACCGTGGTGTCGTCGCCGAGGCGGCCGCCGCAGTGCCGCAGCGTCCCGTCCCGGACGAGGGCGACCAGGCGGGCCGGTTCCGCGGTGCGCGGGTCCCGTTCGACCGCCCGGGCCACCTCGTCGGCGAGCGGGTAGAACCTCCCCTCGCCGTCGCGCGCCTCCGTCACCCCGTCCGTGGTCATCAGCAGTGTCTCGAAGGGGCCGACCGGCACCCGGCGCACCGGCGGCGGGCCGGGAGCCAGGTCGCCGCAGCCGAGCGGCAGTCCGCCGCCGCCCGGGAGGGCGCGGACCCCGGACGGGCCGACGGCCAGCGGCGGCTCGTGGCCGAAGAGGACGACGTCCACCGCCTCGGGCGCGTCCCGGGAGAAGCCGATGAGGACGGCCGTGGCGAAGCGGTCGCCGTCGTCGCGGCCGAGGGCCGTGGTGTGGGCGCGGTGGCGCAGCATGCGGATCTCCAGCCGGTCGGCGACCACCGCCAGGTCCTCCTCGTGGTACGCCGCCTCGCGGAACGTGCCGAGCAGCGCGGCCGCGGTCTCCACCGCGCCCAGCCCCTTGCCCTGCACGTCGCCGAGGAGGACGCGGGTGCCGTACGGGCCCGGCTGGATGTCGTAGAAGTCGCCGCCGACCCGCGCCTGGGCGTCGGCGGTGAGGTAGACGCCGGCGTGGTCCAGACCGCCCCAGCCCGGGGGCAGCGGGCGCAGCACGGTGCGGCGGATCGTCTCGGCGACGTCCCGCATGTGCAGGGCGCGCCGCTCGCCGCGCACCCGGACCACGCAGGCGAGCGTGGCGAGGCCGCCGCCGATGGTGACCAGGACGAAGTCGGCCGGCCCCGACTGGTACTCGTGCGGCCAGGCGCTGTCCACGGCGAGGTAGGCGGCGACCGCGAGCAGCGCGAACACGGCCGTCCCCCACACCCCGCAGATCGCGGCGGCGATGCCCGGCACCAGCACCATCCAGGAGATCGTCCGGAAGTCGCCCGAGGTCGCGAAGTCGATCACCGGGATCACGGCGAGCAGCAGCAGCGGCGGCACCCAGGCCACGCTGCGGCCCCCGACCCGCAGCAACTGGTGCCGGACCACGACGTCCCCGCGGCCGGCCCGGCGGTACCGGTCGTGCGGGCCGTGCCCCCCGGTGCCGTGATTCACGGCCCCAGCGAAACACGGGCCCGCACCGGCCGCATCCGCTCCCCGGGCGGTGCCGGCGGGCCTCCTCGCCGCGCCGTTCCCCCCGCTTCCGCACGCGCGGGGAGGCGGGGGCCGTCGCGCCGGGGACGACGGGAAACACCCGTTCGCGGGAACGCGGCTCGCGTACCGGGCCCCGGGGGCCTTGCCTGGAAGGGTGTCCGCACGTCTTCGCAACGCCCTGTCGGCACTGCTGATCGCCCTCGCCTGCCTGCTCGCGCCGTTCGGCGCGCTCGCGGCCTGGGTGGCGTACGGGCTGGCCGACACCGGCCGGTACGTCACGGCGATGGCACCGCTGGCCGCCGACCCCGACGTGCGCGAGGCGGTCGCGGACGGCGTGGGCGAGGGGATCCTGCGGGAGGTCGACGTCGGGGTGTCCCGCGACACGGCCGGCCCCTTCGTGCACGACGCGGCGCGCTCGTTCACGCGGACCGAGGCGTTCCGCACGGCGTGGGACGCGGCCAACCGGACCCTGCACGACGCCGTGCTGCGCGCCCTGCGCGACCGGCGGGCGGACGGGCGCCCGGTCACCGTCGACCTCGCCCCCGTCATCGCCCGGGTCAAGGACCGGCTCACCCGGGACCACGTGCCGCTGGCCCGCCACATCCCGGTCACGCACACCGAGGTCGCGGTGGTCCCGGCGGACGACGTGACCGGACTCCGCAAGGGGTACCGGGCGCTGGACGCCGCCGCCCGCTGGCTGCCGCTCACGGCCGTCGCCTTCGCCGTCACCGGCATCGCCGTGGCCACCCGCCGCCGCCGCGCGGTCACCGCCGCCGGCCTCGGCACGGCCCTGGGCGGCGCGCTGCTCGTCGCCGCGGTGGCGGTCGGCCGCCGTCTGACCCTGGCCGACCTGCCCGAGGAGGTCCGCCGGCCCGCCGCGGGGGCGGTCTACGACGCCCTGACGACCACCTTGCGCACGGTGTCCTGGCTGCTGCTCGCGCTCGGCCTGGCCGTCGCCCTCGCCTCCTGGTTCACGGGCCGCCACGGCCCTCGCGCGCGACGCCGGCGAGCGTCCGCAGCGCCCGCCGCAGATCCGGCTCCCCGGCCGACGCGAGCCCGAGCCTGACGGCGTCGGGGGTGCGGGCGGGGTCCACCGCGAAGGCGGTACCCGGCGTGAGGGCGATGCCGTGCGCGGCGGCGGCCGCCGTGAAGGTGTCGGCGCGCCAGGGCGCGGGCAGCTCCCACCAGGCGAAGTAGGCGCGCGGGTCGGACCGCACGGCGAAACCCGCGAGCTCCTCGGCGACGATCCGCTGGCGGCGCGCCGCGTCCGCCCGTTTCCCGGCCACCAGCCGCGCCACCGTCCCCTCCCGTATCCAGCGCACGGCCGCCTCCAGCGCGAACCGCCCCGCGCTCCAGCCGCCGGAGCGCACGGCGGCGGCCGCCGCGTCGGCCCGGTGCGGCGGCACGACGAGGAAGCCGACGGTGAGCCCGGGGGCGACCCGCTTGGACAGGCCGTCGACGACGTGGGTGAGCGCGGGGGCGTACGCGGCCAGCGGGTCGGCCGGTCCGGCCTCCGGGTCGGCCAGGAAGGACCAGATGCGGTCCTCCACGACCGGCAGGTCCAGGCCGTTGACCGTGTCCGCCAGCCGGCGCAGCCGCGCGCCGCCGGACGTCACCGACGTCGGGTTGTGCAGGGTCGGCTGCACGTACAGCGCGGACAGCGGCGCCGTGCGGTGCGCGGCGGCCACGGAGCGCGGGCACAGGCCGTGCTCGTCGGCGGCCAGCGGCACCAGGGTGATGCCGAGCCGGGCCGCGATCTCCTTGACCAGCGGATACGTCAGCGGCTCCACGCCGACCCGCCCGCCCGGCCGGACCAGGCAGGCCAGGGCGGCGGCGATGGCCTGGCGGGCGTTGCCCGTGAAGAGCAGCCGGTCGGGCCGGGGGTGCCAGCCGGGCGTGGCGAGCAGGGCGGCGGCCGCCTCCCGGGCGGGCGCGGTGCCGGCGGCGGGCGCGGGACGCAGCGCCTCGGCCAGGACGTCGGGGCGCAGCAGGGGCGCGAGGAGGGGGGCCAGCAGCTCCGACTGGCCCGGTACGGACGGATAGTTGAGCTCCAGGTTGACGGGGGCGTCGTCCGCGCCCGGCTCGGTGAGCGCCCGCCCGGCCGGAGCGGGCGGGGCGGCCCGTACGAAGGTGCCGCGCCCGACCTCGCCGACGACCAGCCCGCGCCGCACGAGTTCGCCGTACACCCGCCCGGCGGTCGACGGGGCGATCCCGCGGCGGCGCGCGAACACCCGCTGCGGGGGCAGCCGTTGACCCGGCCGGAGCCGCCCGGCCGCGATGTCGTCGGCGATGCGGTCGGCGAGGCGCCGATAGTCGTCCATGCCGGCCTCCCCTGCATTGCACCGAGAGCAAAGATCTTATTGCACCGAGGAGTTGGGGCGCCCTAGGGTCGACGCCATGGCACCCTTCCTCGCATACGAGGACAAAGGCACCGACTCCTCCCGGCTCCCCCTTGTCCTGGTCCACGGCCACCCCTTCGACCGCACGATGTGGGCCCCCCAGCTCGACGCCTTCCCGGCGCACCGCCGCGTGATCGCGCCCGACCTGCGCGGCTACGGCGCCTCCCCCACGGCACCCGGCGTCGCGGACTTCTCCGACTTCACCCGGGACATCGCGGCCCTGCTGGACGACCTGGGGGTGCGGTCCTTCGTGCTCGCCGGCCTGTCCATGGGCGGCCAGATCGCCATGGACTGCTACCGGCACCTCCCCGATCGCGTCCGCGGCCTGGTCCTCGCGGACACCTTCCCGGCGGCGGAGACCCCCGAGGGCGTGCGGGCCCGCCACGCCATGGCGGACCGCCTCCTGCGCGAGGGCATGCGCGGGTACGCCGACGAGGTCCTGGACAAGATGGTCGCCCCGTACGCGGACGCCCGCGTCAAGGAGCACGTCCACCGCATGATGACGGCCACGCCCCCCGAGGGGGCCGCGGCGGCCCTGCGCGCCCGGGCCGGCCGCCCCGACTACCGCGGCCTGCTGCCCCGTGTCACGGTCCCGGCGCTGGTCGTCGTGGGCGCCGACGACACCTACACCCCGGTCTCCGACGCCGAGGCCCTGCACGCGGCCCTGCCCGACGCCGAGCTGCGGGTGATCGAGGGCGCCGCGCACCTGCCGAACCTGGAGCGGCCGCGGGAGTTCGACCGGGCGCTGGCCGCGTTCCTGGCGAGGATCGACCCCTGACCCGCCGGCGGGCGCGGCAACCATCCCCCGCGCCGCCCCGTCTTCGGGGGAGGATGCGGGCATCCCATCGGGCGAGTGGAGGGCCGGGGACTTGGACACCGCGACTGCCGCACGGACACGCCCCGACGACGTGCCGGGGAACCGGGCCGGGCGGCGGTCCGCCGCCCGGTGCGCCGGGCTGCTGTTCGCCGCGGTGAGCGTGGTCGTGGGGTTCCGGGCCGCCGGCAGCGACGGCGTCACCCCCGTGCCGCAGCTGCTGGCCTTCCTGCCCTGGCTGCTCGTGCCCACCGGCGCCGGGCTGCTGCTGGCGCTGCTCGCCCGGCGGTGGACCGGGGCGGTGTGGGGGGTGGCCCTGCTCGGACTGCTCGCCTGGTTCATCGAGCCGTACGGCAGGACCGGCGACCCCACCGGGCCCCCCGTGGCCGGCCTGCGGGTCCTGACCTCCAACGTCGAGTTCGGACGGGGCACCGGGTCCCTCGTCGCCGCCGTCCGCCGCGAGCGGCCCGACCTGGTGTTCGTCCAGGAGTGCGACCCCGCCTGCGACGCCGCGCTGCGGCGCGGCCTGGCGCGGACCCACCCGCACCGGCGGGCCGTCGAGGGCGGCGGCTCCGAGGGCTCCGTCATCCTCAGCCGCTTCCCGCTGCGCGCCGCCGGGGGCGTCCCCGGCACCATGGGCATGCCCGGCGCCGTCGCCGACGTGCGCGGACACGCCGTACGGCTCCAGCTCGCCCACCCCATGCCGCCGCTGCCCGGCCAGGTCGGCCTGTGGCGCGCGGAGCTCGACGCGCTGCGCGACGCCGCCGCCGCGGACCGCGCGACCCCGACCGTCCTGGCCGGCGACTTCAACGCCTCCCAGGACCACGCGGCCTTCCGCCGCATCCTCGACACGGGCCTGACCGACGCGGCCCGCCTGGCGGGCGCGGACCGCACCCCCACCTGGCCGGCCCGGACCATGCCGGTGTTCGGCGCCCAGATCGACCACGTCCTGGTCTCGGCGGACTTCTCCGCCCGCCGGGCCCACTTCCTGGACCTGGCCCGCACCGACCACCGGGCGCTGGTCGTCGACCTCACGCTCCACCGGGGCGCATGAGACGGGGGCGCCCACCGGGCGCCCCCGCACGTCACCGCACGCGCGCGTCACACACCGATGTCGCGGCCGTCCGCACGCCACACCGCCACGACCGCCGGCCGCACGATCTTCCCGGGTCCGTCGGGCCAGGTGCTCGCCGGCTTCTCCACCGACGCGCCGTCGATCTCGCCCGGGTGCTGCACGGAGACCAGCACGCGCCGGTCCTGGATGACCGGCCCGCAGGTCTCCGCGCCGTTCGGCACGGTCAGGAACTGCTTCAGCTCACCGCGCCGCGACCCGCGCGTGGCCACGCCGAACAGGCCGTCGTGCGAGCCGAGCTGGCTGCCGTCGGTGGAGATCCACAGGTTGCCGTACGGGTCGAAGGCCACGTTGTCCGGGCAGGAGATGGGGCTGACCTTCTCCTTCGGGAAGCCCGCGAAGTACGTCGCCGGGTCGTCCGGGTCGCCGGCGACCAGGAACAGCGACCAGGCGAACCGCGTGCTCTCGGGCCGGTTCCAGCGCTCGGTCAGCTCCAGGACGTGCCCGTGCTTGTTGGCGTTGCGCGGGTTGGCCTCGTCCGCCTTGGCGTTCGCGCCGACCCCGCGGTTGGAGTTGTTGGTGAGGGCGACGTACACCTTGCCGGTGACCGGCGAGGGCTCGATGTCCTCGGGACGGTCCATCTTCGTCGCGCCCACCTTGTCACCGGCCAGCCGCGTGAAGACGAACACCTCCTCGGCCGTCATGCCCTCCACGTGCGAGACGGCGCCCTCCGCCGTGGCGGTGGCCAGCGGGATCCACTGGCCGCTGCCGTCGAACTCGCCGTCGGACGGCAGCCTGCCGGTGCCGTCGATCTCGATGGCCGGGGAGTCGCCGGTGAGCTTGGCGACGTACAGGGTGCCCTCGTCGAGCAGCGAGAGGTTGTGCTCGCGCACGGCCCGCGAGGAGCCCTTCCTCATCCGCTTGCTGCCGACGAACTTGTAGAAGTAGTCGAACCGCTCGTCGTCACCGGAGTAGACGACCGGACGCCCGTCCTCGGTGAGCCGCACGGTCGCGGCCTCGTGCTTGAAGCGCCCGAGGGCGGTGTGCTTGCGGGGCGTGGAGGTGGGGTCGTACGGGTCGAACTCGACCACGTACCCGAAGCGGTGCACCTCGTTCGGCTCCCGGGCGACGTCGAAGCGCTGGTCGAAACGCTCCCACTTGCGCTCGGTGGCGCCGGTGCCGATGCCGTACCGCTTGTCCGTGGCGCGGGTGCCGTTGGCGAAGTACTGGTTGAAGTTCTCCTCGCCGTGCAGCGTGGTGCCCCACGGGGTGACGCCGCCGGAGCAGTTGTTGAGGGTGCCGAGGACCTTGGTGCCGGCCGGGTCGGCGGAGGTCCTCACGAGGCCGGAGCCGGCGACCGGGCCGGTGAGCCGGAACTCGGTGGTGGCGGTGACGCGCCGGTTGAGGTGGTGCCGCGGGACGGCGGTCAGCCGCCCGGTCCTGCGGTCCTCCTCCACCACGACGGCGGACAGCCCGTGCGCCGCCCAGGCGATCTCCACCTGCTCGCGGGTCGGGTTGGCGGAGTCGTAGCCGCGGAACATGAGCACCTCGTCGGTGTACTCGTGGTTCGCGACGAGGAGCTGCCGGCCGCGCTCGCCGGGCAGCGGGAGCAGGGCGAGGAAGTCGCAGTTGTACCCGAACTGCCCGGCCTGCGCCCTGGCCGTCTGCTTCTCCGGGTCGAAGGCGGGCGCGCCGCGCAGGATGGGCTCGCCCCACCGGATCACGACGTTCTGCCCGTACCCCTCCGGCACGGTGACGGCGTCGGCGGTGTTGGGCGGTACGGGCGTGAAGCGCAGTCCGCGCGCCCCCTTCTGCTTGCCGTACGCCGCACCGGCGCCGGCCGGGGGCGCGGCGGCGGCCCGCGGCGCGCCGGCGACGCCCGCGGCACCGGCACCCGCGGCGGCGACGGTGACGACGGCGGCGGCCCGCATCATCGACCGGCGGCTGAGGGCGCCGGCGATGACGTCGCCGACGTACTCGTTGGAGCTGGTGTTGGGCACCTCGTGGAAGCAGGCGTCACCACACCGGAAACGACAGGTCATGGCGGACCGGCCGCCGGGATGCGAACCGGACGGCGTTCCGATCAACGGCAGCAACTTGCGCACTTTGCTCTCCCCATGGGTGCCCTTGGTGTCAGCGCGACCGTAAGGGCGCATATGCGCGAGGGCCGGGCGCCCTGATGAACGGCGGGTGAACCTGCGGCAACCGTAGTGCAGGCGCGACCGCCCGGACCGGAGCGCCGCATACGGTCCGAATGCGGCCCTTGACGGGAACGGGCCCCCATACCCGACCCTGCCCAAGATCGCGGGCGCGGGCCGCTAACCTTACGTGTCCGTCCTGGCCAGGGATTGACGGGCTTCGACTCACGCGAAGGGTTGCGCACATGGGCATTCTCACTCTCCTGCGGAACGCGTTCGGCCGGTCACGTAAAGCAAAGGCCGCCGAGGCGGAGGGTGCGGCAGCGGAGCGCGCGGGGCAGGAGACGGCGCCCGCGCGGGAGTCCGCGCCCGCGCATGAGACGGCGGCGCCGGAGCCCGCGGCCACGGCCACGGCCGACCGGTCGGCGGCCGCCGCGGAGGCGAAGCTCCCGTCCCCGTCCACCGAGCCGGAGCCCTCGCGGACGTCCACGCCCTCGGCCCACGTCCCCGAGCCCCGCCCGGCGACCCACGAGGAACACGAGCTCGTCGCCGCCGCGTTCGACAACGTGGCGGTACCGAGGCCGGCCCGCGCCGAGGAACGGGAGGAGGACCGGGAGCCGGCGGGCGCGCAGCAGCCGGCGGAGACCGGGGCGCCGCGTGCCGACCGCGAGCCGGTGAACGAGCCGGCACCGGAGACGACCGCGAAGCCGGAGCCGAAGCCCGCGTCCGAAGCGACCCCGGAACCGACGACCGAGCCGGAGCCGACGCCCGAGCCGGAGCCGACGCCCGAGCCGGAGTCGGCAGCCCAGGAGAAGCTGACGGCCGAGGAGAAGCCCGCTGTCGAAGCGGAGCCCGAGCCGACGCCCGCGTCCGAAGCGACCCCGGAACCGACGACCGAGCCGGAGCCGACGGCCCAGGAGAAGCTGACGGCCGAGGAGAAGCCCGCTGTCGAAGCGGAGCCCGAGCCGACGCCCGCGTCCGCGCCCGAGACGGAGTCCAAGGCCGAGACGGAGCCGGAGCCGACGCCCGAGCCCACGCCCCAGGCGGAGCCCAAGGCCGAAGCCGAGACCAAGACCGAGCCGACGCCCGAGCCGACGGCCGAGCCGACGGCCGAGCCGACGGCCGAAGCGGAGCGCAAGGCCGAAGCGCAGCCCGAGCCGACGGCCGAGGAGAAGCCGGCGGCCGACGGCGAGCCGGTGACGGAGGAGGCCTCGAAGGCAGCAGCCGAGCCCGAGCCCGAAAAGGCCACTGAGCCCGAGAAGGCCGCTGAGCCCGAATCGGCCGCTCAGGAAGACGAGAAGCCCCAGCCGGAGGCCACCCCGGAGCCGAAGCCCGAAGCCGAAGCGGCTCCGGAACCGGCGCCCGAGCCCACCGCCGACGCGGAACCGGCACCCGCGGACACGCAGCCCGAGCCGGCTCCCGAACCCACCCCCACCCCGGAGCCCACCCCCACCCCGGAGACCACTCCCGCGCCCGCGCCCGCCGACGGCGAGTCCGCCCCGCAGGGGCCACCCGCAGCCGACGACGAAAGCAGCACGGGTGGTGCGGGTGGGAACACCTCCCCGGCCGAAGGCGAAGCCGAGGCCGGCAAACCCGCCACCCCCGCGGCGCGAATCCGTTCCCGCGCCCCCGGCCTCACCACCGCCTACAAGGCCGCCGGCGCCGCCCTGAAGACGCACGGCCTCGCCGGCACCCGCGCCAAGGTCCACCTCGTCCTGGACCGCTCCGCGTCCATGCGCCCGTACTACAAGGACGGCTCCGCGCAGGCCCTCGCCGAGCAGACCCTGGCCCTGGCCGCCCACCTCGACCCCGAGGCCACGGTCCACGTCACCTTCTTCTCCACGGAGGTGGACGGCACCGGCGAGCTCACCCTCACCGACCACGAGGACAAGATCGACACCCTGCACGCCGCTCTCGGCCGCATGGGCCGCACCAGCTACCACGCGGCCGTGGAGGCGGTCCTCGCCCACCACGACGAGAACGTCCCCGCCGGCACCCCCGCCCTCGTCGTCTTCCAGACGGACGGCGCCCCCGACGCCAAGACCCCCGCCACCAAGGCCCTCGCGGACGCGGCGGAGAGCCACCCCTCGGTTTTCTTCTCCTTCGTGGCGTTCGGCGACCCGGAGAACAAGGCCTTCGACTACCTCCGCAAGCTCAAGGCCCCCAACGCCTCCCACTTCCTGGCCGGCGAGACCCCGCGCGAGCTCACGGACAAGGAGCTCTACGAGGCCGTACTGGCGAACTGGCGCCCGTAGCCGCGAGGGGGGTGGACACCGGTCCGGCCCACGTCCACCCCCCGAAACGCGTGTGAGTCGATCTTCACGCGGCCAGTAGGATTTCGACCATGGCGGCCACTGGATCCGAGAAGCAGGGTGGCAAGGCGTTCTACGTCTCCACCCCCATCTATTACGTCAACGACGCTCCTCACCTGGGCCACGCCTACACGACCGTCGCAGGCGACGTGCTCACGCGCTGGCACCGTCAGCGCGGCGAGAAGGTGTGGTACCTCACCGGCACGGACGAGCACGGTCAGAAGATCATGCGCACCGCCGACGCCAACGGGGTGACCCCGCAGGAGTGGTGCGACAAGCTCGTGGAGGAGGCCTGGAAGCCCCTCTGGGAGCACCTGGACATCGCGAACGACGACTTCATCCGCACCACGCAGAAGCGGCACACCGACCGTGTGCAGGAGTTCGTCCAGGACCTGTACGACAAGGGCGAGATCTACAAGGGCGGCTACGAGGGCCCGTACTGCGTGGGCTGCGAGGAGTACAAGCTGCCCGGCGAGCTGCTCGACGGCGAGGGCGAGTACGCGGGCCAGAAGCTGTGCCCGGTGCACAAGAGGCCGGTGGAGATCCTCAAGGAGGAGAACTACTTCTTCAAGCTGAGCGCGTACACCGACAAGCTGCTCGCCCACTACGAGGCCAACCCCGGCTTCATCCAGCCCGAGTCCGCGCGCAACGAGGTGGTGAACTTCGTCCGCCAGGGCCTGCAGGACCTGTCCATCTCCCGCTCGACGTTCGACTGGGGCATCCCGATCCCCTGGGACGACAAGCACGTGATCTACGTGTGGGTCGACGCCCTGCTGAACTACGCGACGGCGGTCGGCTACAACGAGAACCCGGAGAAGTTCGAGGCGACCTTCCCCGCCGACGTGCACCTGGTCGGCAAGGACATCCTCCGCTTCCACGCGGTGATCTGGCCGGCGATGCTGATGGCGCAGGGCCTGCCCCTGCCCCGCAAGGTGGCCGCCAACGGCTGGCTGATGGTCGGCGGCGAGAAGATGTCGAAGTCGAACCTGACCGGCATCAAGCCGCAGGACCTGACCTCGCACTTCGGCGTGGACGCGTACCGCTGGTACTTCCTGCGCGCGATCGCCTTCGGCCAGGACGGCTCGTTCTCCTGGGAGGACTTCTCCGCCCGCTACACCAGCGAGCTGGCCAACGACTACGGCAACCTCGCCTCGCGCGTCGCGGCCATGGTCGGCAAGTACTTCGGCGGCGAGCTGCCCGCGTCGGCGGCCGACGGCGAGGCCGAGAAGGCGATCCACGACGGCCTGGCCAAGGCGGTCGCCGAGGCCGACCGGAAGATCGGCGACGAGCTCGACTTCCAGGGCGGCATCCTGGCGGTCTTCGACTTCGTCAAGCAGGTCAACGGCTACATCACCGAGCAGGAGCCCTGGAAGATCGCCAAGGACACCTCCGAGGAGGGCCGGGCCCGGCTGGCGACGATCCTCTACACGGCGGCGGAGTCCCTGCGCGCCGTCGCGGTCCTGCTGAACCCGGTCATGCCGGACACCTCCCGCAAGCTCTGGGACTCCCTCGGCGCGGAGGCCTCCCTGGGCCCCCTCGCGGACCAGCGGGTCCAGGAGGCCGGCGAGTGGGGCAGGCTCCCCGCCGGGACCACGGTCACCAAGGGCGCGGTGCTCTTCCCCCGCCTGGAGGAGAAGCCGACCGCGTGACGCGCTCGCCGCGACGGGCGGCCCGGGAGAAGGAGGCCTTCTCCCGGGCCGTTCGCTTTGCCGGGATCACATGAGGGGCAGCCGTCCGGTCGCCGCCGCACACGCGGGGAGCCCTCCGCGGCACCGCCCGGCAGCGCGCACACGCCGGCCCGGCCCGGGCCCGGCGGGACCGCGCGCGCCTGCCCGGCCGCGGCGAGCAGGCGCATGCCGCCTTCCTGCCCGGCCGCGGCACCGTCCTGTCCGCCGGCCGCCGTCCGATCCCGGCCGACGAGCAGGGCGTCACCGGCGAGAAGGCCGGGAACCCCCCGGTGCCGTACCGCGGCATCACCCGCTTCGCGCTGGAGACGGCCGGCACCTTCGGCCTCGGCGCCGGGCCGGGGACCCGGATCTCCGGCTCCCGGACGCCGATCACGAAGACCTTCAGCAAGGACATCGACGTCCACGAGGTCCGGGCCGTCCTCACGCAGTCCGTGGCCCGCTGACCTGAGGTTCCCCTCCTCCGCGATAACATCCGGCCACTTGTGCGAGGGCGGAACGTCCTCGCGGGGAGGGAACTCACGTGGGCAGACACGCCCTGGGACGCGGCGGCGTGACCGCCGCCGTCTCCGCACTGGCGCTGGCCGTCACGGCCGCGTCCGCCATCGTCCTCACCGGGGGCGGCGACCCGGCCTCGGCGGCCCCCGCCCCGGCCGCCGGCGCCGGCGCCGAGATCACGCTGACCGACCCGGGCTCCACCACACCGCGCACGGACCGCACGTACGTGACCGGCGCGAACGGCTTCCTGCACCGGCAGTCCGGGATGCCGGGGATGCTGTGGACCAGCTACGCGGACGGCAGCACGGTCACCGTGACCAACGGCGACGGAACCGTCTACACACCCGGCACGGGCTGCACCGCTCTCAGCTCCCCGTGCCGCGCCGCCTGGCACGGCTCCGACGCCGACCTGGTCGCGCTGCCCGGCGCCACGGACACCAACTCGGTGGTCCTGTGGAACCCGGCCACCGGCAAACGGACCAAGGCGATTTTCGGCCAGAGCAACCGCTACTACCGCGCGCTCGCCGGGACGACGATGGTCACCAGTTACACGCTCGCCGACATCGTCGACGGGCAACTGCGCGAGCGGCCGATCACCGGCGAGTCCGCGAACATCCAGAGCGACGAGATCGCCGCCGCGGACTCCGCCGGGGTGCTCTGGCAGCGCGGCACCGAGATCCGGTACATCGACACCGCCACGGCCGTGAACACCCGGGTGTTCAGCGACGTCGACTACACCACGCACCAGGTGATGAGCGAGGAGCGGATCGGCTGGTACCGGTCCGGCAGCGCCGAGCTGCACCTGAAGTCCCGGGCCGACCTCTCCGCTCCGGAGCAGGTCGTCACGCTGCCCTCGCACCCCGGCGAGCTGGACGGCGACCCGGTCCTGGTCGGTGACTGGCTGCTGCTGCCGCTGGCCTCCAACGCCCTCGGCTCCCGGCTTATCGCGGTCTCCGTCACCGACCCCTCCGTGCAGCGCACCCTGCTGTCGAACGCCGACCCCTACCCGGTCGCGGCCCGTCACGGCGCCGCCTTCGTCACCGGCGGCACCGGCGCCGACGACTGGTGGGTGCGGCGGGTCATCCAGGCCGAGGACGGCTCGCTCCAACTGGAGAAGGTCCACCAGTCCGCGGCGATGGAGAACCCCAAGACGGGTCTCGCGCTCAACCGGGGCCGCCTGCGCGTCGCCGAGAACGACCCGGGCAGCAGCTCCGACCCCACGTCCGTGCGCACCCTCACCACCGACGGCTCCACCGTGCTGACCGCCTCCGAGGCCACGGCGTCCACCCCCGTCCACTCGGCCGCGTGCCCGTACGCCGGTGCCGCCTGCTCGGCACTGTGGGGCAACACCGGCAACGAGCCCGGGGCCGACGTCCACCTCGCCGCGGAGGTGACCGAGACCGAGCAGAAGAGGGACCGGCTGGTCGCCCTCGGCCACCAGGACCTGGAGTACGGCACCGGGGGCGGCAGGATCGTCGACGTCTCCGACGACTACGCCGTCTACGACTCCGGCGGCTCCGCCCCGGCGCAGTACGTCGGCGAGTTCGGCCAGGGCCAGAAGATCAAGCGCAGCGTCCGCGCCGCCGCCCTGAACGGCTCCACGCTGTGGAGCGCCACCACCACCGCCGGCACGCTCTCCTCGTACAGCCTCGCCACCGACAAGGCCCTCGCCGCGGTCACCGTCCCCGGCCTGGGCTGCGTGCCGAGCGAGCTCCAGGCCGCGGGCCGCTGGGTGTACTGGGCCTGCGGGACCGCCTCGGCGGGCGTGTACGACACCAAGGCCGGCACATCGGCCGCGGTCACCCCCGGTGACGTGCTGCTCGGCGACGGGTTCACCGTCCGCCACGACCACGACGCCGACACCCTCGTCCTCACCGAGGCGGCCGGCGGCGCCACCCGCGTGATCGCCTCCGGCCTGCCGGACTCGGGCCTGCCCGTGGACCGCCGCTACCGCTGGACCGTCGACGAGTACACCGGCCTGGTCGCCTGGTTCGACGTCTACGAGCGCACGCACGTCGCCACCACCGGCGTCGCGCCCTCCGCGCCGACGATCTTCGAGGACAAGGCCGACCTCCACGCCTGGCCGGCCACCTCCACGCGCTGGTACGGCAGTTGGCTGCCGTCCCGCCCGGTGAGCTCCTGGTCCCTCACCTTCACCTCGGTGCAGAGCGGCACGGCCGGCAAGGCCACCCGCACGATCACCGGCGGCGCGGCCCCCGCGTGGATCTCGGCGACCTGGAACGGGAAGACCGCCGCCGGCGGGTACTTCCCCAACGGCTCCTTCACCTGGAGCCTCAAGGCCACCGGCCTCAACACCACCACGGTGTCCACCCTGGCGACCGGCAAGGGCTACCTGTCGGGCGGCGCGGCCGTCCGCCACGACCACACCAGCCCGGACGGCCCGGACGGCCGGGGCGACCTGCTCACCCTCAACTCCTCCGGCGGCCTGACGTTCCAGGCCGGCACCGGCACCGGGAAGTTCGGCGGCAGGACCACCGGCACCGGCTGGCCCACCACCGTCAGGGCCGTCCCCTTCGGCGACGTGAACGGCGACCGCTGCAACGACGTCCTGGTGCGCTACGGCAGCGGCGCCCTGCGGGTGTACAAGCCGGGCTGCGGCAAGGCGGTCACCCCGTCCACGTCGTACACCACGCTCGCGACCAACGGCTGGACCCAGTACGACGTGCTCACCTCGCCCGGTGACGTCAGCGGCGACGGCCGCGCGGACCTGATCACCCGCGCCTCCTCCACCGGCACGGTCTACCTGCACAAGGGCACGAGCGACGGCAAGCTCGCCGCACGCGTGAAGCTGTACGACGGCTGGAAGGGCTACAAGAAGATCGTCGGCGCCGGGGACCTCGACGGCGACGGCATCGGCGACCTGCTCGCCCAGGACAGCGCCAACACCCTGTACCGCTACAACGGCAAGGGCGACGGCACCTTCGCGGCCCGCGTCAAGCTCTTCACTAACTGGGGCGGCTCCTACAACGCCGTCGTCGGCGTCGGCGACATCACCGACGACGGCAAGGCCGACCTGGTCTCCCGCGACACCAGCGGCAACGTCTGGCGCAACAGCGGCGACGGCAAGGGCTCCTTCGGCTCCCGCGTGCAGATCGCGACGGGCTGGAGCGGATACAAGTCCCTGTCCTGACCCACGGAAACGGCCCGGCGGCCGTCGCCCGCGCGTTCCCGCGTGGCGCGCGGGCCGCGGGGGCGGGTGCGGGTGTCCGGGGCCGCCCCGGCG
>NZ_JBFATO010000044.1:0-58907 GCF_040678355.1 Streptomyces sp. NPDC052701
GGCGGGTGGAGGGGGTTGGGTGGGACTGGGCGTGGTGGTCCGGGCGGGTGGAGGGGGTTGGGTGGGACTGGGCGTGGTGGTCCGGGCGGGTGGAGCGGGTGCGGTGGGACTGGGCGTGGTGGTCCGGGCGGGTGGAGCGGGTGCGGTGGGACTGGGCGTGGTGGTCCGGGCGGGTGGAGCGGGTGCGGTGGGACCGGGCGGGGCGGTCGGCCCGTGGCGGGCATCGTGCTCCGGGGCCCGCAGGGAGCCGCTCGGTGGCTCGGTCATGGTTCATGCTCGGGCCGTGCGCGCACGGCCCGCCAGCGGGGACGGGCCACCCGGTTGACGCTCCCGCCCGCCCGCGCCCCGGAGCCGGTGGCGCCGACGGCGGAAGGGCGGCAGAAGGGCGGCAGAAGGCAGGAGCCGGGCCCGTCTTCCTCTTCCCGCGCGGGTCAGGCCGCCCGCCAGTACCCCAGCGCGTGCATCCGGTGCCTGGGCACGCCCAGTTCCCTGCGGACGTACGCCGACAGCGTCCGGGTCGTCGCCGCGTCGCAGGCGATCCAGACGTACGGGTCGGGGGTGTTCCCCAGCAGGCCGGGCAGCTCCGCCCGGACGCGTTCGGCGAGGTGGGCGCCCGCGTCGCGGCGGGGCACCTCGCGCACCTCGTGGCGGGCCGGGTCGGCGTGGCAGGGCAGGCCGTCAAGGGCGCCCTCGAACCAGACGGTGGCGGGGGCGGAACCCAGGGCGCCGAGCAGGGAGTTGACCGCCGGGAGCGAGGCCGGGTCGCCGACGGCGAAGACGTGCGAGGGCGCGGGGTCCGGGTGCTCGAAGCCCGTGCCCTGGACGGTCGCCTCGATGGTGTCGCCGGGCCGCGCCGTCCGGGCCCAGTCGCTGGCGCACCCCTGGTGCAGGGCGAACTCCAGGCCGAGGGTGCCGGCCGCCGGATCGGGGTCGACGAGGGTGTAGGCCCGCTGATGGGGTCTGCCCGCGTTGTCGAACCACAGCCGTACCCACATCGTCGGGTGGACGCCGGTCGCCGCCAGCATGCCGCCGTCGTCGAGGCGCAGCCGCCGGTAGTGCGGGGTGACGTCCTCGGCGTCCGTCACCGTGAACACGAAGTCCTTCGCGCGCAGCAGTCTGAGGACCGCGCCCTCCCAGCCCCGCCCCTGCCCCATCGCCTCTTCACCTCTCGCGTACGATTCCGCCACGACCGAGTTAGGCGAGCCTAACCTAAAGGAAAGCAGGGGTGCAGGTGGCCGTCGAGATCTACCGGGACGCCTGGGGCATCCCGCATCTGCGCGCGGACGACGCGGCCGGACTCGCCCGCGCCCAGGGCCGCGTCACCGCCCTGGACCGGGCCTGGCAGCTGGAGGTCGAGCGGCACCGCGCACAGGGCACCTCGGCCTCCTTCCTCGGTCCCGGGGCCCTGCCCTGGGACCTCTTCGCCCGCCGGGCCCGGCTCGCCGACACGGCCCGCCGCTGCTGGGCCGAACTGGAGCGGCAGGACCCGGAGACGGCCGCCTGGGTGCGGGCGTACACCGACGGCGTGAACGAGGGCCTGTCCGGCAGCAGGGCCCCCGAGTTCGCCCGCGCCGGCCTCGCCCCCGGCCGCTGGGAGCCCTGGACCCCGCTCGGCGTCTGGCTCGCCACCCACATCCTCTTCGCGGGCTTCCCGGCCAAGCTCTGGCGCGAGCAGGTCGCCGCGCACCTCGGCCCGGACGCCGTCGGCCTGTTCGCCACCGACGGCCCCGGCACCTCCGGCAGCAACGGCTGGCTGGTCGCCGGGGAGCGGACCACCACCGGGCGGGCGCTCATCGCCGGCGACCCGCACCGTTTCATCGAGGACCCGGGCGTCTACCAGCAGATCCACCTGTCCTGCCCCGAGTTCGACGTCGTGGGCCTCGCCGTGCCCGGCGTCCCCGGCATCGCCCACTTCGGCCACACCGGCACGGTCGCCTGGGCCATCACCAACGCCATGGCCGACTACCAGGACCTGTACCGGGAGCGGCTGCGGCGCACCGGCGGGGACGCCCCCCGCGCCGGCGAAGCCGGGAGCCCGGGGGACGCGGTGGAGGCGCTCGGCCCGGACGGCGTGTGGCACCGCGCCGCCCGGCACACCGAGACCGTCGAGGTGGCGGGCGGGGAACCCGTCGAGGTCGAGGTGATCGAGACCGGCCGCGGCCCGGTCGTCATCGGCGGGCCGGAGGGCCTGGACGGCGATGTGCCCGGGCCCGGCGAACCCCCCGTCGCCATCAGCCTGCGCTACCCGCCCCGCGTCACCGGCGACCTCGGCTTCGGCGCCCTGCTGCCGCTGCTGCGGGCCCGCCGGGTCGCCGACGTGGACCGGGCCGTCGACCGGTGGGCCGAGCCGGTCAACGTCGTCCAGGCCGCCGACACCGAGGGCGGCCTGCTGCACCGGGTCGCGGGCCGGGTACCGGTGCGCGCCGAGGCCAACCGCGTCCGCCTGGTGCCCGCCTGGGAACCCGGCCACGAGTGGCGGGGCTGGCACGAGATGCCCCGGGCGGGCCTGACCGACGGCGTCGCCGTGATGGCCAACCAGCGCGGTCCGGCGGCCCCCCTAGGCGTCGAGTTCGCCCCGCCGCACCGCGCCGACCGCATCGCCGCCCTGCTGGCCGGCCGGGACCGCTGGTCCGCCGCCGACATGCCCGCGATCCACACGGACACCCACCTCGCCTCCGCCGCGCCCCTGCTGGAGCTCGCCGGCACGCTGGACGGCCTCACCCCCGGGGCCGCCCGCGTCAGGGACCGCCTGCTGCGCTGGGACCGCCGCATGGACGCCGGCAGCGCGGACGCGGCCCTCTACGCGGCCGTGCGCGGCGCGGTCGCCCGCCGGCTGGCGGCCCACCCCGCGTTCGCCGCGCTGAGCACGCCACCGGCGTACCCGGAGGTGTTCCTGCCCTGGCTCGCCCTGCTGCCCCGGGTCGGCTTCGCCCTCGAACACCTGCTGAGCGCCGACGAGCTGTACGGCGTCGACCGTGCGGCGGCGGTCCGCGCGGCGCTGGAGGAGGTCGCGGCGCGGCGGCCCGGCGGCACCTGGGGGGACACCCACCGCCTGGCCCCCTGGCGCGCGCTGCCGCCGGAGCCGCCCCACGACGAACCGGGCCTGTCCGGCGACCACGACTGCGTGCTGTGCACCTCCGCCGTGCCCGGCCTCACCGACCTCGCAGCGCGCGGCCCGGCCGCCCGGTACGTCTGGGACCTGGCCCGCCGCGAGGACAGCCGCTGGGTGGTCCCCTTCGGCGCCTCCGGCGATCCCGCCTCGCCCCACCACCGCGACCAGCTCCCCCTGTGGCTGGAAGGGGACCTCGTCCCGGTCGTCACCGACTGGGACCGGCTCGAGAAGGAGACCGATGTCTGACCCGTACGCCTCCCGCACGGCCGTCCACGAGCAGGTGGTCGACGGCTTCGGCACCGTCCGCGTCCTGCCGCTGGACGCACGCTCCGACGCCCCGGTGATCCACGGCTGGGTGAGCCAGGAGCGGGCCGCCTTCTGGGGCATGACCGGCCTCACCGAGGAGCAGGTGGCCGAGATCTACGCCCATATGGACACGCTCGACACCCACCACGCCTTCCTCGTGGTGAAGGACGGCGCGCCCGCCGCCCTCCTGCAGACCTACGAGCCGGAGGCCGACCGCGTCGGCGAGTGCTACCCCGTCGAGCCCGGCGACATCGGCGTCCACCTGCTCCTCGCGCCCGCCGGGCCGGGCGGGGCGCGCCCCGGCTGGACCTCCGCGCTGCTGTCCGTCATCGCGTTGTACGTCCTGCGGGGTCTGGACCGGCGGCGGATCGTGGTCGACCCGGACGTGCGCAACGAGAAGGCGATCGCCCGCTTCCTCAAGCAGGGCTTCAGCGCGGGCCCGGCCGTCGTCCTGCCCGAGGTGGACCTCCCTGACGTGTACCTGCCGGAGAAGAAGGCCCGGCTCGCCTTCCTCACCCGGGAGGTAGCCTTCCCCGTGTGACCCCCGAGGACCTCGTCGCGCACTACGGGCTGGAACCGGTCCCGCGGGAGGGCGGGCGGTTCCGGCAGACCTGGGCCGGACCCGGGCGGCCCGACGGCCGGCCCGAGGGCACGGCCATCGTCGCCCTGCTGACCGCCGACCCGGACGACTACTCCGCCCTGCACCGCCTGCCCGCCGACGAGATCTGGCACTTCTACCTCGGCGACCCGCTGGACCTGCTGCTCCTCGCCCCCGACGGGACGTCCGGGACGGCCGTGCTGGGACCGGACGTACTCGGCGGCCAGCACGTCCAGCTGACCGTCCCGGCCGGCACCTGGATGGGCGCGCGGGTGGCGGCGGGCGGCGCGTGGACGCTGTTCGGCTGCACGATGGCACCCGGTTTCACGTACGAGGGCTACGAGCACGGGGACGCGGCGGAGCTGACCGCGCGCTACCCCGGCCGGGCGGCGCGCATCGCGGACCTGTGCCGTCCGTGAGCCCGCCGCCGTGAGTCCGCCGCCGTGAGCCCGTCCGAGGCCCGGGCCGGCCGCCCCGGTGACGGGCGCGGCCCCGCCCGCGGTGAGCACGCCGGGCCCCCCGTCCGTACCTACCTCGGAGCCGAGCCCGAAGACGGAGAACGACGTGGACCGACGGCGGAACGAGGGGCGCGATGGCGGACGACGACCCGAGCCCGGTGGCCGGGGCACCGGAGGGCTTCAGGGGCTGGTGCTGCTGGGCACCGTGCTGGTCCTGCTCCTCCTCGGCGGCGCGGGACCGGCGACCGCCCACTCCGCCCTCAAGGGCAGCGACCCCGGGGACGGCACCGTCCTGCGCTCGGCCCCCCGCGACCTCACCCTGACCTTCACCGAGTCCGTCGGCCTGCTCGACGACTCCTTCCGCGTCTACGACCCGGGCAACCGGCGAGTGCGCACGGGCGAGCCGCGGCACGCCGGCGGCCGCTCCGACACCGCCCGCGTCACCCTGCCGGCCGGACTCGGCGAGGGCACCTTCACGGTGGCCTGGCGGGTGGTGTCGGCGGACAGCCACCCGGTCTCCGGCGCCTTCACCTTCTCGGTCGGCAAGCCCTCGCCGACACCGGCCGCCGTGCCCACGGGCCCCGTCGAGCACCCGCTGACCGGCAGCCTCCACGACGCCGCCCGCCACCTCGCCTACCTCGCCGTCGCCCTGCTCGTCGGCACGGCCGCGTTCGCGGCCCTGTGCCGCCCACCGGACCCGGCCCCGCTGCGGCTGCCGCTCCTGACGGGCTGGTGGACGCTGCTGGCGACCACCGTGGCCCTGCTCCTGCTGCGCGCCCCCTACGAGACGGGCGCCGGCCCGGCCGCGGCCCTGGACCCTTCCGCCCTCGGCCGCACCCTGGCCGGCCGCCCGGGCATCGCCCTGCTGGCCCGCCTGGTCCTGCTGCTGGCGACGGCGGGTCTCCTCGTCCGCCTGGCCCGTCGCCGGGGCGACGGCCGGACGCCGCCCGCCGCCCTGGTGACGGGCGCGGCGCTGGCGGTGGGCCTGGCCCTCACCTGGGCCGCCGCCGAGCACGCCTCCGCCGGCCCGCAGGTGCCGCTGGCGATGGCGTCGTCGGTGCTGCACCTGCTGGCGATGGCGGTCTGGCTCGGCGGCCTGGCGGCTCTGCTGACCCTGCTGCGCCCCTCGGTGCCCGCCACCGCGCTCCCGGCGGCCGCCGTCACCCGCTTCTCCCGCGTCGCCTTCGCCGCGGTGACGGTCCTGGCCGCCACCGGCGTCTACCAGTCCTGGCGCGGCCTCGGCTCGTGGACCGCGCTGACCGGCACCTCGTACGGCAGGACCCTGCTGCTGAAACTCGCGGCGGTGGTCGCGCTGCTGATGGCGGCGAACCACTCACGGCGCTGGACGGCGCGCGGGCGGACGGAGGCGGCCGAGAAGAGGGACACGACGGACGCGACGGACACGGCGGATGCGACGGACGCGACGGATGTGGTGGATGTGACCGACGCGGCGGACGCGCAGAGGGCGGTACGGGAGCGGGTGCTGGAGGCGGTGGGCGGACCGCGAGGGGCGGACGCGCCCTCGTCCCCGTCCGGGCCGGAGCCGGAGCCGCCGTCCGAGCCGGAGCCGCAGTCGGAGCCGCAGTCGGAGCCGGCATCGGCCTCGCGGCCCCCGTCGGGAGGGTCCGCTCCCGACGGGGCGGATCCCCGCCGCCGTGCCCTGCGCCGCTCGGTGCTGGCCGAGGCCGTCGTCGCCGTCGTCGTCCTGGCGGTCACGACCGTGCTGACCGGCACCCTGCCCGGCCGCGCGGAGGCCGAGGCGGCGCAGGCGCCCGCGGCGACCCCCGGGCTGCCCGCGGCCACGGTCGTCACGATCCCCTTCGACACCGGCACCCCGGGCGGCAGCGGCACGGTGCAGATCACCCTGGACCCGGGCCGCACCGGCGACAACGGCGTGCAGGCCGTGGTCCTCGGCTCCGACGGCGGCCTGACCGCCATCCCCGAACTGCGCCTGTCCTTCACGCTGCCCGCCCGGAAGATCGGCCCCCTCGACGCCGGGCTCACCGACCGGGGCGGCTACTGGGCCACGAACGACCTCACCCTGCCCATCCCGGGCACCTGGACGATGAAGGCGACGGTCCGGGTCTCGGAACTGGACCAGGTGAGTGTCACGAAGCCGGTGCGGATCGCCGGGTAGCTGGCTGCCCGAGCAGCCGCGTCATCGCCTCGGCGGCCCGCACGGCGGCGTCGCCGCAGCAGTTGTTGAACAGGACGTGGACCTGCTCGGCCCGCTCGGCGAGCCGGTGCAGCCGGGGCAGCCACTCGGCGAGTTCGTCGTCGCCGTAGCCGTACCGGAACCGGTCCTCCTTGGTCCCGGTGCCCCAGGCGGCACTGCGTCCGTGGAACCGTACGACGGACAGCCGGGACGAGGTGACGGGCGTGACGGGGGGCACGGACGCCGGGAGCGACTGCGTCATGTCGACGGCGACGGCGGCCATGCCGTGCCGCGCGAGCAGCGCGCACGTCGCCTCCGCCTGTCCCTCCTCCCACCACGCGGGATGCCGGAACTCGACCGAGACGGGCCACCCCCGAGTCCGCCGCGCGCACCCGGCGAGGAACCGCTCGGCCCGCTCCCCGGGCCGGAACCACGGCGGGAACTGGAACAGCACACTGCCCAGCCGCCCCGCCCGCCGCAGCGGCGCGATCCCCTCGGCGAACCGTTCCCACACCTCGTCCAGCACCTCCGGGTCCCGGGCGTCGGCCGGCAGCCCGGGCGGCAGCACCGAACTCCGCGTCGGGTGTCCGGTGAGCAGGGAGAAGGCCTTCACGTCGAACACGAAGCCGTCCGGGGTCCGCTCCGCCCACAACCGGCTGTTCCGCTCGGAGGGCAGGGCGTAGTACGTGGAGTCCACCTCCACGACCGGAAACCGCTCGGCGTAGTACCGCAACCGCCCCTCGGCGTCCCGCCGCCCCGCCGGATACCACCCGCTGCCGACCAGCGCCCGGTCCGTCCACGAACACGTGCCCACCAGAATGTCGCCCATGGGCTGCGGTTACCCGCCCGGGCCGCGGACAGCCCGTGTTCCCCCGGTCCGCGCCTCCGCCCGGCGAGGGACCGTGAGGACCGGGCGGAGGGTGACGGCCGGACGGCGGAAAAGCCGCGCGGCCGGGGCCGGGTCCGGCGAAGCGACGTCTCGACCGGCCTGCCGGCGCACCTGCCGGCGGATGAATCAGTCGAAGAGGGCGACGAGTCCGTTCACCCAGATCCCCAGCATCGCGAGGACCACCACCAGGCATCCGGCTCCGGCGAGGAAGCCGGCGAACCTCCCCTCCCCGGTGTCCGTCTCGTCGTCCGGAGCGAAGGACACCGTGTCCCAGTCGACCGGGCGCCCCAGGGCGTCGGAGCAAGCGGCCCGTACCGCTGCCAGTTGCTCCCTGGCGAACCGGGAGCGGGCAAGCGACTCGGGGCCGCGCCAGGCAAGCGCCCTCATGCGCTCCTGGGGAGTGCGGTACCTCGCCTCGAAGGCGGAGGTCTCGTCCGCGTCCCGGTCCTCCTCCAGGTACATCCAGCGCCCCGCCTCCGCGGGCTCGCCGTACAGCCGGTACACCTCGGCCAGGCGACGGCGAAGCGCCAGGTCGTCGGGGAAGGAGGAGACCAGTCCGCGCAGACGCTGGCGTGCCATGGGCACCCGGCCGGCGGCCAGATCCGCGTCGACTCGGGCGAGGGTGGCTGTCAGTGGCATACCTGCATGATCGGCCAGGGCGGCGCGGTGCATCGACTCCTTTTCGGAGGTCCTCCCCTCCCGTGCCGTTCGGGGGGATTCCACCCGAACGGATGCCGGACGACACGCGCCGTCGGCCCTGTGGGGTTCACGGAGCGCGCGTCGTCCCCGTGGACACCTCGGCCGCGGCACTCCTCGTGGCCGGGAGACATCGTGATCGACCCTGTCACGGGTGGGGAATCCGGTACAGCGGCGAGGACGCGGGCGGGCCCGCCGCGCATGTGACGGGGGCCGGGCTCCGCGAGGCCGCACAGCAGGCGGGAGGCGCGCTCCGGGAACCGCCCGCCACCAGCCGAAAAGCCGGCGGGGGCGTGCACCGGGGCGGACGAACGCCAGAGGGCCGGACCGCTTGCGCGGTCCGGCCCTCTGGGCTGGCGGAGGATACGAGATTCGAACTCGTGAGGGGTTGCCCCCAACACGCTTTCCAAGCGTGCGCCCTAGGCCTCTAGGCGAATCCTCCGCCGGAAACATTACATGACCGAGAGGAGTGCTCGCGAACTCGTTCACCACGGCCCGCATCGGGTAACCTGTGCGAAGCCCCTCACGCGGCGCTATCTGACTGAACTCCCCCAGGGCCGGAAGGCAGCAAGGGTAGGTCGGCTCTGGCGGGTGCGTGGGGGGCGCTTTCGTTTCCCGTGGCCGTGGCCGTGGCCGTGGCCATGCCCGGGCCGGGCGCGCCGCGAGGCCGGGCGCGCCGCGAGGCCCGGTCCCCCGGGTTGCGGTGCGGCCGAGGGCTCCCGGCCGGGGCTCCGCGGGCGGGGCGGGTTGTCAGTGCGCGCCTATAACCTCGTAGGCGTGTCGTCTCTCGCGCTGTACCGCCGCTATCGCCCGGAGTCGTTCGCCGAGGTCATCGGGCAGGAGCATGTCACCGACCCGCTGCAGCAGGCGCTGCGGAACAACCGGGTCAATCACGCGTACCTGTTCAGCGGTCCGCGCGGCTGCGGCAAGACGACCAGCGCCCGCATCCTGGCCCGCTGCCTGAACTGCGAGCAGGGCCCCACGCCGACCCCGTGCGGGGAGTGCGAGTCCTGCCGTGACCTGGCCCGCAACGGGCCCGGTTCGATCGACGTCATCGAGATCGACGCCGCCTCGCACGGTGGTGTCGACGACGCCCGTGACCTGCGGGAGAAGGCCTTCTTCGGGCCCGCCCGGAGCCGGTACAAGATCTACATCATCGACGAGGCCCACATGGTCACGTCGGCCGGCTTCAACGCGTTGCTGAAGGTCGTCGAGGAGCCGCCCGAGCACCTGAAGTTCATCTTCGCGACCACCGAGCCCGAGAAGGTCATCGGGACCATCCGCTCGCGGACCCACCACTACCCCTTCCGGCTGGTCCCGCCCGGCACCCTCCGGGAGTACCTCGCCGAGGTGTGCCGGAAGGAGGACATCCCCGTCGAGGACGGCGTCCTGCCGCTCGTCGTGCGGGCCGGCGGCGGGTCCGTGCGTGACTCGATGTCCGTCATGGACCAGCTGCTCGCCGGCGCCGGGGCGGACGGTGTGACGTACGCCATGGCCACCTCCCTGCTGGGGTACACGGACGGGTCGCTGCTCGACTCCGTCGTGGAGGCCTTCGCGACCGGCGACGGGGCCGCGGCCTTCGAGGTCGTCGACCGGGTGATCGAGGGCGGCAACGACCCGCGCCGCTTCGTCGCCGATCTGCTGGAGCGGCTGCGGGACCTGGTGATCCTCGCCGCCGTTCCCGACGCGGCGGACAAGGGGCTCATCGACGCCCCGGCCGATGTCGTGGAGCGGATGCAGGCCCAGGCCGGCGCTTTCGGCGCCGCCGAGCTGAGCCGTGCCGCCGACCTGGTCAACCAGGGGCTGACCGAGATGCGCGGCGCCACCTCGCCGCGCCTCCAGCTCGAACTGATCTGCGCCCGTGTGCTGCTGCCGGCCGCCTACGGCGACGAGCGGTCGGTCATGGCCCGCCTGGACCGGATCGAGCGCGGCGCGCACTTCCCGGCGGGTTCGGGCATGCCGGCCATGGGATACGTACCCGGACCCGAGGCGCACGCCGGGGCGGCGCCCGCGGCGGTCCCGCCGGGCACCGGCCCCGCCGCGGCCCGCGCGGCGGTACGGGCTTCGGGCAGCGGCGGCGGCGGTGGTGCGGCGGCCGGGGCCGGGGCCGCCGGCGGCCCGCCGGCGCCGGGTGCGCCCCCGGGGGCCGGTGCCGCTCCGGGAGCCGGGGTGTCCGCCGGTCCCGTGCCCTCCGGTCCCGCCGCGGGCGGACAGCCGCAGCAGCCCCAGGCACCCGTGCCCGCGCCCGCCGCGGCAGCCGGCCCCCCGGCGCCCGCGCCGACCGCCCCCGCCCCCGCGGCTCAGCCCGCCCCCGGCGCCTGGCCCACCGCCGCGTCCGCCGGCGGCGGCCGCAGGCCCGGCGGCTGGCCCACGGCCGCCGCGGCGGGCGGCGGCGGGCAGCCCCCGGCCGAACGCCCCGCGCCGGGCGCCCCCGCATCCAGCGCCCCCGCGGCGGCGCCCCCGTCCGCCGCTTCGTCCGCGCCCCCGGCCGGCGGCCTCGACCCCCGCATGCTCTGGCCGAACATCCTGGAGGCCGTCAAGAACCGGCGCCGGTTCACCTGGATCCTGCTCAGCCAGAACGCGCAGGTGACCAGCTTCGACGGCATCACCCTGCAGCTCGGCTTCGTCAACGCCGGCGCCCGCGACAACTTCCTGAGCAGCGGCAGCGAGGACGTCCTGCGGCAGGCGCTGGGCGAGCAGTTCAACGTCCAGTGGAAGATCGAGGCGATCGTCGACCCCTCCGGCGGCACGGCCTCCGCGGCCGGCGGCCCCCCGGGACTCACCGGCGCCCGAGGCGGAGGCGGCTACGGCGGCCCCGGCGGCTACGGCGGTACCGCGACGGCCCAGCGCCCGGCGCCGTCCCAGCCGGCGTCCCCCGCCCCCGCCCGTCCGGCGGCGGGCACAGCGGCCCCCGCTCCCGCCCCTGCGCCCGTCCCCCCGTCCTCCGCCCCGGAGCCACCGCCCATCGCCCCCGAGGACGACATCCCCGAGGACGACGACCCCGACCTCGACGAGTCCGCCCTCTCCGGCCAGGAGCTGATCGTCCGCGAGCTGGGCGCGACGGTGGTGGAGGAGTACACGAACGAGTAGGAGGACGGCCGAGCCGGCGCCCGGCCCCGCCGACGGTCTCGTAGGAAGACACAACCGCCGTTCGCCCGCCGTTTCAGCGGCCCGCACAAAGCGCCGGGCCCTCGTCCCGTTAGGCTGGCCCCGTGAAGGTCCTCGTCATCGGCAGCGGCGCCCGCGAACACGCCCTGTGCCGCTCCCTGTCCCTCGACCCCGACGTCACCGCGCTGCACTGCGCCCCAGGCAACGCCGGCATCGCCGAGGTCGCCGAGCTGCACCAGGTCGACGCCCTGGACGGCGCGGCCGTGTCGGCGCTGGCCACGCGGCTCGGCGCGGACCTGGTGGTGGTCGGCCCCGAGGCGCCGCTCGTCGCCGGTGTCGCCGACGCCGTGCGCGAGGCGGGCATCCCGGTCTTCGGTCCCTCCCGGGAGGCCGCCCGGATCGAGGGCTCCAAGGCCTTCGCCAAGGACGTCATGGCGGCGGCCGGAGTACCCACGGCGCGCTCGTACGTCTGCACCACGGCGGAGGAGGTCGACGCGGCCCTCGACGCCTTCGGCGCCCCCTACGTCGTCAAGGACGACGGACTCGCCGCCGGCAAGGGCGTCGTCGTCACCGACGACCTCGACACGGCCAGGGCCCACGCGGCCGCCTGCGAGCGCGTGGTCGTCGAGGAGTTCCTCGACGGTCCCGAGGTCTCCCTCTTCGCCGTCACCGACGGCGAGACCGTCCTGCCCCTGCAGCCCGCCCAGGACTTCAAGCGCGCCCTCGACGGCGACGAGGGCCCGAACACCGGCGGCATGGGCGCGTACTCGCCGCTGCCGTGGGCCGACCCGAAGCTGGTCGACGAGGTCCTGGAGACCGTGCTCCAGCCGACCGTCGACGAGATGCGCCGCCGCGGCACGCCCTTCTCCGGCCTGCTCTACGCCGGCCTGGCCATCACCAGCCGTGGCGTCCGTGTCATCGAGTTCAACGCCCGCTTCGGCGACCCCGAGACCCAGGTCGTCCTGGCCCGTCTGCGGACCCCGCTGGCCGACGTGCTGATGGCCGCCGCCACCGGCGGCCTCGCGCACCTGGAGCCGCTGCGCTGGAGCGAGGAGGCGGCGGTCACCGTCGTCGTCGCCTCGCACAACTACCCCGGCACCCCGCGCACCGGCGACCCGGTCACCGGCCTCGACGAGGTCGCCGCCCAGGACGCCCCGCACGCGTACGTCCTGCACGCCGGGACCAGGCGCGACGGCGGGGCCGTCGTCAGCGCGGGCGGCCGGGTGCTGTCCGTCACGGCCACCGGCAAGGACCTCGCCGAGGCCCGCGACCGCGCCTACCGGGCCGTCTCGCGCATCCGTCTCGACGGCTCCCGGCACCGCACGGACATCGCGGCGAAGGCGGCGGCGCGGGACGCGTAGCCCGCCCCCCTGCCGCCGGCGGCCGTTTCCCGGCCCGTCGCAGTGAACCTCGCAGGCCCCGGATTCGTCTCAGAATCCGGGGCCTGAAATGTGCTGTCCGTCATCCACCTTTCCCCAAAGCCATTCCATCGAGTGACCGGTGTCCTGTCCGACTGACGGGGGCCGGAGCCCCAACTAGGGTGCGGCGCAAGCGTTCGGGCACTTGGCCCACCGGCATTGCGATGTCGGTGGCGGGTGCCACAGTGGGGGAGTGAGCAAAGCCAGGACGACAGCGTCAGGACGGCTGGGAGGGGGTGAGGTCGGGTCGTGACCGGAACGGGTGTGGAGGTGGGCGCGCAGGCCGCGCGCTCCCGGGCGCTGGCCGTGCTGCGCATCCGCAGCCGGGCGCTGGCCGTCGCCCTGCTGCCCGCCGCCGTCGCCGTGGTCCTGCTGGCCGGCGCGTCCGCCGGCCATCTGGTGGGCCCGGGCTGGGCCGCCGCGCGCTGGGTGGTGACGCCCCTCGCCGTCCTCGTGCTGCTCGCCGCCGCCGGGATCGCCCTGGTGGTTGCCCGGGCCCGTCCCGCCATGAGCCCGACGGTCCCGATCGCCGAGGAGGCGGCCCCGGACCTGTACCGGATGGTGCGCGACCTCGCCGACCGCCTCGACGTGCCCGCCCCGTCCGCGATAGCGCTCACCCCCGACTGCGACAGCTGGCTGGAGGACCGCACGCATCCGGCGCACGGCCCGCCGCCGGGCTCCCGGTTCCGCCCGCCCTCCGGGACCCTCCCGGCCCCGGAGGGCCGCGACGGCCTCGCGGGCGGGGCGGGCCCCGCGCACCGCCGCGGCACCGCCGCACCGGTGCTCGTCATCGGCTCCCCGTTCCTGTGGTGGATGCGGGTGGGCGAGCTGCGCGCCGTCCTCGCCCCGGTCGTCGCCGGTACGGGCCCGTCGGCGCACCCGGACATAGCGGCCGCCCGGCGCTTCGTGAGGGGGCTGGACGCGGCGGTGGCCACCCCGGCGCCGCACCACGTGTCCGTGGCCCGCGTGGTGCTCGCGGGCGTCGCCTGGGTCGCCCGTCTGCTGCTGCGCAGCTGCCGGGGTCACGTCGCCGAGATGGAGCGCGGGGTCGCGGCCGCCGCCGCCGAGCGTGCCCAGACCGTGGACTACGGCCTGCGGATCGTCGCCCAGGAGCAGGTGGGCCTGGCGTACGCGGGCTGGGACCGCCTGCTCACCCGGGTCGCCCTCCCCGCCTGGCGGATGGGCCGCTGGCCCTCCCGGCTGGACGCCGGGGTGGTGGCGGCGCTCACCGAGCTGTCCCGCCGGGACCGCCTCGCCGAGGGCTTCGCCTCCCGGCTGGGCGAGCGCCCGGCCTGCGACCTGCTGGAGGAACCCGGCGCGGTGGACGAGGCGGCCTCCCTCCTCGCGGCCCGCCTCTTCCACGGCGGTCCCGCCGCACCCGGCCCGGACTGGTCCCCGGTCGACTGGAGCGAGTACCCGGAGGAGGTCGTGGACCGCAAGTGGCGCACCGACGCGGCCCGCCTCCACCGGGTCCTGGACGCGATGGGCGTGCGCCCCACCGCCCCGGGCACTGCCGGCGCCGGGGGCCCCACCCTGGCCCGCGTCCTCGACCACCTGGCGGAACCGGCCCGGGCGGCCGGTCCCACGGCCGGCCACCGGGGCGGCGGTCCTGCGGCGCCGTCCGGCCGGGCATCCGGGACGGACACGGCCGGGCAGGGCCCGGGAGCCGACGACGAGGACGAGGACCTCTCCGGCACCACCGCCCGCAGTGCCGCGCTGGCCGCCCGGCTCAGCGCCGAACTGGCCCGCGAGGGGACGGCCGCGCCCCGGCCCGCCCCGGCCTCCGGCCCCGCCGCCGCGGGGACCGCCGACGGCCCCGCCCACCAGGCCGTCACCGCCGTCACCGCCCTCTGGGACGGCCACAGCCTCCCGCTCTTCCCCCTCCAGCCCCCCCGCACCGCCCGCGACCTCCTCGCCGACCACATCACGGCGATGGTCTGCTGCGCGGCCATGGACACCGCCGGCGCGGTACCGGGCCTCGACTGGCTCGACGGCCCCGCCCTCCTCGTCGACGGCGAGAGAACCGCCGACCTCGGCCCCGGGGTCCTGGCCCTGATCGAGGACGGCGACCCGGCCCCCCTGCGGGCGTGGCTGTCCCGGCTGGGGATACGCCCCGAGAAGCCGGTACGCCTCGTCTGAGACCGCGGCCCCCACGGCAGCCGCGCCGGAGGCGGCACCGGCCTGCGTCCCCCGCCGCGGAAGCCCTCGAAGCCCGCCGCCACCAGGAACCGCCGACCCCCGCGGGCCGGTCGGCCCCGGCGCCCGAACCCGGCGCCCGAACCCGGCGCCCGAACCCCGCGCCCCCGCCCTCCGGAATGCCGGACCCACAGTGCGGAGCCCCTGCTTCCACTTCTGGTCGATTCACAACGAACGGTGACGTACTGCGCGCGTCATGTGATGTGCTTGGACCGAACGCGCACATGGCATGAGCGGGCGGCACAGGCCAGGCACGAAGCGCGACACGGATCACGCGCGAACCGCCCCGCATGGGCGCGCGGCACCAGCACGCACCATCCGCGGACACCGCACACCACGCACCACGGGGGCGAGGGGGAGGGAGCCGACCATGGGTTCGGAGCAGATCCGCCGCTGGGAGTCGGGGGCGATGGCGCACGCCGTGACGGATCCCTTCGGGCAGGGCCCCGTGCCCTGGCTGCGCGGCAGGGAGACGTACGTCGGCGACTCGGGCCGGATCGTCCCCTGGTACGCGGACCAGGAGCCGGCTCCCGCCCCGGGGCGGGGGCGGGTCCCGGCCCCCCGTTCCGCCGGCGGCCCCCGTTCGGCCGACGACGTGCACCTCCAGATCAAGGGCTTCACCGCCACCGGCGCGGCGGCCCCGGGCGAGGCGATCGACTTCCACGTCACCGTCGATCCGCCCCAGGAGTTCGGCGTCGACGTCTACCGCATCGGCCACTACGGCGGCGACGGCGCGGCCAAGATCACCACCAGCCCTCGCCTGTCCGGCATCGTCCAGCCCTCGCCGCTCACCGCCGACCGCACGGTCTCCTGCCACCACTGGTGGCTGTCGTGGCGGCTGCAGATCCCGTCGTCCTGGAGCGTCGGCGCGTACGTCGCCGTCCTGACCACCGCCGACGGCTACCGCTCGCACGTCCCCTTCACCGTCCGCGACGACCGCCCCGCGGACCTGCTCCTGATCCTGCCCGACATCACCTGGCAGGCGTACAACCTCTACCCGGAGGACGGCCGCACCGGAGCCAGCCTCTACCACGCCTGGGACGAGGACGGCCGCCTGCTCGGCGAGGCCGACGCCGCCACGACGGTCTCCTTCGACCGGCCGTACGCCGGCTGGGGCCTCCCGATACACGTCGGGCACGCCTACGACGTCATCCGCTGGGCCGAGCGCTACGGCTACGACCTCGCCTACGCCGACGCCCGCGACCTGCACGCCGGCCGCGTCGACCCGGCCCGTTACCGGGGCCTGGTCTTCCCCGGGCACGACGAGTACTGGTCGGTCCCGATGCGCCGCGCCGTCGAACACGCCCGCGACCAGGGCACCTCGCTGGTCTTCCTCTCCGCCAACACCATGTACTGGCAGGTGGAGCTCGGCCCCTCCCCCTCCGGCGCCCCCGACCGCCTGCTGACCTGCCGCAAGCGCAAGGGCCCGGGCAGGCCGGTGCTGTGGCGGGAGATCGACCGCGCGGAGCAGCAGCTGATCGGCATCCAGTACGCCGGCCACGTCCCCGAGCCGCACCCGCTGATCGTGCGCAACGCCGGCCACTGGCTGTGGGAGGCCACCGGCGCGCACGAGGGCGACGAGATCGAGGGCCTGGTGGCGGGCGAGGCCGACCGCTACTTCCCGCGCACTCCGCTGCCGGAGCACGACGAGCGGATCCTGCTGGCGCACTCCCCGTACACCGACCGCGAGGGGGTCGTGCGCCACCAGGAGACCTCCCTGTACCGCGCGCCGTCCGGCGCCTGGGTCTTCGCGTCCGGGACGTTCGCCTGGTCCCCGGCCCTGGACCGCCCCGGCCACGCCGACGCCCGCGTCCAGCGCGCCACCGCCAACCTCCTGGACCGCATCTGCAAACGCGACTGACCCACTGTCCCCGCCCCTCCCCCCGTACGGGACAATCGGAGCATTGGCCAGAACCACGGGGAGGAACCGTGTCCGGATTCGTCGAAAAGCCCGAGCCCGTCCAGGTTCCGGGCCTGGTGCACCTGCACACCGGCAAGGTGCGCGAGCTGTACCGGAACGAGGCGGGCGACCTCGTGATGGTCGCCAGCGACCGCATCTCCGCCTTCGACTGGGTGCTGCCGACCGAGATCCCCGACAAGGGCCGTGTCCTCACCCAGCTCTCCCTGTGGTGGTTCGACCAGCTCGCCGACCTGGTGCCCAACCACGTCCTGAGCACCGAGCCGCCCGCGGGCGCCCCCGCCGACTGGGCGGGCCGCACGCTGGTCTGCAAGTCGCTGCGGATGGTCCCCGTGGAGTGCGTGGCCCGCGGCTACCTCACCGGCTCGGGCCTGGCCGAGTACGACGAGTCCCGTACCGTCTGCGGCCTCGCCCTCCCCGAAGGCCTGGTGGACGGCTCGGAACTGCCCGCCCCGATCTTCACCCCGGCCACCAAGGCCGCCGTCGGCGAGCACGACGAGAACGTCTCCTACGAGGAGGTCGCCCGCCAGGTCGGCGCGGACACCGCGGCCCGCCTGCGCCAGGCCACCCTCGCCGCCTACTCCCGCGCCCGCGACATCGCCCGCGACCGGGGGATCATCCTGGCCGACACCAAGTTCGAGTTCGGCTTCGAGGGCGACGACCTCGTCATCGCCGACGAGGTCCTCACCCCCGACTCCTCCCGCTTCTGGCCGGCCGACCGGTGGCAGCCCGGCCGGGCGCAGCCGTCGTACGACAAGCAGTTCGTGCGCGACTGGCTGACCTCCGCGGAGTCCGGCTGGGACCGCCGGAGCGAGCAGCCCCCGCCGCCGCTGCCGCAGCGGATCGTGGACGCCACCCGCGCCAAGTACGTGGAGGCGTACGAGCGTCTGACGGGCGTGAGCTGGGACTGACCGCACGGAGAGGGCCCCGGCGGCGGCCGGGGCACCTCCCCTTCCCGGGTACGACGAAGGCCCCGGTCCGATGACCGGGGCCTTGATCTGGAGCGGACGACGAGGCTCGAACTCGCGACCTCAACCTTGGCAAGGTTGCGCTCTACCAACTGAGCTACGTCCGCGTTGCGCCGTGACGCGAGAGCAACTATACCCAACCTCGCTCGCGCGCGAGACGCACCGCCGTATGACGGTTCTCCGCCCCGAGCTTGGAGACGGCCGACGACAGGTAGTTCCGTACGGTTCCCTGCGACAGCGCGGCCCGCTCCGCGATCTCCGCGACGGGCGCCCCGTCGGCCGCGAGCTCCAGCACCTCGGCCTCCCGCACGGTCAGCGGCGAGTCCCCGGCGGCGATCGCGTCGGCCGCCAACTCCGGGTCGACGTAGCGGTTCCCGGCGTGCACGGTCCGGATGATCTCGGCGAGCCGCTGCGCGCTGACGGTCTTCGGCACGAATCCCCTGACACCCGCCGCGAGCGCCCGCTTCAGATGTCCGGGCCGCCCGTGGCTCGTCACGATCAGCACGCGGCAGTCGGGCAGCTCCGCCCGCAGCGATGTGGCCACCTTCACACCGTCCGCGCCGGGCATCTGCAGATCCAGGACGGCGACGTCGGGTGTGTGCGCCCGGGCCATCGCGAGCGCCTCCGGCCCGGTGGCGGCCTCGGCGACGACCATGATGTCGTCCTCCATCCCCAGCAGCGCGGCGAGCGCGCCCCGGATCAGGTGTTCGTCGTCCGCCAGGAGCAGGCGGACGGGCCGGCCGGACGTCATGGGGTGACCTCGCTCATGGAACGGGGGGCGGGAAGCGCCGGACCGGGGGCGGACGGCGCGGGATCGGGGGCGGACGGCGCGGGATCGGGGGCGGACGGCGCGGGATCGGGTCCGGAGCCGGAACCAGGACCGACGCCGGGACCGGGACCGGGACCGGGCTCAGGAGCAGGAGAGGGAGCGGTCCCGGAAGCGGCGGAGGAAGCGGTCCCGGAAGAGGGAGCGGGCCCGGGAACCGACGGCAGCGGGATCTCGGCCGTCAGCCGGAACAGGCCCTTCCCGGCGGGCGCCGCCCGCAGCGTCCCCCCGATGTCCGCGAGCCGCTCCCGCAGCCCGGTGATCCCGGTACCGGCACCCGCCGCGGGCCCGGCCTCGCCCCCGGCCGCGGACGCGGCGCCCGCGGGGACCCCGTCGTTCTCCACGGACAGCACCACCCGCCCCTGTGACACCCGCAGCCCCACCGCGCAGCGCCGCGCGTCCCCGTGCCGCAGGACGTTGGTCACCGCCTCCCGGACGACCCAGCCCAGCGCGGACTGCACCGCCGCCGGCAGCCCGGCGGCCGACCCGGTGACCGTGCAGTCGATCCCGGCCGCCTCCAGCACGCCCTGCGCACCGGCGAGTTCGGTGGCGAGGTCGGCCTCGCGGTAGCCGCGCACGACCTCGCGCACCTCCCGCTGCGACTCCCGCGCCAGCCGCTGCACCTCGACCATCTGCGCCACGGCCTCCGGCCGCCCCCGCTGGGCCAGTTGCACGGCCAGCTCGCTCTTGAGCGCGATCACGGCCAGGTTGCGCCCCATCACGTCGTGCAGGTCACGTCCGAACCGCAGCCGTTCCTCGGCGACGGCGAGCCGGGCCCGGGTCTCCCGGGCCTCGTCGAGTTCGTAGACGGCGTTCAGCAGCCAGACGGAGAAGACGGAGGTGAAGGCGAGGAACCCGCCGCCGGCCAGCACCGCCAGCGACGAGGCCAGCGCCGGCAGGACGGGCGCGCCCAGCGCGAGCGCCAGGACCCCCGACCCCGCGGCGAAGCCGGCCACCAGGGCGAGCACGCGCCGCCGGCCGCGGATGCACAGCGTGAGGGACCCGATGCCGAAGACCACGACGACCCCGAAGAGCCCGCCCGCAGCGGTGGCGACCTCCCCGTCCCCGGACCAGCGGTCGCTGATCACCAGGGCGGCGGCGCCGGTCACGGCGGTCGCGGCGGTGAGCGTCCACAGCATCCGCACGGGCTGCTCGCGCCGGCCGCGCGCCCAGTCCAGCGCCCGGGACGCGGTCACGGCGCACGCCGCGGCGTGCAGGCAGGCGAGCAGCAGCAGCCCCGCGGCGACCCGCGGGCCCACCCGCCCGAAGGCGGACAGCCCGCCCATGGTGACCTCGACCACCGTGAACGTGTGGAACGACCACCGCGTGTACGTCTCGACCTTGGCCGGCGTGCTCTTGCGCCGCCACCATCCCCCCGGTACGCGCATCTCCCGCTCTCCCCGTGCCTCTCAGCGCCTCGGCTCCCACCGGAACCATCGCCGTACAGCAAACACCGCCACGACCGTCCAGGCCACCGCCGTCGCCACGGCGCCCAGCGCCTCGTAGGCGGAGAGGTCGCCGGTCCAGCCGCCGCGCACCAGTGTGATGGCGGGGGTCAGCGGCAGGAGTTCGCACAGGGAGGCCAGCCGGTCCGGCAGCACCTCCAGCGGGACGCTCACGCCCGACCCGAGCAGCGACACCAGCATGAACGGCATCGGCGTGACCTGGGCGCTCTCCGAGGTGCGGGTGAAGCTCGCGGTGAGCGCCGCCAGCGCCGCGCACAGCACGAGGCCCGCCAGCAGTCCCAGCACGGCCAGGTGGGGGGCCGGCGGGGCCGGGACGTCCAGCAGCACGGTGCAGCCCGCCACCAGCACCAGCGACTGCACCAGCCCGGTCGCGACGGGCGGCAGCGCGCAGCCGGCCATGATCTCGGCGTCCCGCAGCTCGCCGGTGCGCAGCCGCTTCAGGACGAGTTCCTCGCGCCGGGTGACGAAGACGCCGACGAGCGCCGCGTAGACGGCGAACAGCAGGGAGAAGCCGATGGCGGCGGGCAGCACGACCGTGCCGACGCTGAGCCCGGCCTTCTCCAGGTCCATCTCCTCGGCCGCCGACCGCACGCTGACCGGCAGCACCAGCGGTACGAACAGGGCGGCGACGAGCGTGCCCCTGCTGCGTCCCAGCAGCGTCAGCTCGGCCCGCGCGAGGGCCGCCATCCGCGCCCCCGGGGTGGTGACCACGCCGCTCATGCCCGGTACCTCCCGGCCGTCGCGGAGGCCGAGGCCCCCGGCCCCTCGGAACTTTCGGCCCTCTCGGCCCCCTCGGCCCCCTCGACCCTCTCGGACGCCTCGCGGGCGATCGTCAGGAACGCCTCCTCCAGCGAGGCCGACCGCACGTCCAGCCGGCGCAGTTCCACCCCGGCCCGCTCGGCCCACACCAGCAGCCCGGTGGCCGCCCGCTGCAACTCCCGGGTGCGCAGCCGTACGACCCGCCCGTCCACCTCGTGCCCGCACACGCCCAGCCCGTCGAGGGGCGGCAGGTCCCCCAGGAAGTAGCCCTCGGGCAGTTCGAAGGAGATCCGGGAGGGCTGGGAGGCGGTCACCTCCGCCGGTGTGCCCGAGGCGGCGATGCGCCCCTGGTGCAGGATCGCGAGCCGGTCGGCCAGCGACTCGGCCTCCTCCAGGTAGTGCGTGGTCAGCAGCACGGTCGTGCCGACGTCGCGCAGCGCGCGGACCAACTCCCAGGTGGCCCGGCGTCCTTCGGCGTCCAGCCCGGTCGTCGGCTCGTCCAGGAACAGCACCTCGGGCTCCCCGAGCAGCGCGAGCGCCAGGTCCAGCCGCCGCCGCTCACCGCCGGACAGCTGCTTCACGCGTACGCCGGTCCTGCCCGCGAGCCCGACCAGCGCCAGCACCTCCCGCGCGGGCCGTGCCCCGCTCACGCACCCCGCCCACATCCGCGCGGTCTCCGCGACGGTCAGCTCGGACGGGAAGCCCCCTTCCTGCAGCATCACACCGGTCCGGGGCCGCACGGCGGCCCGGTCGGTGTACGGGTCGTGTCCGAGGACCCGCACCCGCCCGCCGGCCGGTGCCGCGAGCCCCTCCAGCAGTTCCACCGTCGACGTCTTGCCCGCGCCGTTGGTACCCAGCAGGGCGAAGATCTCCCCGCGCCGCACGGTGAAGCCGATCCCGCGCACCGCCTCGAACCCGCCCCCGTACACACGCCGGAGGTCGGTGACCTCGATCACGTGTTCGTGTCCGTTCGCTTCCATGTCCCCAGCGTCCCGGCGCGGCGGCCCCGGCGGCAGTGCGCGCTGTCACCGGTCCCCATGACAAATGTCAGAAGCCCGGTGGGAGCATGCGAAAAGACCCCGGCCCTGAAGGACCGGGGTCTCATTCCCGAGCGGACGACGAGGCTCGAACTCGCGACCTCAACCTTGGCAAGGTTGCGCTCTACCAACTGAGCTACGTCCGCATTGCCCCCGACCGGCTTTCACCGATCGGTGCGAGCACCAGACTACCTGATCCACTTCACTGGTCGGTACGGCGCTGCAGAGCGGGTGACAGGAATTGCACACTGCGCCTTCCCCCTGGAAGGGGGATGTTCTGCTACTGAACTACACCCGCGCGTCCGGAGTGGGCTGGGCCTTTCGGCCTCGCCCCTCGGCGTGCTCCAGACTCTAGCTGATCAGCGGGGGTGGTGCGCAAGTCGGTTGACGCGAGGGGCGGCCGGGCGGGCGCCGGACCGGCCTCCGGGCCGTCACCGCGCCGCGGCGAACGCCTCGTAGACCTTCTTGGGGATCCGTCCGCGCGCGGGGACCTCCATCTTGTTGGCCTGCGCCCAGGCCCGCACGGCCGCCGGGTCGGGGGCGACCTCCGTCTGCCGGTACGCCCGGCCCGACCGCGCGCGCTTGCGGCCGGCCGCCACGTACGGTTCGAGCGACTCGCGCAGTTTCCTGGCGTTGGCCTCGCTCAGGTCGATCTCGTACGACGTGCCGTCGAGCCCGAAGGCGATCGTCTCCGCCGCTTCCGAGCCGTCGATGTCGTCAAAGAGAGTGACCACGACCTTCTGCGCCACGAATATCGGTCCCTTCGTGCGACATCTCCGGTTCGACGTCCGCGATGACGTGCCGGGACGTCGTGGAGATGTCGGCTGTTCGCCTGTAATCGGGCAAAGTATCTGTTAATGACAATTCATTTGTACAGTGCCCGGCAATGCAATGTGAAGCTCGACTAAATCTCCCCGCGTGTCCCGGCGCAATAGGCGTCCGCGACAGAACAGGGATCTTTCCCGGAACTTTTCCCTCGCGTCTCCCCTCGATGCCGAATCGTGATGGCAGTCACGTAGATTCCTACAACTCTACTCGCGTAGAAATTTTGTGCGGGTAGTCTGAAGGAACCTGCTCAGCACCACACACCGGGAGTGCCAGTGGCACGCGTCGTAGTCGACGTCATGCTCAAGCCGGAGATCCTCGACCCCCAGGGCCAGGCGGTGCAGCGCGCACTGCCGCGGCTGGGTTTCGAAGGGATCTCGGACGTCCGCCAGGGAAAGCGATTCGAACTGGAAGTTGACGGGCCGGTCGACGAGGCCGCCCTCGCCCGCATCCACGATCTTGCGGAATCCTTCCTCGCCAACACCGTGATCGAGGACTTCACCGTCCGGGTCGAGGAAGTCGCGGAGGCCGTGAAGTGACCGCTCGTATTGGCGTCGTCACTTTCCCGGGTTCCCTCGACGACCGGGACACCCAGCGCGCGATCCGTGTCGCGGGCGCCGAGCCGGTCGCCCTGTGGCACAAGGACAAGGACCTCAAGCAGGTCGACGCCGTGGTGCTGTGCGGCGGTTTCTCCTACGGCGACTATCTGCGGGCCGGCGCCATCGCCCGCTTCTCGCCGGTCATGGACACGGTCATCGAGCAGGCGAAGGCCGGACTGCCGGTCCTCGGCATCTGCAACGGCTTCCAGATCCTCACCGAGGCCCACCTGCTGCCCGGCGGCATGCTCGGCAACGACCACCTGCACTTCATCTGCCGCGACCAGAAGCTGCGGGTGGAGAACGCGGACACCGCCTGGACCAGCGACTACAGCGCGGGCCAGGAGATCCACATCCCGCTGAAGAACATGGACGGCCGCTACGTGGCCGACCGGTACACGCTGGACAAGCTGGAGGCCGAGGGCCGGGTCGCCTTCCGCTACCTGGACTTCAACCCCAACGGCTCGCTCAACGACATCGCCGGCATCACCAACGAGGCCGGCAACGTCGTGGGCCTGATGCCGCACCCGGAGCACGCCGTGGAGCCGCTGATCGGCACCGGCCGCACCGACGGCCTCCCCTTCTTCACCTCGATCCTCAAGAAGCTGGTCAACGCATGAGCCGGACGCCTCTGGACACGGTCGAGCACGCGGCCGCGACCCCCGACGTCGAGCTGCCCTGGGCCGAACTCGGCCTGAAGAAGGACGAGTACGAGCGCGTGGTCGAGATCCTCGGCCGCCGGCCCACCGGGGCCGAGCTCGCCATGTACTCGGTCATGTGGTCCGAGCACTGCTCGTACAAGTCCTCCAAGGTCCACCTCCGCCAGTTCGGCGAGAAGGCCCCCGAGAGCGACGCCCTGCTGGTCGGCATCGGCGAGAACGCCGGTGTCGTCGACGTCGGCCAGGGCTACGCGGTCACCTTCAAGGTCGAGTCGCACAACCACCCGTCGTACGTCGAGCCCTACCAGGGCGCGGCCACCGGTGTCGGCGGCATCGTCCGCGACATCATCGCGATGGGCGCCCGCCCGGTCGCCGTCGTCGACCCGCTGCGCTTCGGCGCCGCCGACCACCCCGACACCAAGCGCGTCCTGCCGGGCGTGGTCGCGGGCATCGGCGGCTACGGCAACTGCCTGGGCCTGCCCAACATCGGCGGCGAGGTCGTCTTCGACGCCTGCTACCAGGGCAACCCGCTGGTCAACGCCGGCTGCATCGGCGTGATGCGCCACGAGGACATCCACCTCGCCAAGGCCTCCGGCGCCGGCAACAAGGTCATCCTGTACGGGGCCCGGACCGGCGGCGACGGCATCGGCGGCGCCTCGATCCTGGCCTCCGAGACCTTCGACGACGCCAAGCCCTCCAAGCGCCCGGCCGTCCAGGTCGGCGACCCCTTCCAGGAGAAGCTCCTCATCGAGTGCACCCTGGAGGCGTTCCGGGAGAAGCTGGTCGTCGGCATCCAGGACCTCGGCGCGGCCGGCCTGTCCTGCGCCACGTCCGAGCTCGCCTCGAACGGCTCCGGCGGCATGCGCGTCACCCTGGACGACGTCCCGCTGCGCGACTCCACGCTCTCGCCCGAGGAGATCCTCATGAGCGAGTCGCAGGAGCGCATGTGCGCGGTCGTCGAGCCGGACAAGGTCGACCGGTTCCTGGAGATCTGCGACAAGTGGGACGTCATCGCCACCGTCATCGGCGAGGTGACCGACGGCGACCGCCTGGAGATCTACTGGCACGGCGAGAAGATCGTCGACGTCGACCCGCGCACGGTCGCCCACGAGGGCCCGACCTACGAGCGCCCCTACGCCCGCCCCGAGTGGCAGGACGCGCTGCAGGCCGACGACGCGAACAAGCTGCCGCGCCCGCAGACGCCGGAGGAGCTGAAGGACCAGGTCCTGAAGCTGGTGGCCTCCCCGAACCAGGCCTCCAAGTCCTGGATCACCTCGCAGTACGACCGGTTCGTGCAGGGCAACACGGTCCTCGCCCAGCCCGAGGACTCCGGCATGATCCGCATCGACGAGGAGACCGGCCTGGGCGTGGCCATCGCCACCGACGGCAACGGCCGGTACGCCAAGCTCGACCCGTACGCGGGCGCGCAGCTGGCCCTGGCGGAGGCGTACCGCAACGTCGCCACCACCGGCGCCAAGCCGCTGGCCGTCTCCGACTGCCTGAACTTCGGCTCGCCCGAGGACCCGGCGGTCATGTGGCAGTTCGCCGAGGCGGTGCGCGGTCTGGCGGACGCCTGTCAGCAGCTCGGCACCCCGGTGACCGGCGGCAACGTCTCGCTCTACAACCAGACGGGCGAGGCCGCCATCCACCCGACGCCGGTCGTCGCCGTCCTCGGCGTGATCGACGACGTGGCCCGCCGCACCCCGGTCGCCTTCCGGGAGGAGGGCCAGCTGATCTACCTCCTCGGCGACACCCGCGAGGAGTTCGGCGGCTCGGCCTGGTCCCAGGTGATCCACGACCACCTCGGCGGCCTGCCGCCCAAGGTCGACCTGGAGCGCGAGCGGCTGCTCGCCGAGATCCTGGTCGCCGCCTCCCGCGACGGCATGATCGACTCCGCGCACGACCTGTCCGACGGCGGCCTGATCCAGGCGGTCGTGGAGTCGGCGCTGCTCGGGGAGAAGGGCGCCCGCCTGATCGTCCCCGACGGCCTGGACGCCTTCACCTTCCTGTTCTCCGAGTCGGCCGGCCGCGCGATCGTCGCCGTGCCGCGCTCGGAGGAGCTCCGCTTCACCGACATGTGCGGCGCGCGCGGCCTGCCCGCCACCCGCATCGGCGTCGTCGACGGCGACACGGTGGAGGTCCAGGGCGAGTTCACCCTCACCCTGGCCGAGCTGCGCGAGGCCCACGAGGGCACGATCCCGGCGCTGCTCGCGTAACGGAACCCCGCGAAGCCCCCGTCCGGTCCGCCGGGCGGGGGCTTCTGCGTGTCCGGCGACCGGCCGATGCTTGTCTGTAATTACGTACTTACGTAATATCCATGGCGTGGATCTCGAACAACGCGTCGCCGACCTGGAGCGCCGGCTGGCCGCCCTGGAGACCGCGGGACGGACCGCGCCCCGCCCCGGCGAAGGCGACTTCTGGGCCCTGGACGGGCTCAGGGAGCGGCTGGCCGATCTCGGGGCGGCCGACGGGGGCGTCCTGTTCACCGGCGCCGTACGGCTGCCGACGGGCGAGCAGTACGCGTGGCAGAACGGGACGCTGACCGGGGACCTGCTGGAGGACGACTGGCGGCCGGCCGCCGACGCCTTCGCCGCGCTCGGCCACCCGGTCCGGCTGCGGCTGCTCCGCGAGATCCTCGGCGGCCGGCGCACCGCCGCCGAACTCGCCGGACTGGACGAGGTCGGCACGACCGGCCAGATCTACCACCACCTGCGCCAACTGACCGGCACGGGCTGGCTGCACACCACCGGACGGGGCCGTTACGAGGTCCCGCCCGGCCGGGTGGTGCCGCTGCTCGTCGCCCTGTCCGCGGCCCGGCCCTGACCGGCCGGCGCCGGCACCACGAGGGGGAACGATGTCCGTACGCAAACTGGCCGCGCTCACCTACCGGGGGCTGCTGCTGGCCTTCTTCGCCCTGGTGGCGGCCCACCTCTGGCTCGACCCCGGGTACCCGTGGTGGTGGAACTGCATGCCCCTCGCCCTGGCCCTCACCCTCGTCGTCGTGGCCAACCGGTGGGGCGGTGCGCCGGACGACCCGAGCGTGGTCCGGGAACCCGTCGCGGTCGCCCCGCCCGTCACCGGCCGCTGGACCGCGCGCAACAGCCCGGCCGACCGCACCCCCAGCCACGGCACGCACGCCTACGGCCAGACGTTCGCCGTCGACATCGTCGCCGAGCCGGAGCCGGGCACCCGCCCCGGTTTCCGCTGGCTGTGGCCGCTCGCCCGCCGCAACGGCGACTTCCCCGCCTTCGGCGCCCCGCTCCTCGCGGTCGCCGACGGCACGGTCGTACGGGCGACCGACCGGCAGCGCGACCACCTGAGCCGTACGTCGCTGCCCGCGCTGCTGTACCTGATGCTCCTCGAGGCGAGCGTGCGCGACCTGCTCGGCGCCCGGCGCATCCTCGGCAACCACGTCGTCCTCGACCTGGGCGACGGCACCTGCGCCCTCTACGCCCACCTGCGGCGCGGCTCCCTCGCCGTCCGCGAGGGCGACCGGGTGCGCGCCGGACAGCTGCTCGCCCACTGCGGGAACTCGGGCAACTCCACCGAGCCGCACCTGCACTTCCAGCTGATGGACGGCCCCGACCCGGACTCCGCCCGGGGCGTCCCCTTCACCTGGCACGGCATCGGCGTGCCCCGCAACGGCGAGGTGTTCGAAGCGCCCGCGACGGCCTCGCAGCGCGCCTAGGGTCTGTCGTCCGCACTCCCGCCTGTCCCGCGACGCCCTGCGCGCACTCCCGCCGCACCGGGCGCGGACCCGGGTACATCCGGCACGGGGGCCGGCGCCCGGCACGCCGGGAGCACGCACCCGACGCCGCGGGGCCCGCCCTCCGGGCGGACGACGGGAGTCCGACGGCAGACCCTAGGCTGAACCCCATGCCACCGGCCAGGAAACGCCCCCGCACCTACGACCCCGCCAAGACCCGCGCCGCCGTACTGGCCCAGTTCGGGAACGTACGGGCCGCCGTGCGCACCCTGACCCCCGAACAGCTCGCGCTGCCCACCCGGCTCGGCGACTGGACCGTGCGGGAGCTGGTCGCGCACCTCGGGATGACCCTCCGGGCGGTCGCCCGCCTGGTCGACCTCCCGGAGCCGGCGAAGCGGGACGGGACCCTGCTCGACTGGCCGTCTGCGATCGCCGCCGAGGCACCGGAGATCGCCGGACACGCCCGCGAGCTGGCCGAGCGCCACCCGGACCCGGACGCCTACCTCGCCGCCACCCAGGAACGCTTCACCGCCGACCTCGCCGCCCACCCCGGCAGCAGGCTGCTCGCCACCGGCGCGGGGGCCCTGTCCCTGGACGACTACCTGGTCACCCGCACCGTCGAACTGGTCGTGCACACCGACGACCTCAACGACGCCGTCCCCGGCCTCGACGTCCCCCTCGACCGCCGGGCCCTGGCCGCCTGCACCCGGCTGCTCGCCGACGCGCTCGCCGCCAAGGCGCCCGGCGGCTCCACGGAGGTGCGGATCCCGCCGTACGCCGTCGTGCAGTGCGTGGCGGGACCGAGGCACACCCGGGGCACCCCGCCCAACGTCGTCGAGACCGACCCGCTGACCTGGACGCGGCTGGCGTCCGGGCGGCTGGCGTGGCGGGACGCGGTGCAGGACGCCAAGGTCAGCGCGAGCGGGGAGCGGGCGGACCTGGAGCCGTACCTGCCGCTGCTCGGGTAACTCGGGCAAGGGGAACCGGCCACCCCGCATCCCCGTCGAAGGGGCATGGACAGGCTCAAGCAGCGCATGACCCTGACGGCCGCCGCCCTGCTCGTCCCGCTCGCGGCGGCCTGCGGAGGCGAACGGGCGGGCGGCAGCGGCGCGGCCGGGGCGGACGAGCCCGTCACCGGCGTCCGGTGGAGCGTCGACGGCGTCACCGTCGACGGCACCGCGCACCGCGCTCCCGCCGGCGCGCACGTCACGATCGGCCGGGACGGCCGGGCCGAGGGCAGCTTCGGCTGCAACCGCTTCAGCGCGCGCGCCGCCGTCGACGGCGACCGGATCCGGCTCAGCGACACCACGGCGACCGAGATGGCCTGCGAGACCGAACCCATGGCCGTCGAGCGGGCCCTCGCCCGCACGCTCGCCGACGGCTCCCTGAGGGCCCGGGTCGCCGGCGAACGGCTCACCCTCACCACCGACGACGGCGACACCGTCCGCCTGACCAGGGACGACGAGAAGGACGCCGCGCTGCACGGCACGAAGTGGACGATCACCTCCCCGGACACCGGCGGCCGGGCCCACCTCACCTTCGACGGCGAGAAGGGCACCGTCTCCGGCCGGCTCGGCTGCAACGACGTCAACGCCAGGGCCACCGTCCGCGACGGCCATATCACCGTCGGCGCCCCGTCCACCACCCGAATGATGTGCGAAGACTCACTCATGGACGCGGAGAAGACCCTGCTGCGCCTCTTCGACGGACGGCTGAGCTACGGAGTCGATCACCGCTCCCTCACGCTGACCAGCGAAAACGGCACCAGTGTCCGGGCCGTCGCCGCAGGCTGATCCACTGCCCGGGCCGCCTCCCCCATTCGGACCAGCGGGCGATCTCGCCTACACTCGATGGCGTGCCACGTGGTGACGGACGACTCAGCCACGACCTGCTCCCCGGCGAGAAGGGCCCCCAGGACGCTTGTGGCGTCTTCGGTGTCTGGGCTCCGGGCGAAGAGGTCGCCAAGCTCACGTACTTCGGGCTCTACGCCCTCCAGCATCGGGGTCAGGAATCCGCGGGTATCGCGGTCAGCAACGGCTCCCAGATCCTCGTCTTCAAGGACATGGGCCTGGTCTCCCAGGTCTTCGACGAAACCTCGCTCGGTTCCCTGCAGGGCCACATCGCGGTCGGTCACGCCCGCTACTCGACCACCGGCGCCTCCGTGTGGGAGAACGCCCAGCCGACGTTCCGCGCCACCGCGCACGGTTCCATCGCGCTCGGCCACAACGGCAACCTCGTCAACACCGCCCAGCTCGCCGAGATGGTCGCCGACCTGCCCAAGCAGGAGGGCGGCCGCAGCCCGCGCGTGGCGGCCACCAACGACACCGACCTGCTGACCGCGCTCCTCGCGGCCCAGGTCGACCAGGACGGCAAGCCGCTGACCATCGAGGAGGCCGCCCACACGGTCCTCCCGCAGGTCAAGGGCGCCTTCTCGCTCGTCTTCATGGACGAGCACACCCTCTACGCCGCCCGCGACCCGCAGGGCATCCGCCCGCTGGTCCTCGGCCGCCTGGAGCGCGGCTGGGTCGTCGCCTCCGAGACCGCCGCCCTCGACATCACGGGCGCCAGCTTCGTCCGCGAGATCGAGCCGGGCGAGTTCGTCGCCATCGACGAGAACGGTCTGCGCACCTCTCGATTCGCGGAAGCGAAGCCCAAGGGCTGTGTCTTCGAGTACGTGTACCTGGCCCGCCCGGACACCGACATCGCCGGCCGCAACGTGTACCTCTCCCGCGTGGAGATGGGCCGCCGCCTGGCGAAGGAGGCCCCGGTCGAGGCCGACCTGGTGATAGCGACCCCGGAGTCCGGCACCCCGGCCGCCATCGGCTACGCGGAGGCCTCCGGCATCCCCTTCGGCGCCGGCCTGGTGAAGAACGCCTACGTCGGCCGCACCTTCATCCAGCCCTCGCAGACCATCCGCCAGCTGGGCATCCGCCTGAAGCTGAACCCGCTGAAGGAAGTCATCAAGGGCAAGCGCCTGGTCGTCGTCGACGACTCCATCGTGCGCGGCAACACCCAGCGCGCCCTGGTGCGCATGCTGCGCGAGGCGGGCGCCGCCGAGGTCCACATCCGGATCTCCTCGCCGCCCGTGAAGTGGCCCTGCTTCTTCGGCATCGACTTCGCCACCCGCGCGGAGCTCATCGCCAACGGCATGACCATCGAGGAGATCGGCACCTCGCTCGGCGCCGACTCCCTGGCGTACATCTCCATCGACGGCATGATCGAGGCGACCACCATCGCCAAGCCGAACCTGTGCCGCGCCTGCTTCGACGGCGAGTACCCGATGGAGCTGCCCGACCCCGAGCTGCTCGGCAAGCAGCTGCTGGAGACCGAGCTGGCCGCCGGGCCCGCCGCCACGGCCGCCGCCGACGCCATCCGCCGCCCGTAGGGCGCCCGCCATACCTGCCGTACGACACGAAGGTTCTCATCGTCATGCCTGAGACAACTGGTGCCAGCTACGCAGCGGCGTCCTACAAAACAGCGGGTGTCGACATCGAAGCGGGCGACCGCGCGGTCGAGCTGATGAAGGAGTGGGTGAAGAAGACGCAGCGCCCCGAGGTCCTCGGCGGCCTCGGCGGTTTCGCCGGCCTCTTCGACGCCTCCGCCCTCAAGCGGTACGAGCGCCCGCTGCTCGCCTCCGCCACCGACGGCGTCGGCACGAAGGTCGACGTCGCCCGCCGGATGGGCGTCTACGACACCATCGGCCACGACCTGGTCGCCATGGTCATGGACGACATCGTGGTGTGCGGTGCCGAGCCGCTGTTCATGACCGACTACATCTGCGTCGGCAAGGTGCACCCCGAGCGCGTCGCCGCGATCGTCAAGGGCATCGCCGAGGGCTGTGTGCTGGCCGGCTGCGCCCTGGTGGGCGGTGAGACGGCCGAGCACCCCGGCCTGCTGGGGGAGGACGACTTCGACGTCGCCGGCGCCGGTACGGGCGTCGTGGAGGCCGACCGGCTGCTCGGCGCGGATCGTATCCGTACGGGTGACGCCGTCGTCGCCATGGCGTCCTCCGGACTTCACTCCAACGGGTACTCGCTCGTCCGCCACGTCCTGCTGGACCAGGCGGGCCTGGCCCTGGACGCGCACGTCGACGAGCTCGGCCGCACCCTCGGCGAGGAGCTGCTGGAGCCCACGAAGATCTACTCGCTGGACTGCCTGGCCCTCACCCGCACCACCGAGGTGCACGCCTTCAGCCACATCACCGGCGGCGGACTCGCGGCCAACCTCGCCCGGGTCGTCCCGGACGGGCTGCACGCGGTGGTGGACCGCTCCACCTGGACCCCCGCCCCGATCTTCGACCTCGTCGGCAGGACGGGCCGGGTCGAGGGGCTGGAGCTGGAGAAGACGCTGAACATGGGCGTCGGCATGATCGCGGTCGTGCCGCAGGAGTCCGTGGACGTGGCCCTGGCGACACTGACCGACCGCGGTGTGGACGCCTGGGTGGCCGGCGAGATCACGGACCGGGGCGAGCACACCACCGGTGCCGCCCTGGTCGGCACGTACGCGCGTTAGAAGCGCCGCCGGCCGGGACCCGCGGGCAGCACAGAACCCGGTCGGTGACCGAAGTCACCGACCGGGTTGATGCTCAGTGCAAGGTCAAGCGCCGCGACGGTGGCGCGAGGAGTCCTCTTCCTCGTCCTCGTCGTCCTCGTAGAGGTCGGCGTACCGTGCGTACAGGTCGTCGTCGTGCTCATCGTCCTCGAAGCGGTCGCCGTTCGGCGACGTGTTCGACGTCGATGCGCCCAGCTCCTCGGCCAGGCGTGCGAGGTCAGTCCCACCGCTGTTGTACTTCAGCTGGCGGGCGACCTTCGTCTGCTTGGCCTTGGCCCGGCCGCGCCCCATGGCTCGACCCCCTCAACGACGGGGCTCGACGGCCCCAGAGTCTTGACACGCGTTCATGGTCCAGAACGGACTCTCCATGGAGAGGCCGGTCCGTAGGGCTTCCACGGTACCTGAGCCCGCGCCCATACGGTACGCCGCCCGCACGACGTGCCCGCGCCCAGGGCCTTCGAGGAGCCCTGTCCTCGCTGGTCAATCGCGATTTTAACCACTTGTCGGCGGTCGACCCGCCGGTGGAAGTGAGAGTTCTCTCCAAGTGCCCACCGGCGGGTACCGGTCAAACCTGTCACGGCGCGTCCCGGATCAGTGCCGGGCGCGCGCCTCCGCCATGCGCTGCTCGGCGATCCGGTCGGCCGCGGCGGCCGGCGGAATCCCGTCCGTCTTCGCACGTGCGAATATAGCGAGCGTGGTGTCGTAGATCTTCGAGGCCTTCGCCTTGCACCGCTCGAAGTCAAAACCGTGCAGCTCGTCGGCGACCTGGATGACACCGCCGGCGTTCACCACGTAGTCCGGCGCGTAGAGGATTCCGCGGTCGGCGAGGTCCTTCTCCACGCCCGGGTGGGCGAGCTGGTTGTTGGCGGCCCCGCAGACCACCCGGGCGGTCAGCACCGGCACGGTGTCGTCGTCCAGGGCCCCGCCCAGCGCGCAGGGGGCGTAGATGTCCAGGCCCTCGACACGGATCAGCGCGTCGGTGTCGGCGACGGCCGTCACGCCCTCGGGGTGCCGGTCGAGGATGCGCCGTACGGCCTCCTCGCGCACGTCCGTGACGACGACCTCGGCGCCCTCCTCGCGCAGGTGGTCGACCAGGTGGTGGCCGACCTTGCCGACGCCGGCGACGCCGACCTTGCGGCCCCGCAGCGTGGGGTCGCCCCACAGGTGCTGGGCGGAGGCCCGCATGCCCTGGTAGACGCCGAAGGCGGTGAGGACCGAGGAGTCGCCGGCGCCGCCGTTCTCGGGGGAGCGGCCGGTGGTCCAGCGGCACTCGCGGGCCACGACGTCCATGTCGGCGACGTAGGTGCCGACGTCGCAGGCGGTGACGTACCGGCCGCCGAGCGAGGCGACGAACCGGCCGTAGGCGAGGAGCAGCTCCTCGGTCTTGTCCCTGTCCGGATCGCCGATGATCACGGCCTTCCCGCCGCCGTGGTCGAGACCGGCCATGGCGTTCTTGTACGACATCCCGCGGGCGAGGTTCAGCGCGTCGGCGACGGCCTCCTCCTCGTTCGCGTACGGGTAGAAGCGCGTACCGCCGAGCGCGGGGCCCAGCGCGGTGGAGTGGATGGCGATGACGGCCTTGAGGCCGCTGGCACGGTCCTGGCAGAGCACGACTTGCTCATGGCCCCCCTGGTCCGAGTGGAACAGGGTGTGCAGGACGCCGTCGGTTACGTCGGTCACTGTGGTGACTCCTGAGTAAGTAGCGGCGGGTGAAGAGGAGCTCCCGTGCGGGTGGCGGGGGCTGTGAGCACGAGATTAGAGCCTGGCGGGCCCGACGGCCCCACCGTGGTCGGGATCACCTCCGTGCGGAGTACGTCCGTGCGACGATTTGCATGGATTTCCCGCACCTCCGTCGTGGGCTCCGCAGGTTTTCACGGCGGTGCGCGGGGGAGGGAGCAGGCGTGCCCAAGGTGTCCTCGGTGATCGTCCCCTACGCGGCGTACCTGCGCGTGTACGAACCGCTGGCCGCCTTCCCGGAGCCGGAGCGCGGTCACTGGGCGCGCTATGCCCGCCGCCCGGACCGCCCCTCCTACCAGGACGAACTGCGCCGGGCCCTGGCCGACTTGGTGCCCGTCCCGCCGGTCCCGGTGCCGGTGCACGAGAGCGAGGACGCCTTCGTGCTCGACGTGGACGGCGTGATCTGCGTCTGCCCCTGGCGCACCCGTCTGCGCGGCTGGCAGGCCCTCGCCGAGCTCTCCGGGGAACTTCCGCCGCCGGTCCTGGACGCGGTCCTGCCCCCGGTCCTGCGCCGCCAGGCCGCCCAGGACTACGAGCGCTGGCTGGCCGACAACCCGGACGCCCGCCCCTGGATCCGCACGGCGACCTGGCAGGTGCCGATCAACTGGTTCGTACTGGTCTCCGACGACGAGCGCGAGTACGGCAAGGGGTCCGCCGGTGAGGCGCCGGTCCTGCGCTACCGCACGCCCATGGTGCAGGCCCGGCGGCGGGTGGCCCGGGGCCTGCGGGCCCTGAGGGAGGCCATCGACGAGGGGCCGCTCATCGACGGCCTGGTGGACGTCGGCCGGTGGCTGGAGGAGTTCCACCCGCGCTCGTACGTCGAGCTCGACTACGGCGGTCTGGTGCACGCCCTGCCGGCCGGCGCGCTGGAGGACGACCACTCGGCGGCGGACGTGGCCGAGGGCATCGCGGCCCTGCGGCGCGGGGACGAGGCCGCCGCGGGGGCCGCGTACACGCGGCTGGTGGAGCGGTGGCGGTCGGTGCGGGACCTGCGGTCTGCGAACTGACGTTTGACCAAACGCCCTTCTTGGGGTTTCGTCTTCCATCTGAGGTTCCGTCAAAACGGAGCACACCAGGGGCGTACACGGTGCGCGGTTCCCGATCCGGGCGTATGTCCCAACCGCGTCAAGCGTGACGGACCGCACGTACGTCACCCTTGCGCCCCTTACCCCTCCTCATGCCAAAATAGGACAAGGAGTCCGGGGAGGACTCCTTCCGTCCCGCTGTGTTCCACTGTGGTCGGAATCTCAGCATTGCACGCTTTGGGGGGTCTTGAAGACTCCAGATCGCCACTGTGACTGATCGTCACAGTGGCGTGACTGTCCGCTATGGCATGGTCCATCGGCTTCCGTCGCCGATGAACACCTGGGGGGCAATTCCATCGGTTTGGCCGACGCGGCTGGACAGATGGTGTAGTTGTAGTGCCGAGGACAAGCCGTTCGTCCTATAACCGACTCGACTCGCGTCCGCCATTTCGGGCAACGCGGGTCAAGGTGCAGAATTTAGAGGAAAGAACCGAGAAGGTTCGGTTCTCCCGAGGAGGCCGCTCATGACCGCTCGCACCCCTGATGCCGAGCCGCTGCTGACCCCGGCTGAGGTCGCCACCATGTTCCGCGTGGACCCGAAGACGGTCACGCGGTGGGCGAAGGCCGGCAAGCTCACGTCGATCCGCACGCTCGGCGGGCACCGCCGCTACCGCGAGGCCGAGGTCCGCGCTCTGCTCGCGGGCATCCCGCAGCAGCGCAGCGAGGCCTGAACAACTCCATAACCGGGCAAAACGGCTGGTCCCCCAATCGGCCGGGAGGCCCGAAACCACAGCTCCAAGCGACGCGGGTCCTGCCCCAACAGGCCCCACGCCCAAGCCGATCAGAGCTTCATGGCATGTGACAGGGTGCGTCGTGGATCGCGCTGGACTCCGCCGGGTCCAGCGCGATCTTTTTTTGCGCGCCGGGCGCGGGGTGCGGGGCGGGTTCGTGAGCGGCCTGGTCGGAGTCCGGGGAGGGGGTCGGATCCCCTGTGTGCGGCCGTCCGAGGGAAGTGCAATTGTACATATTAAATTGACTTGTTGTAGGAGGGGTGTAAGTACCGCACTTCTGAAAACTCATGCGGTGACACCCGTCACATGCCGGAGGCTTGTTGCCTCCGGCCCGTGTGCGCTAAGGGAGGCACGCGTTCCACTCCTCCCCGCACAAGCGGGTGTTGAGGGCGCCGGCGGTCACGGGGAGGATCAGGCGGTGGTGGGGCTCTCGTCCTCGGCGGCCCCCTCCGGGCACTCCGCGGGGCGCGGGGCGGAGTCCATCGCCAGCCGCAGCAGGCGGTGGCAGACCGGACAGTGACGGGTGAGATGCCGGTACGACGACGCGGCCGCCAGGTGCGCCCGGAGCAACGCCCGCGTCTCGTGCCTAGCCGATGCCGTCATACGCCACCTCCAGGGGGCCGTACGAGGAACGGGCCCTGGTTTCTGGGTACCGAGCGAATGTGACGGCGTCAAGATGCCGGGAGAGCCGCCGAAGACCGCCGAGAGGCGTCGAGGGGCGCCCGGGGCGCCGCACGTGGAAGAGCCCGGATCTTGCGACCCGGGCTCTCACTATGCGGTCCTGACGGGATTTGAACCCGCGGCCTCCACCTTGACAGGGTGGCGAGCACTCCAAACTGCTCCACAGGACCAGGATTTGCGGCGCTTTTTCCTGCGTTGCGCTGCGAGAAGAGACTCTACAGGAGGGTGAGCCCCTTGGTCGAACTCACCCTCCGTGCGGGTGTCGTCACGGCGCCGCCGCGTCGATCGCCTTCACGATCCGCTTGTCGGAGACGGGGTGGGCCGTGCCCAGCGCGTGGGCGAAGTAGCTGACCCTCAGCTCCTCGATCATCCAGCGGATGTCCAGCACCTGCTGCGGGACCGGACGGCCCTGCGGCAGCTGCTCCAGCAGCCAGGCGTACTCGTCCTGCATCTCGTGGACCTTCTGCATGCGGGTCGTGTCCCGCTGGACGTTCGTCGGCATCTGCTGCAGGCGCCGGTCGGCCGCGATCAGATAGCGCATCAGGTCCGGCAGGCGCCGCAGCCCCGTCTCCGTCACGAAGCCGGGCTTCACGAGGCCGTCCAGCTGCTTGCGCACGTCCTGGAGGTTGGGCAGCAGCGCGGGGCTGCGCACGGCCTTCAGACGGCGCTCACAGGCCTGCCAGGCGGCCAGCACCTGCTGCACCTGCCCCACGGTGCGGACGGTCGTGTCGACGATCTCGGCGCGCACCCTGTCGTAGAGCTTCCGGTACGACTCCTCGTCCCACGCCGGGCCGCCGAAGTCCGCGATCAGCCTGTCGGCCGCGGCCGTCGCGCAGTCGTCGAACAGGGCCTGGACGGATCCGTGCGGATTCGCGGACAGACCGAGCTTCTGCTGGTTGGTCAGCTTTTCGGACGCGAACTTCGCGGGATTGACCGGGATGTTGCGCAGGATCAGCCGGCGGGTGCCCTTCCACATCGCCTCGGCCTGCTCGGTCTCGGTGTCGAAGAGCCGTACGGACACCGTGTCGCCGTCGTCGACCAGGGCCGGGTACGCCTTCACCGGCTGCCCGGCGCGGCGGGTCTCGAAGACGCGGGTGAGGGTGCCGATCGTCCAGTCGGTGAGGCCCCGGCGTTCCAGGGACTCGCCGCCCCGGCGCTCGGCGGTGGCGGCCGCCGCCTGGGAGAGGGCCTTGCGGGCCCTGGGCTTCAGGCTCAGCTTCAGCGCTTCCAGGTCCTTGTCCTCGGCGAGCTTGCGGCGCCGCTCGTCAACGATCCGGAAGGTGATCTTCAGGTGGTCGGGGACCTTGGACCAGTCGAAGTCGTCCGCCTCGAAGGGGACGCCGACCATGCGCTTCAGCTCGCGCGCCATGGTCGTCGTCAGCGGCTCCTGGAGGGGGACGGCCCGCTCCAGGAACGCCTTCGCGTAGTTCGGAGCGGGGACGTAGTTGCGGCGGATCGGCTTGGGCAGGGACCGGATGAGCTCCGTGACCAGCTCTTCCCTCAGGCCCGGGATCTGCCAGTCGAAGCCCTCGTCCGTGACCTGGTTGAGGACCTGGAGCGGGATGTGGACGGTCACGCCGTCCGCGTCCGCGCCCGGCTCGAACTGGTAGGTGACGCGGAACTTGAGGTTCCCCTGGCGCCAGGAGTCCGGATAGTCGGCCTTGGTGACCTCGCCCGCCTTCTCGTTGATGAGCATCTCGCGCTCGAAGTCGAGGAAGTCGGGCTGCTCGTGCCGCTTGCGTTTCCACCAGGAGTCGAAGTGGGCGCCGGAGACGACGTGTTCGGGGATGCGCCGGTCGTAGAAGTCGAACAGCGTCTCGTCGTCGACCAGGATGTCCCGGCGCCGGGCGCGGTGCTCCAGCTCCTCGACCTCGGTGAGGAGCCTGCGGTTGTCGGCGAAGAACTTGTGGTGCGTGCGCCAGTCGCCCTCGACCAGGGCGTGCCGGATGAACAGCTCGCGGCTGACCTCCGGGTCGATCCGGCCGTAGTTCACCTTGCGCTGGGCGACGATCGGGACGCCGTACAGCGTGACCTTCTCGTACGCCATCACCGCGGCCTGGTCCTTCTCCCAGTGCGGCTCGCTGTAGGTGCGCTTGAGGAGGTGGCCGGCGAGCGGTTCGACCCACTCGGGCTCGATCTTCGCGTTGACGCGGGCCCACAGGCGGGAGGTCTCGACGAGTTCGGCGGACATCACGAAGCGCGGCGGCTTCCTGAACAGGGCCGAGCCGGGGAAGATCGCGAACTTGGCGTTGCGGGCGCCCAGGTACTCGTTCTTGTTGCCGTCCTTGACGTCCTTCATCCCGATGTGGGACAGCAGGCCGGCGAGGAGGGAGACGTGGATGCGGTCCGCGGGGGCGTCCTGGTCGTTGAGGTGGATGCCCATCTGCTTGGCGACCGTGCGCAGCTGGCTGTAGATGTCCTGCCACTCGCGGATGCGCAGGAAGTTGAGGTACTCCTGCTTGCACATGCGGCGGAAGGACGACGAGCCGCGCTCCTTCTGCTGCTCGCGCAGGTAGCGCCAGAGGTTGAGGTAGGCGAGGAAGTCGCTGGTCTCGTCCTTGAAGCGGGCGTGCTGCTGGTCGGCCTGGGTCTGCTTGTCGGCCGGGCGCTCGCGCGGGTCCTGGATGGACAGCGCGGCGGCTATCACCATGACCTCGCGGACGCAGCCGTTCTTGTCGGCCTCCAGGACCATACGGGCCAGGCGCGGGTCGACCGGCAGCTGGGCCAGCTTGCGGCCGGTCTCGGTGAGCCGCTTGCGCGGGTCCTTCTGGGCCGGGTCCAGCGCGCCCAGTTCCTGCAGGAGCTGGACGCCGTCGCGGATGTTGCGGTGGTCCGGCGGATCGATGAAGGGGAACTTCTCGATGTCGCCGAGGCCGGCCGCGGTCATCTGCAGGATGACGGAGGCGAGGTTGGTCCGCAGGATCTCCGCGTCCGTGAACTCCGGCCGCGCCTCGAAGTCCTCCTCGCTGTACAGCCGGATGCAGATGCCGTCGGAGGTACGGCCGCAGCGGCCCTTGCGCTGGTTGGCGCTGGCCTGCGAGATCGGCTCGATGGGCAGCCGCTGGACCTTGGTGCGGTGGCTGTAGCGGGAGATGCGGGCGAAGCCGGGGTCGATGACGTACTTGATGCCCGGCACGGTCAGGGACGTCTCGGCGACGTTCGTCGCCAGAACGATCCTGCGTCCGCCGTGCGGCTGGAAGACGCGGTGCTGCTCGGCGTGCGAGAGCCGGGCGTACAGCGGCAGCACTTCCGTGGACCGGTACTTCTTCTTCTCCAGCGCGTCCGCGGTGTCCCGGATCTCGCGCTCGCCGGAGAGGAAGACGAGGATGTCGCCCGGCCCCTCGGCCATGAGCTCCTCCACGGCGTCGGTGATCGCGGTGATCTGGTCGCGGTCGGCGTCGTCGGAGTCCTCTTCGAGCAGGGGCCGGTAGCGGACCTCCACCGGGTACGTCCGGCCGCTGACCTCGATGATCGGCGCGTCGCCGAAGTGCCGGGAGAAGCGCTCGGGGTCGATGGTGGCCGAGGTGATGACGACCTTGAGGTCGGGGCGCCTGGGCAGCAGCTGGGCGAGGTAGCCGAGCAGGAAGTCGATGTTGAGGGACCGCTCGTGGGCCTCGTCGATGATGATCGTGTCGTAGGCGCGCAGCTCGCGGTCGGTCTGGATCTCGGCGAGCAGGATGCCGTCCGTCATCAGCTTGATGAAGGTGGCCTCCGGGTCGACCTGGTCGGTGAACCGCACCTTCCAGCCGACGGCCTCGCCCAGTGGCGTGCCGAGCTCCTCCGCGACGCGCTCGGCGACCGTCCGGGCGGCGATGCGGCGGGGCTGGGTGTGCCCGATCATGCCGCGCACACCGCGCCCGAGTTCCAGGCAGATCTTCGGGATCTGGGTCGTCTTGCCGGACCCGGTCTCACCGGCGACGATCACGACCTGGTGGTCGCGGATGGCATCGGCGATCGCGTCCTTCTTCTGGCTGACCGGCAGCTGCTCGGGGTAGGTCACCTCGGGCACCCGGGCGCGTCGCCCGGCCATCCGCGACTCGGCCCTGGCGACCTCCGCCTCGATCTCGGCGAGGACGGCGGCCCGGGCCTCCGGCTTGCGGATCTTGCGTGCGCCTTCGAGCCTGCGCCCGAGCCGGTGCGCGTCGCGCAGCGACAGCTCGGTCAGGCGGGGGGCGAGGGTGCCGAGGGCGGGGGCGGGGTGCGTAGACATACGGGCTCCAGGATCTCATCCCGCGGAAAGAAGGGGCGAACCCTTTTGGGCCCGTCCCCGCTCACCTCCCCCCGTGTGCGTCGGCATGCCGACCCGTGGGACGGTGGCGTGACCCAGGTCTCCGTTGTACGAGGCCCCGGCCCGGCCGCCCTGCGCCGGCTCACGGGAGACGGAGGAGCGGCCGGCCCCGTCCGTCACGGCAGCCGCCCCGCCGTTCCGCCCGAGCCCGGGGTTCTCCGGTGACGCGTCTCAGGAGTCCCCTCCCAGATTCCCCTCAGACTCTCCGCGAACGACGAAACCCCCGCCAGATGCCTGGTGGGGGTCTTCGTACTGAGTGGCTGGGGCCGGGGTCGAACCGGCGACCTTCCGCTTTTCAGGCGGACGCTCGTACCAACTGAGCTACCCAGCCACGAGGTTTCACGTGAAACCTCAGCGGTCCTGACGGGATTTGAACCCGCGGCCTCCACCTTGACAGGGTGGCGAGCACTCCAAACTGCTCCACAGGACCAAGTGGTGTCTGCGCTTGTCTTCGACTGACGCCTAGGACAGTGTCGCATACGGTGATGCGTGCCCCCAACGGGATTCGAACCCGTGCTACCGCCTTGAAAGGGCGGCGTCCTAGGCCGCTAGACGATGAGGGCTATCGGCCCGCCTGGGCGCTTCTCAGCGCGTCGGGGACGTGAGAAGCATATGGGATGGCGGGAGGGATCGCCAAAACGGTTTACGGGGAACCGGTCGGGGAGGTCGTCGACGGGGTGGCGGACGGGGTCCCCGCACCGGGCTGGTTCTCCTCCGCGAGGTGGCGGCTGACCTCGGCGGTCGTCAGGCCGAGCCCGCCCAGTTCGATCGCGTCCCAGGCCTGCAGCCTGCGGGTGTCGCGGTCGAGGTAGAGGACCGACGCCTCGATGGGGTCCGGGTCCTCGTCCTCGACCGCGCGCAGGCCGCTGCCGCCCGTGGAGCCCTCGACGCGCAGCCGGGTGCCGTACCTCATGACCTCCATCTCCTCGTGGTGCAGATGGCCGGCCAGCACCAGCGGCACCTCGCCGTCGACCTGGCGGGCCGCCGAGGGTTCGTGGGCGACGGCGATGTCGACCGGTTCGCCGGCGGCCCGCTGGTCGCGCAGGGCCGAGGCCAGGCGGGCGCCCGCCAGCTCCTGGGACGACTCGGCCCCGGGCTGCCGGGAGCGGTCGGGGGTGAACTGCGGGTCGCCGATGCCCGCGAAACGCAGCCCATTGATCGTCTTCGCCCGGCCGTCGTCCAGGACGTGCACGTTCTTCAGGCCCTCCAGATAGCGCTGGGTGACCATCGAGTCGTGGTTGCCGCGCACCCAGACGTACGGGGCGCCGAGGTCCTCGATCGGGTCCAGGAAGCCGTTCTCGGCGGCCGTGCCGTGGTCCATCGTGTCGCCGGAGTCGACGATCACGTCCACCTTGTACTGCTCCACCAGCGAGGCGATGATCTTCCAGCTCGCCGGGTTCAGATGGATGTCCGAGACGTGCAGGACCCGGATCGTGGTCGGGTCGGGCTGATAGGCGGGCAGCGTGGACGTGGCGTCGTACAGCTTCGTCACGTTGGTCACCAGGCGCGCCAGCTCCTTCTGGTAGGCGTCGAACTCGGTGACGATGCTGCGGGCGTCACCGACCAGGGAGGGCGCGGAGGACAGCAGGCCCGAGAACTTCGGCTCCAGGACCGAGTCGGGCCGCCAGGTGGCGTACGCCGTGCCGCCCGAGGCCGCCAGCAGGGCGAGGGCCAGGCCGCCGGCCCCCAGGGCGCGGCGCGGGCGGCGGTAGACGGCGAGGCCGAGGGCGGTGGCGCCGGAGACGACGGCGACGCAGGAGCGCACGGCGAGGTCGAGGGTGCCGCGGCCGACGTCCCGGGTGACCTCGTCCTGCAGGCCCGAGAGGCGTTCGGGGTGGTCGACCAGGGCCTGGGCGCGGGCCGGGTCGAGCTGGTCGACGTTCACGTCGAGGCGGACGGGGGCGACGTGGCTGTCCAGTTGCAGCGCCCCGAGCGGCGAAATGTTGATCTTCGTGCCGCCGGTGAGGGACGGGCGCAGGGTCATCGTGGTGTTCATGGGGCCCACCGGGACCCGCACGTTTCCCACGATCAGCAGACCCAGCCAGGCGCCCGCCAGCACCACGGCGACGAGGCCGAGGGCGCGGACCCAGGGACGCGGCTGCGGCACGAGCCCGGCACTCGCCGGTGCCCGGCGGGAGCGGGGGCGGGGGAGGGCGCGCGGGACCCTGCGGACGCGGTGCGAGACGTTCATGACCTTCCGGACTGCGGCGGGGACGCGGGCCATTGGTCCCGTATGCCCAAGTGCGAGGGCGGATATGCGGGTGCCCGGCGGCTCTCGCGCAGCTGTGTCGTACCCGACAATGGGCCTGTGCTGGAGATGACGCGCGAGGAGTTCGAGGAGCTGGTCGCCGAGGCGCTCGACCGGATTCCGCCGGAGCTGACGCGGCTGATGGACAACGTCGCGGTGTTCGTCGAGGACGAGCCGCCGGCGGACGATCCCGAGCTGCTCGGACTGTACGAGGGGACTCCGCTGACCGAGCGCGGCGAGTGGTACGCCGGGGTGCTGCCGGACCGGATCACCATCTACCGGGGGCCGACCCTGCGGATGTGCGAGTCGCGGGAGGACGTCGTCGCGGAGACGGAGATCACCGTGGTGCACGAGATCGCGCACCACTTCGGCATCGACGACGCGCGGCTGCACGCCCTCGGGTACGGCTGAGCCCGGCGGGACGGGGCGCGTGTCCTCCTGCGGGTGGCGGGAGTTGGGCACGTTGACTCATCACCGGCTCCCGGAGGTGCCCCGTGCGCCCCTTGTACGTACCCGTCCGCCTGGCCGCCACGGTCGTGGCCGTCGCCGCCGCCGCCGGCTGCATGAGCGTGGGTGAGGACGGCGCGGGCGGGAGCGCCAAGCCCTCGCACTCCGCCGGGCGACGGGGCGGCGCGGCGCCGGACGGCGGGCCGGGCCTGCCGGGCGGGGACGCCGGGCACGACGCGGCGGCGGACGGCGGGCACGGGCGCGGCGAGGGCAAGGGGAAGGGCAAAGGCAAGGGCCGCAAGGACAAGGGCAAAGGCAAGGGCGGGGCGGCGTCGCCGGACGCGCCGCCGTCCGCCGTGGTGAGCGGGCCGGCGCCCGCGGACGACAAGCCGGGCGGGCCCGCCGGGCCGACGCCCGAGCGTCCGGCCCCGCCGAGCCCCACCCGTCCGGCCGAGCCGGAGCCCACACCGACGCCTCCCGGGCCGAGCGCCTCACCGGAGCCGACGGCGCCCGAGCCGTCGTCGTCGGCGCACGAACCGCCGGGGCCGCAGCTCGCCCGGCGCGAACCGGCGCCGGAGGCGGGATCGCCGGTGTAGGGAATGGGCGGGCGGCCGGACGTGTTGGTGTGGGAGACTGTTCCACCTGTCCCCCTGCTGTCATGCGGCTCGGTTTGCTTTTGTGGACCCGGAGTGCGTATGGTGGCAGATCGTTTGATCCCATTTGCCCGGCGCCAACGCAGAGCGCGCCGTGTGGCGCGTACTCTCCTTTGCCGTGGTGGACCGCATCGAGGCGGTCGTATTGCGAATCGCGAATCACGGAGTTGACGGGCGCGTGCCGACGAGACGACTCCGGAAGGTTTCGCATTCGCATGTCCATCACCAGTACTGATCACGTCGTCGTGCCCGAGAGCACCGAGGACACCCCCGAGGCCGCCGAGATCACCTTCGCGGACCTCGGCCTGCCCGAGGGCGTCGTGCGCAAGCTCGCCCAGAACGGCGTGACCACCCCCTTCCCGATCCAGGCCGCGACCATCCCGGACGCCCTGGCCGGCAAGGACATCCTCGGCCGCGGCCGCACCGGCTCCGGAAAGACCCTCTCCTTCGGCCTGCCGACCCTGGCCCAGCTCGCCGGCGGCCGCACCGAGAAGCACAAGCCGCGGGCCGTCATCCTCACGCCGACGCGTGAGCTCGCCATGCAGGTCGCCGACGCGCTCCAGCCGTACGGCGACGTCCTCGGGCTGAAGATGAAGGTGGTGTGCGGCGGCACCTCCATGGGCAACCAGATCTACGCCCTGGAGAAGGGCGTCGACGTGCTGGTCGCCACCCCGGGCCGGCTGCGCGACATCATCAACCGCGGCGCCTGCTCCCTGGAGAACGTCGAGATCACCGTCCTCGACGAGGCCGACCAGATGTCCGACCTGGGCTTCCTGCCCGAGGTCACCGAGCTGCTCGACCAGGTCCCGGCGGGCGGCCAGCGGATGCTGTTCTCCGCGACCATGGAGAACGAGATCAAGACCCTGGTCGACCGGTACCTGAAGGACCCGGCCTCGCACGAGGTCGACGCGGCGCAGGGCGCGGTGACGACCATGTCGCACCACATCCTCGTCGTGAAGCCCAAGGACAAGGCGCCGGTCACCGCGGCCATCGCCTCCCGCAAGGGCCGCACCATCATCTTCGTGCGCACCCAGCTGGGCGCCGACCGCGTCGCCGACCAGCTGCGCGAGGCCGGCGTGAAGGCCGAGGCGCTGCACGGCGGCATGACCCAGGGCGCCCGGACCCGGACGCTGGCCGACTTCAAGGACGGCTACGTCAACGTCCTCGTCGCCACCGACGTCGCCGCGCGCGGCATCCACGTCGACGGCATCGACCTCGTCCTGAACGTCGACCCGGCCGGCGACCACAAGGACTACCTGCACCGCGCGGGCCGCACGGCGCGCGCCGGCCGCACCGGCACGGTGGTCTCCCTCTCCCTGCCGCACCAGCGGCGCCAGATCTTCCGGCTGATGGAGGACGCGGGCGTCGACGCCACGCGCCACATCATCCAGGGCGCCGGCGCCTTCGACCCGGAGGTCGCCGAGATCACCGGTGCCCGGTCGATGACCGAGGTCCAGGCCGAGTCCGTGGGCAACGCGGCGCAGCAGGCCGAGCGCGAGGTCGCCCAGCTCACCAAGGAGCTGGAGCGGGCCCAGCGCCGCGCGGCCGAGCTGCGCGAGGAGGCCGACCGGCTGCTGGCGCGGGTCGCGCGCGAGCGGGGCGAGGTCCCCGTCGCCGTCCAGGCCGGGGAGACCGGGGAGGCCGTGGAGGCCCCGGCCGACGCCGAGGTGTCGGTGCCGGCGCAGCCGACCGCGCAGGACGTCGAGCCGGGCGGGCGCGAGGAGCGTACGGAGGCCTCGGCGCCGTACGAGCGGCGTGAGCGGCGGGACGACCGCGGTGACCGCGGTGACCGCGGCGGGCGTTCCTTCGACCGCGAGCGGGGCGGGCGTTCCTTCGAGCGCCGCGACGACCGGGGCGGCTTCAACCGCGACCGCGACCGCGGCTTCGACCGCCGGGACGGCGACCGCGGCGGTTTCCGGCGCGACGACCGCGGTGACCGCGGTGACCGCGGTGACCGTGGCGGCCGTTCCTTCGACCGCGACCGCGACCGCGGCTACGAGCGCCGCGACAACGACCGGGGCTTCCGCAGGGACGACCGGGGCGAGCGCGGCGAGCGCGGCGGTTTCCGGCGCGACGACCGGGGCGACCGCGGTGGTGAGCGCGGCGGCCGTTCCTTCGACCGCGAGCGTTCCTTCGACCGCGACCGCGGCGGGCGTTCCTTCGAGCGCCGCGACGACCGGGGCGGCTTCAACCGCGACCGCGACCGCGGCGGCTTCCGCCGGGACGAGCGCGGTGGGCACCGCGGCAGCGACCGTCCCTTCAACCGGGACCGTCGCGACGACCGCCCGGGCCTGCGCACCGGTGGGCACGACCGGCCGTACGGCCGCCGTGACGACCACCGTGCCGGCGGCTCCTTCGGCCGCCGCGAGGACAAGCCGCGCTGGAAGCGCAACGGCTGACACGCTCGAGCCGTGAGCGCCGTGGCCCCCGTCTCCCGGACGGGGGCCACGGCGTTTTCCCGTCCGGCACGGGCACGCGGCGCCGTCCACCGCCCTTCCCGCCCTCCTGTGACGCATGTCATACCCTCGGTGAGGGAATCGCTGGGGACATGGCAGATGACGCGAGAGCGGGCGGGCCGTCGGAGCTCTCGGACGAAGAGCGGCTGGCCCAGCTCGGTTACACGCAGGTCCTCGCCCGGCGCATGTCGGCGTTCTCCAACTACGCGGTCTCCTTCACGATCATCTCGGTCCTGTCCGGCTGCCTGACGCTGTACCTGTTCGGGATGAACACGGGCGGGCCGGCCGTGATCACCTGGGGCTGGGTCGCCGTCGGCCTGATGACCCTGTTCGTCGGCCTGTCCATGGCCGAGATCTGCTCGGCGTACCCGACCTCGGCGGGTCTGTACTTCTGGGCGCACCGGCTGGCGCCGCCGCGCACGGCCGCCGCCTGGGCGTGGTTCACCGGCTGGTTCAACGTGCTCGGCCAGGTGGCGGTGACGGCGGGCATCGACTTCGGCGCGGCGTCCTTCCTTGGCGCGTACCTGAACCTCCAGTTCGGCTTCGAGGTCACCCCCGGCCGCACGGTGCTGCTCTTCGCCGGGATCCTCCTGCTGCACGGCCTGCTGAACACCTTCGGCGTGCGGATCGTCGGCCTGCTCAACAGCGTCAGCGTGTGGTGGCACGTCCTGGGCGTGGCCGTGATCGTCGGCGCGCTGGCCTTCGTCCCCGACCGGCACCGGCCGGCGTCCTTCGTCTTCGGCGAGTTCGTGAACAACACGGGCTGGGGGAGTGGGGTGTACGTGGTGCTGCTGGGCCTGCTGATGGCCCAGTACACCTTCACCGGCTACGACGCCTCCGCCCACCTGACGGAGGAGACCCGCGACGCGTCGACGGCCGGCCCGAAGGGGATCGTCCGCTCCATCTGGACGTCCTGGATCGCGGGCTTCGTCCTGCTGCTGGGCTTCACCTTCGCGATCCAGTCGTACGAGGGCGCCCTGACGTCCCCGACCGGCGTGCCGCCGGCCCAGATCCTGCTCGACGCGCTCGGCGCGACCGCCGGGAAGCTGCTGCTGCTGGTGGTGATCGGGGCACAGCTGTTCTGCGGGATGGCGTCGGTGACGGCCAACAGCCGCATGATCTACGCGTTTTCCCGGGACGGGGCGCTGCCGTTCTCGCGGCTGTGGCACACGGTCGGCCCGCGCACCCGCACCCCGGTGGCGGCCGTGTGGCTCGCGGCCCTGGGCGCGCTCGTCCTGGGCCTGCCGTACCTGATCAACGAGACGGCCTACGCGGCGGTCACGTCGATCGCCGTGATCGGCCTGTACATCGCGTACGTCATCCCGACCCTGCTGCGGCTGCGCAGGGGCGAGGCCTTCGAACGGGGGCCGTGGCACCTGGGCCGCTGGTCGCGGACGGTGGGCGTGGTGTCGGTGGGGTGGGTCGGAGTCATCACGGTCCTCTTCATGCTGCCCCAGACCTCCCCCGTCACCTGGGAGACCTTCAACTATGCCCCGGTCGCCGTCCTGGTCGTCCTCGGCTTCGCCGCGACCTGGTGGCTGGCCTCGGCCCGCCACTGGTTCCTCGACCCCGGCCACGCGCGTACCCGGGCCCGGGAAGCGGCACGCGCGGGGGCGCCGGAGCCGGCGGACCCGTGACCTCCCGGCCGCGCCTGGCGCGAAACCGGCCCTCCGCACGGACTCTTCGGCCCGCCCGGCGCGGCCGCGTCCCGATACCCGATCGGAGACCCGGCCTCCTCCGGCTATGCTCGGGTAGGCAACATCGCCTGGGCCCTTAGCTCAATTGGCAGAGCAGTGGACTTTTAATCCATTGGTTGTGGGTTCGAGTCCCACAGGGCCTACGGCTCGCGGGCGGGCTCCGCGCCCTCCCCGCCGCGCGGCGTCCGGGCCGGCTTCGGCCGGCCCGGACGCCGTCGTCGTGCCGGGGCCGGGGACCGCACGGGCCGTCACTTCCCCAGGTCCTCGGACCGGTTGGGCTCAGGGCGGGCGGGGTCCTTCGTCCGGCCGCCCGGTCCCTCCGGCGCCGCCCGCGCTCACGCGCCGGTAGGCGGCGCGGGCGTGGACCAGGCGGGACAGGGTGGTGCCGGTGAGGGCCGCCGCGAGCAGACAGGTGAGCCAGAACGCGTCACGGGGGGCGGCCCAGGTGAGGGTGCCCGCCGGCGGGACGGCGAAGCCGTTGAGGAACAGCCAGCACAGCACGGCCGTGCCGGGGGCGGCGGTGAAGCGCGCGGACAGGCCCAGCAGGGCGGCCAGCAGCGACAGCGCGGCCAGGGCGAGGGCCGGGTGGTCCGGTCCCGCCACGGTGTTGAGGAGTGCCACCAGCACCGGCGCGCCGCCGAAGGCCCCGGCCCAGACCAACGGGGTGGCGACGGGCCGGGGGACCGGCCGGGACCCGGTGCCGAGGGACACCCACTCGATCATGCTGAGGCTTCCTTCCGGTCCGTTCCCGTGCCGGCCGGCGGTGACGGGCCGGTTCCGGGTGCTCGTTAGGGTGGCACCGACGGCTTTTCGGGGGAACAGTCGATCGAGACAGGCAGACAGGCCGGCGGACAGGCAGGCCGGCGGACGGACAGGCCGACGGACAGGCAGACAGGGAGACGACCGTGGGTGCCGCGCGCATGAGCAGGACGCCGTTGCCGGGGCTCGGGGTCCGCTACGACCTGACCACGCGGGAGCAGCGCCGCCTCTCGGTCGTGGCCCACCGGGACGGTTCGCGGACGCTGAGCGCCTACCGTGAGGACGATCCGGACGCCTGCGCCCTGTCGGTGCGGCTGACCTCGGGGGAGGCGGAGAGCCTCATCGACGCCCTGATGCCCACGCACCACAGTCCGAGCCTGCTGTCGACCACCGAGCTGGGCCTGGTGGCGGAGCGGATCGAACTCCCCGCCACCTCGCACTGGAACGGGCGGCTGCTGGGTGACACGCGGATGCGTACGGAGACGGGCGTGTCGATCGTCGCCGTCCTGCGCCGGGCCGGGGCGATCCCCTCCCCCGGGCCCGACTTCCGGCTCGCCGGCGGTGACACCCTGATCGTCATCGGCACCCGGGAGGGCGTGGAGGCGGCCGCCGGGATCCTCGGCCGGGAGTGAGCACCTGACTCTCCCGTGGGCGGGTGGCGGCGTGCGCGGTCCGTGGGCCGGGGTCCGGTGTGCGCGTGCGGTCCGCGGGGCCGGGTTCCGGCGTGTGCGTCCGCGGGCCGGGTTCCGGCGGGAGCGGTCCGCGTCTCAGCTTCCGGCGTGCGCGGTTTCCGCCGGCTCGGCCGGTGCGGCGGCCCGCGGCGCTCCGCGCGACGGGCGGCGCGCGAACCGGTGGGCGAGGGGCTCGGTCCAGCGGGCGGTGAGCGGGCCGAGGACGACCAGGATCAGGACGTACGCCGTGGCCAGCGGGCCGATGCGCGGTTCGGCGCCGACGGCGAGCCCGGCGATGACGATCGAGAACTCGCCGCGGGCGACCAGGGTTCCGCCGGCCCGCCAACGCCCCTTGGCCGAGATGCCGGCCCGGCGGGCGGCCCAGTAACCGGTGGCGATCTTCGTCAGGGCGGTGACGACGGCGAGGGCGAGCGCGGGAAGCAGCACCGGCGGGATCCGGGCGGGGTCGGTGTTCAGGCCGAAGAAGACGAAGAAGACCGCGGCGAACAGGTCCCGCAGCGGCGTGAGGAGGTTGCTGGCGCCCTCGGCGACCTCGCCCGACAGCGCGATGCCGACCAGGAACGCGCCCACGGCCGCCGAGACCTGCAGTTGCTGCGCGAGCCCCGCGACCAGCAGGGTCAGGCCCAGCACCACCAGCAGCAGCATCTCGGCGTTGTCGGAGGAGACCGCGCGGCTGACCAGGCGGCCGTGGCGCAGGGCGACGTACAGGACGGCGCCGACGGTGCCGAGCGAGATCAGCAGGGTCACGGCGCCGCCCGCCAGGCTCACCCCGGCCAGCAGGGCGGTGAGGATCGGCAGGTAGACGGCCATGGCCAGGTCCTCCAGGACCAGTACGCCGAGGACGACCGGGGTTTCGCGGTTGCCGAGCCGGCGCAGGTCGCCGAGGACCTTGGCGATCACCCCGGACGAGGAGATCCAGGTGACGCCGGCCAGCGCGACGGCGGCCACCGGGCCCCAGCCCAGCAGCAGCGCGGCCAGCGCGCCGGGCGCGGCGTTGAGGACGAAGTCGACCGCCCCGGAGGGGTACTGGGTCCTGAGCGTGGTGACGAGTTCGGAGGCGCTGTACTCCAGGCCCAGCAGGAGCAGCAGGAGGATGACGCCGATCTCGGCGCCCGTGGCGACGAACTCCTCGCTGGCCCGCAGCGGCAGGATGCCGCCCTGGCCGAAGGCGAGCCCGGCGAGCAGGTACAGGGGGATGGGCGAGAAGCCGACCCGTCCGGCGAGGCGGCCCAGGAGCCCGAGGCCGAGGATGAGCGCCCCGAGTTCGATGAGCATGGCGGTGGTGTCGTGCACGGGCGTCTGACCTCCGTTGTCGGGTGCGGTGGCGGCGTCTGTGCCTTCGCGGGTACCTGCCGGCCGTGGGGACGCGGCGTCGGCGGGCCGTGGGTGCCGTTACGGGTGTGCGGGGTGCGGATGTCCGCCTCGGGCCGGTCGCGTGCGGCGCGTGTTCCGGAGGGCGGTGGAGAAGCGGGCGCGTGGTGCCGAGCCGTGCCGCTCGGCGGGAGCGCGTGCGCGTCAGCGCTGCCGGGGGCGGCCGCCGGGGCCGGCGCAGCCGGTATCGGGAACGCCGTCGCGGGCCGCGTTGTCGACGCGCACGCGGATGACTCGACTCATGCACGCCCCCTCACGTCGGCCCGGAACAGGATCCATCCCATCGCTCGGCATGTGAGCGCATATGTGCTCAACAGAGCATAAGTGTCCTGTATAAAAATTCTAGCGCATGGAAAAAGTGATGATCATATGAGGAAGGCGTTCGGGTCACCCGCCGGTGCCGGGGCGGGTGGGCGCCGCGGCACCGGCGGCCCGGGGGGCCACGGGGGATCGCCGAGGCCGCGGGGTTGTGAGGACCGCAGGCCGCGGGGCCGGACGGACCACGGCTCGCGGGGCCGGACGGACCACGGCTCGCGCGGCCGGCCGGGCCCGGCACCGCCCCGGCCGGGTCCGCACCGCCTCCTCGCCCCTCGGCGGGAGGGCCGCAGAGGGGCGGCGGGAGGCCCAGCCTCAGCCCGCCGTCCGCTCCGTCAGCTCCGTGAGGTCCGTCCGTTCCGTCAGGCCCGTGAGGTCCGTCAGTTCCGTGAGGTCCGTGAGCTCCGCGAGCGGCAGGGTGTGCCGGGTCCGGAGGACCTTCGCGCGCAGGTAGCGGACATTGTGGGTGGTGGTGAAGACGCCCGTCGGGACGTGGTCGCGGACCGCGATGTCCAGGGCGCGCAACTGGTCCGCCTTGTCGGGGTTGTTGGAGAGGAGGTCCACCTCGCCGACGCCCAGGGCGTGGAGCATCTGGGCCGCCGCCGTGTAGTCGCGGGCGTCCTCCGGGAGTCCCAGGGCCGCGTTCGCCTCGTACGTGTCCAGGCCCTGGTCCTGGAGCGCGTACGCGTCGAGCTTGTTGTAGAGGCCGATGCCGCGGCCCTCCTGGCGGAGGTAGAGCAGGACCCCGCCGCGGTCGGCGATGCGCTCGACGGCCTCGCGCAGCTGCGGGCCGCAGTCGCAGCGGGCCGATCCGAGGACGTCGCCGGTCAGGCACTCGGAGTGCAGCCGCACCAGCGGGACGGGACCCGGCTCGCCGAGAACGACGGCCAGGTGCTCCCGGCCGTCGACGAGACCGTGGAAGGTGACCAGGTCGGCGTCGACGCGGTAGCCGTCGTGGAAGCGCAGCGGGACCCGGACGCGGGCGCGCGGGGTGGCGGCGGGGAAGTCGGGCATGCGGGCCTCCGGGGTCCGTTCCGTTCGGCGGCGCGGCCGTCGGCCCGGCCGCACCGGAATCTGCTTCAGTTTTGAATCAGATCCACAGCCGGGACTCTACTCTCCGCTTGAAAGTTGAAGCAACGCCGAAGCCGCTCCGGGGCGGCGGGGAAGTGACCGACGTCACGAGCAGGACGTCGAGGACCTGCGGCGCCACGGCACTTCGTCGGCCGCCGACCGGCCGCCGCCTTCCTGGAGCGCCCGCGCGATCCCGGTGCAGATCTCCTCCAGCTGTCCGACCTGCTCCGTCGTCAGGTGGTCGAACAGGGCGGCCCGCACGGTCGCCACGTGCCCGGGAGCGGCCCGCTCCAGCACCGCCCGGCCCGCGTCGGTCAACGTGGCGATGCTGCCGCGCCCGTCGGAGGCGCACGCCTCGCGCCGCACCGCGCCGTCCCTCTCCAGCCGCGCGACCGCGTACGTCAGCCGGCTGCGCGTGATCTTCAGCCGCTCGGCCAGGTCGGTCATCCGCAGCCGCTGCCCCGGGGCCTCCGACAAGGTGGCCAGGACGGAGTAGTACAGGTGCGGCATGCCGGCGTCCTGCTGGAGCTGCCGGTCGACGGCGTCCTCCAGGAGCAGCGAGGCGGCGAGGTACGCGCGCCAGGCGCGCTGCTCCTCGGGGGTGAGCCAGCGGATCGTCATGCCGCCAGTGTAGGTTTGTTTCAAACTTGAACCAAGCGTGTCGCGGCCGGGACCACCGCAGCCGGGACCGCGCACCCAGCCCGCCGCCGGGACCGACCCCGAGGGAGCGCGTCGATGCCCCACCCGTACGTCCTGCTGTCCGCCGCCGTCTCCCTCGACGGCTACCTGGACGACACCGGCCCCGAGCGCCTGCTGCTCTCCGGGCCGGCCGACTTCGACCGGGTCGACGAGGTGCGGGCCTCGGTCGACGCGATCCTGGTCGGCGCCGGGACCATCCGCGCCGACAACCCCCGGCTGCTGGTCAACTCGCCCGAGCGGCGCGCCGCCCGGATCGCCGAGGGCCGCCCCGAGTACCCGCTGAAGGTCACCGTGAGCGGCTCCGGCGACCTCGACCCGACGGCCCGGTTCTGGCACACGGGCGGCGAGAAGGTCCTCTACACCACGGACGCGGGCGCCGAACGGGCCCATGCCCTCGGCGTCGCGGCCGACGTCGTCCCGCTCGGCGCCGAGCTCGACTGGCGACGCCTCCTGACACACCTGCACGACGTGCGCGGCGTACGGCGGCTCATGGTCGAGGGCGGCGGGCAGGTCCACACCCAGCTCCTCACCCAGGGCCTGGCCGACGAGCTCCAGCTCGTCCTCGCCCCGCTCTTCGTGGGTGACCCCGACGCGCCCCGGCTCTTCGGCCCGGGCGGCTACCAGGGCGGCCGTCTGCGCCTCGTCGAGACGCGGCCGGTCGGGGACGTCGTCCTCATGCGCTACGAGCCCACCGCCCCCGGCACCGGCCCCCTGCCGTCCGCCGCGGACCACCGCTGGCTCGCCCTCGCCTGCGAGCTGGCGGACCGGTGCCCGCCCTCCGGGACCGCGTTCAGCGTGGGCGCGGTGGTGGTGGCGGCCGACGGCACCGAGCTGGCCCGGGGCCACTCGCGGGAGGGCGGGGATCCGGTGGCGCACGCCGAGGAGGCGGCACTGGCGAAGGCCGACCCGACCGATCCGCGCCTGGCCACCGCGACGCTCTACAGCAGCCTGGAGCCGTGCGCCCGGCGGGCGTCCCGGCCCGCGCCGTGCGCCCGGCTGATCCTGGACGCGGGCGTGCGCCGGGTCGTCACGGCCTGGCGCGAGCCCGACACGTTCGTGACCGGGGCCGACGGGAGCGGGGTGCTCGCGGCGGGGGGCGCCGAGGTCGTCGTACTGCCGGAGTTGGAGGAGCGGGCCAAGGCCCCGAACCGTCACCTGCTGGGGTGACGGGCGCCACATTCGGCGCCGGGAACGGCTGGTGAGGGGCGGCGGGCGGTCATGTGTGCGCTCGCCGTCCCGCGCATGGCGTACACTGGTGTCATACCGACGCGGGGTGGAGCAGCTCGGTAGCTCGCTGGGCTCATAACCCAGAGGTCGCAGGTTCAAATCCTGTCCCCGCTACTGAAGGCCCAGGGCCGGAACTCATCGAGTTCCGGCCCTGAGTGTTTCCGGAATGTTTTCCATGCGCGGAATCGGGGCAGGGTCCGGCGTGAACCCCTGACCTTTGTCACGCCACGTGACCGAATCGCCTCACTCCGCATGAGGACTGACGTACCGTCAGAATGTATGGGTGGTTTGAGGCGGGGTCAACTCGCCCGATTCGCCCCGGTGGTGGCGGGTAAGTCCTCGCGAAAATCGCTAACGATCAAGCGGAACGGCTTGGAATCCGTGCCCTGCGTACATTAACGTTCGATAACGCAGCGCGGTCGTCCCAGCCGTCACACGAGGCGGCTCCGTGCGCACGCGCCGAATCCCGCAAGGGAACCGGGGAACCACCACTTTGGGGTGAATCGAGCGGATACCGCCGTGGCAGCACGGCCGGTATACGCGCGTAGGAGACCTTCCTGCTCCGAACCCGTCAGCTAACCCGGTAGGCGGAGACGGAAGGAAAGGAGTACGCCTACGTGGCGTCCAACCGGCCTGCCCCCGCGGCCCCGTTCGTGCCGAGCGAGCGCACCGACACCTTCGGCTACGGCGGTCACCGCACCGACGAGGGCCCGTTCGAGGAGTGGAACCCCACCGAGGAGTCCATCCGCCCCGTACGCGGTCGGCATCGCGTCGCCAAGCAGCGCGGCGGGCTCGCCCGCAGCTCCACCGTCCTCGGTGTCGGCGTCATAGCGGCCGTCGGCGCGGGCGGCATGGCCAGCGCCCAGACCGGCAAGCCGCCGGTGTCCATCTCCATGCCGGACCTTCCCAACGTGGGTTCCCTCATCTCCGACGAGGAAACCCCCGAGGAGCCCGCCACCCCGCTCAGCAGCGTCGGCGTGACCTCCGCGGACACCGCGCAGGGCGCCGCCGACGCCGGCGAGGCGCTGCGCGCCCGCATCATGGCCCAGGCCGAGCAGCAGCAGGACCAGCTCGAGAGCAAGGCCGCCGCCGAGGCCGTGGCCGCCGCCGAGAAGGCCGCCGCGGAAGCCGCCGCCAAGGCGGAGAAGGAGGCCGAGGCCAAGGCCGCCGCCGCCAAGGCGAAGGCGGAGGAGGAGGCCCGCAAGAAGGCCGAGGCCGAGCGGCTCGCCCAGTTGGCCAAGCAGTACGCGCTGCCGACCTCCTCGTACACCATCACCTCCACGTTCGGTCAGGCCGGTGCCTACTGGTCCTCCGGCTACCACACCGGCCTGGACTTCGCCGCGCCCACCGGCACCCTCCTCAAGGCCGTCCACAGCGGCACGATCACCTCGGCCGGCTGGGACGGGTCCTACGGCTACAAGACCGTGCTCACCCTCGACGACGGCACGGAGATCTGGTACGCCCACCAGTCCTCCATCAGCGTCAGCGTCGGCCAGAAGGTCAACACCGGCGACGTCATCGGCCGCGTCGGCGCCACGGGCAACGTCACCGGGGCCCACCTCCACATGGAGGTCCATCCGGCCGGCTCCGCCAACGGGGTGGATCCGCTGGCCTGGCTGCGCAGCAAGGGCCTCAACCCCTGACGTCCTCCGCCCGCCCCTCCGTCCCCGGACCCGGACCCCGGCGGTCCTGACGACGTCCCCCCGACGTCAGGGCTGCCGGCCGGCGGTGGCGGAACCGCGGCTCACGGGGGACGAGGTCCGCGGGCCGACGGAGGCGTCGGCCCGGGCCTGGTTCAGGAGCGGTACGGGTTGTACGCGGGGTACGGCATCCCCGGGTGACCGTACGCCCCGTACGCCCCGTGCATCCCGTACGGCCCGTGCATTCCATACGCTCCGTGCGTCCCGTACGCCCCGTGCACCGGCCAGCGAGGTACGGCCACCGGCACCGGCGGAGCCACGATCCGGGCCGCGTGGTCCAGCGCCGGGCGGGCCGCGTCCCGCCGGCTCCACAGCTCGTGCAGCAGCTCCCTCTCCCGGGGGACGAAGTCGGCGCCCGCCCCGCCCCGGCGACCGCGGTGGCGCAGGAACGCCAGCGAGGTGGCGTACGCCTCGTACTCCGTCACCGCCCGCGCCGCCCGTCTCCCGGCGTGGCGCCGGGCGTACCGCCGGGCGATCCGCCGCGCCCGCATCGAGCCGAGCGCGAACGGCTCGGCCGGCGTCAGCCACCCGGCCGCCGCGTACGCGGGCAGCTCGTCCCGCACGGTCCTCAGCTCGCGCTGCCGCGTCCAGATCACCAGCCAGGTCAGCACCCCGAACGCCGGCATCATGAACGCCGCGTACACCGCGAAGAAGCCGTACTCGCCGAGCGTCGACGAGCCGTTCCACAGCGCGTGCATGCCCATCGCCAGCAGCAGCCCGGCCGGCGGCGGCAGCAGGCGCCGTACGCGCTGCCGCTCCGTCGCGAGCGCGGCGACGCCGAAACCGATGCCCGTGAGGACGGTGAACAGCGGGTGCGCGAACGGCGACAGGACGACGCGCACGAAGAAGGTCGCCGCCGTGACGGAGGCGATGCCCCGGTCGCCGGTGAGCTGGTCGGTGCCGAAGGCGGTGCCGAGGTACAGGATGTTCTCGGTGAAGGCGAAGCCGGTGGCGGTGACCCCGGCGATCACCACCCCGTCGAGGACACCGGTGAAGTCGCGTCTGCGGAAGAGGAAGACCAGCAGGACGGCGGTGGCCTTCGCGGTCTCCTCGACGACGGGGGCTATGACGGTCGCGCCGAGGGCGTCGGCGCCGGAGGGGTCCGCGGTGGCCGTCGCTATCCACCTGGTCGCGAAACTGTTGGCGACGATGGCGATCAGGGCCGCCGCGCAGGCGCCCCACGCGAAGGAGAACAGCAGATTCCGCCAGGGACCGGGCTCGACCCGGTCCAGCCAGCGGAAGGCGGCTATGAGCAGGGGGACGGGCAGGACGGAGAGGCCGAGCCCGACCAGGAAGCCCTCGGTGCCGGTCTCCTCGCGGACCAGGGCGAGGATGACGAGCCCGCAGAGCGCGAGGAGCGCGCTCAGGGCCCCGTACCGCACCCAGGCCCACTGCCACCAGTGCGCGGGGCGCGGCGCGCCTCGGGCAGGTGTCCCGCGGCCGGGCGCGCCGTCTGCGGGCGTGGCGTCTGCGGACGTGGCGTCGGGGAGTGTGCCGCTGTCGGGGCCGCTGGGGTGCGACGGGTACGGGGGACGGGTGGCCACGGCTCGACCCTAACGAGGGAGGGGCACCGCCCGTGACGGTGCCTAGTGCTGTACGGGGTGCTGTACGCGACGGAAGAGCAGGTCGTTCACGACATGTCCCTTGTCCAGTCCCTGCCCCTCGAAACGGGTCAGTGGACGGAAGTCGGGACGTGGCGCGAAACCGCCGCCCGCCTGGGTGTTCTCGAAGTCGGGGTGCGCCGTGAGCACCTCGAGCATCTGTTCGGCGTACGGTTCCCAATCGGTCGCGCAGTGCACGATCGCGCCCGGCCTGAGGCGGGACGCGGCCAGCGTCAGGAAGGCGGGCTGGATGAGCCGGCGCTTGTGGTGGCGCTTCTTGGGCCAGGGGTCGGGGAAGTAGACGCGCAGGCCGTCGAGGGAGTCGGGGGCGAGCATCTCGCGCAGCAGGATGATGGCGTCGCCGTTGCCCACGCGGATGTTGGTCAGACCGCCCCGGTCGGCGAGGTTGAGGAGGTTGCCCTGGCCGGGGGTGTGGACGTCGACGGCGAGGATGTTGGTGCCGGGGTCGGCGGCGGCCATCTGCGCGGTGGCCTCGCCCATGCCGAAGCCGATCTCCAAGACGACGGGGTTGCCGTTCCCGAACAGCTCGGCGAGGTCCAGGCGCCGGTGCCCGTCGATGTCGAACCCCCACTGGGGCCACAGCCGCTGCAACGCGTCCGCCTGACCCGCGGTGACCCGGCTCCGGCGGGGCTGGAAACTCCGGATCCGCCGCTCGAAGTGCGACCCGGCGGGATCGGCCTTCGGCCCGTCCGGGAAACGCGGCTCCCCTTTCGCCCGGGCGTGCCGAACGGACGTGCCGGGGGTGGACCGGGGGGCTTCGGGGGTGTTTACGGAGTCAGTCACAGTGAGGTCGATTTTACGGCGGGCCCGTGCCCCGGCGGGCCGGTGTGCCTACGGCGGCCCGTGGGCGTGCGGCGGAAGGCCCGTGGGTCTGCGGGCGGAGCGGGCGTGCCGCCTGCTGCCTGGCCGGTGTGCCTGCGGCGGCCCGTGGGCGTGCGGCGGAAGGCCCGTGGGTCTGCGGGCGGAGCGGGCGTGCCGCCTGCTGCCTGGCCGGTGTGCCTGCGGCGGCCCGTGGGCGTGCGGCGGAAGGCCCGTGGGTCTGCGGGCGGAGCGGGCGTGCCGCCTGCTGCCTGGCCGGTGTGCCTGCGGCGGCCCGTGGGCGTGCGGCGGAAGGCCCGTGGGTCTGCGGGCGGAGCGGGCGTGCCGCCTGCTGCCTGGCCGGTGTGCCTGCGGCGGCCCGT
>NZ_JBFATO010000045.1:0-58692 GCF_040678355.1 Streptomyces sp. NPDC052701
CCCTCATGCGGTCAGCCGCTCGCCGCGCGACTTCCTGGAACTGCTGCACCGCGAGGGCGTGACCGTCCTCAACCAGACACCCTCCGCCTTCGAACGGCTCATCGAGGCGGACAGCGAGCAGGGGGCCGAGGCCGCGCCGACCCCGGCGGACACACTGCGGTACGTCATCCTGGATGGACAGCCCTCGCGTCCCGAGCGGCTGCGGCCGTGGGCCGACCGGCACGGCCTGGACAGCCCGGCACTGGTGAACATGTACGGCTTCACCGAGACCACCGGATTCGTCACGCACCACCGCGTCACTCCGGCGGACCTGGCGGATCCCCATGGCAGCCCGATCGGCAGGCCGTTGGCGGATCTGCGGGTGTACCTGCTGGACGCCGCGGGGTGTCCGGTGCCGCCCGGCGCGACCGGCGAGATGTACGTGGCCGGTGCGGGCGTGGCCGCCGGATACCTGGGCCGGCCCGAGCTGACCGCCGAACGCTTCCTGGACGACCCCTTCGGCCCGCCCGGCGCCCGGATGTACCGCTCCGGCGACCTGGCTCGGCGCCGCGCCGACGGCACCCTCGACTACCTCGGCCGCGCCGACGCACAGGTGCAGATCCATGGTTTCCGCGTCGAGCCGGGGGAGATCGAGGCCGTCCTGGCCGCTCACCCGCAGGTCTCCCGGGCCGCCGTGGTGGTCCGCAGTGCCGAAAGCGGCGCCCAGCAGCTCGTCGCCTACACCGTCCCCGCCGGGCAGGAACCGCCGAGCCCTGCCGACCTGCGCGCCCACGCCGCCGCGCACCTGCCCGAGCACATGGTCCCCGCGGCCTGCGTCTCCGTGGAGGCGCTCCCGCTGACCGCCGACGGCAAGCTCGACACCGATGCCCTGCCCGCGCCCGAAGACTTCACCGCCGCCGCGGCCGACACACGCCCCACCACGCCTCAGCAGGTCCTCGTGTGCTCCCTGTTCGAGGAGTTCCTGCAGTTGCCCCCCAACACGGTCGGCACCGACGCCGACTTCTTCGACCTGGGCGGCGATTCGCTGCTCGCCGCCCGTCTGCTGGCCCGGCTGCGCCAGGACAGCGGCGTCAAAGTGTCCCTCACCACCCTCTTCGAAAGGCCGACTCCCGCTGCCCTCGCGCAGCGGCTCGCCGACCGGCCTGGGAAGGCTCCCGCACGCCCGGCCCTCGGCGCCATGGACCGTCCGGAGCGCGTGCCGCTGTCCTACGCCCAGGAACGCATGTGGTTCCTGAACCGGCTCGACGACTCGGCGGCCACCTACAACATTCCGCTGGTCGTGCCGCTGGTACCGGACGTGGACGCCGACGCGTTGCGCGCGGCGCTCGGCGACCTGGTCGACAGGCACGAGAGCCTGCGCACGGTCTTCGCCGAGCAGGACGGCGACCTCCACCAGCGCATCCTGCCGCCTGGCGAGCTGCGCCCCCGGTGGCACCGCGTGGACTGTCCGGCCGACGAGGTCGCCGCCCACGTCTCGGCGGCCTGCCGGTACCGCTTCGACCTGACCGGCGAAAGCCCTCTGGCCGCTTTCCTGTTCGGGCCTGAACAGGAGCGGACCCTGCTGCTCGTTCTCCATCACAGTGTCGCCGACGGCTGGTCGATGCGCCCCTTCGCCGAGGACCTGACCGCCGCCTATGCGGCGCGGTGCGCGGGCCGGGCGCCGGAGTGGGTCCCGCTGCCGGTGCAGTACGCCGACTACGCCCTGTGGCAGCGCGCCCTGCTGGCACCCGCCCCGGACGGCACGGGGCGGCTGGAGCGGCTGACCGCGCACTGGCGCGAGACGCTGGCCGGTCTGCCCGAGGAGTGCACCCTGCCCGGCGACCGGCCCCGTCCCGCAGCCTTGCGCGGTGGCGGCGCCCACGTCACCGTGGCTGTGGACGCCGCCCTGCACCGAGACCTGCTGGAGCTGGCCGAACGGGAGGGCGCCAGCCTGTTCATGGTGCTGCACGCCGCGGTCAGCGCCCTGCTCACCCGTTGCGGCGCGGGTGAGGACATCGTCCTGGGCACCCCTGTGGCGGGCCGCACCGAGCCCGCCCTGGACCAGATGATCGGCCTGATCACCAACACCCTGGTGCTGCGGGCCGACACCTCGGGCGACCCCGCCTTCCGGGACCTGCTCGCCCGGCTGCGCACGGGTGACCTGGCGGCCCTGGACCACCAGGACCTGCCCTTCGACCGGCTGGTGGAGGAGCTCAACCCGCCCCGCAGGCCCGGCCGTCACCCGCTGTTCCAGGTCATGCTGGCCCTGCAGAACAACGAGCCCGCCGTGCTCCGGCTGGGGGAGCACGAGGTGCCGCTGCGGCCGACGGCCACCGGCACCGCCAAGTTCGACCTCTTCGTCGACGTCTTCCAACGGCACCTCGACGAGGGCGCCCCCGCCGGCTTGGATCTGCACGTCGAGTACGCCACGGACCTGTACGACGCCGGTACCGCCGAGGCGTTCGCCCGTGCCCTGAACGACGTCCTGCGCACGGTGTGCGCCGATCCCGGCGTCCGTGTCGGTGAACTCCCGGCACTGCCGGAGCGCACCCCCGCTCCGTCCGGGCCCGATACCGCGGAGCTGGAGGGCACGGCGCTGTCCGTGCCCGGCATCCGCGACGCGGTCGCCCTGCCCGGCGCCGACGGTGCGCCGTCGTGCCTGTACGTGGTGCCGGGCCGCGCGGACGCCGCGGAACGTGTCGAGGAGGTCTTGCACCGCGCGGGCCACGGTACGGTCCGCGTCACGGCGGTCAACACGCTGCCGCTCGACGGTGACGGTGTGCTGGACGCCGAAGCGCTGCGTGCCCTGCCTCTCGTGGACCGCGTCGCGGCCGAGGCCTGGCGGGACCGTCTGACCCGTGTCCCCGGCGTCTCCACCGTCGAGGTGTCGGTGGAGAACACCCCCGAGGAGCTGGGTCGTCGGCATGTCGGTCTGCCCGGCCGTGCCGAACCGCCCGCCCAGCCCACCGACACCGGTGCTGCCTCCGTCGTTCCGGCGCTCAGTGAGGGGCCGGGGCTGGTCGAGCCGTCGGTGTCGGGCTGGGCGCAGGCTTTGGTGCGGGCGGCGGAGCGGGGCCGGGGTGACATCGTGCATGTGCATGCCGATGGCAGTGAGCACCGGCGCAGCTACGCCTCCTTGATCCCGGAGGCTTCGCGGGTGCTGGCGGGTCTGCGGCGGGCCGGGCTGCGCCCGGGCGATCAGGTGATCTTGCAGTGTGATGCCAGCGAGGATTTCCTGGCGGTGCTGTGGGGCTGCATCCTGGGTGGTTTCGTCGCGGTGCCGCTGACGGTGCCGGCCTCTTATGACACGTCGTCGGCGGCGCTGGCGAAGCTGGAGGGGATCTGGCGGATGCTGGGCCGGCCCTGGGTGGTGTGTTCGGCGGGGCTGGAGGCGGGGCTGCGCGGCCTGGCGGCCCGGCAGGGCTGGCCGGGGCTGCGGCTGGTCACGGCCGACGCGCTGCGCCAGGCGCCCGAGGACCGGGACTGGCATGCGGCCGGGCCCGATGAGCTGATCTTGATGCTGATGACGTCGGGCAGCACGGGCCTGCCCAAGGCGGTGCGGCTGACCCACCGCAACGTGCTGACCCGGTCGGCGGCCACCGAGCAGCTCAACGGGCTGGGCGAGCGGGATGTGTCCTTGAACTGGATCCCGCTGGACCATGTCACCGGGGTGGTGATGTTCCATCTGCGGGATGTGTATCTGGGCTGCCGGCAGATCCACGCACCGACCTCGTTCATCCTGCAGGATCCGCTGCGCTGGATGGATCTGGCCGACCGGCACCGGGTGAGTGTGACCTGGGCGCCCAACTTCGCCTTCGGCCTGCTGGCCGGGCAGGCCGAGCGGTTCGCCGGCCGGGCCTGGGACCTGTCGGCGATGCGGCTGGTGATGAACGCCGGCGAGGTGGTGGTGGCCGCCGCGGCCCGGCGCTTCCTGCACGTGTTGAAGCCGTTCGGGCTGGCGCAGGATGTGATGCATCCGGGCTGGGGCATGTCGGAGACCTGTTCGGTGGTCACCGATGCGGTGCTGGCGGACCAGGCACCGGCCGACGGGGATGAGACGTTCGTCAGCTGCGGCCTGCCCTATCCCGGCTTCGCCATGCGGGTGGTGGACGAGCACGGCACGGTGCTGGCCGAGGGGGAGGTGGGCCGGCTGCAGGTGCGCGGCACCTCGGTGACCGGCGGCTATCACGACAACGCGGCGGCCAACGCCGAGGCGTTCACCGGCGACGGCTGGTTCGACACCGGTGACCTGGCCTTCCTGCGCGGGGGCGAGCTGTATATCACCGGCCGGGCCAAGGACGTCATCATCGTCAACGGCGTCAACCACTACAGCCACGAGATCGAGGCGTGTGTGGAGGAACTGCCGCAGGTGGTGCGCAGTTTCACCGCCGCGGTCGCGGTGCGTTCCCACCCGGCGGCCACCACCGACGAGCTGGCCCTGTTCTTCCACCCGGCCCCCGGCCACGACCTGGCCGCGGTGCTGCGGGAGATCGCGGGCAAGGTGACCCGGGAGATCGGCGTCAGCCCGGCCTTCTTGGTCCCGGTGCAGCCCGGGGCGATCCCCAAGACCGAGATCGGCAAGATCCAGCGCACCAGGCTGCGCAAGAGCTTCGAGGCGGGCGACTTCGACGACACCGTCCGCGAAACCCAGCTGCTGACCGGCAGCGCCGCCACCCTGCCCGACTGGTTCCTGCAACCGGTATGGCAACGGGCCCGTGCGTACCGGACCGCCGCGGTCCCGCCCGGTCGGCACACCCTCCTCCTGGCGGGCGGTGACCCGGATATCCACCGGCTCGCCGGGCGGGTCGCCGGCGCGCTGCGGGCCGGGGGCGGGCTGTGCACCGTGGTGACCGACGGGACGTCGTATGCCCGGCTGGACGCCGCCCACTACCGGATCCGGCCCGCCGAGGAAGCCGACTACACGGCACTGCTGCGGGCCCTGGAGGCCGACGGGCGACCGGTCGACGCCATCGTGCACCTCGACGGGCTGAGCAACGCCGGGGCGCCGGAGACGGCACCGGCCGACGACACCGGTACGGAACGCCTGCTCGCCCTGGGCCGGGTCCTCGCCGCCCGGTCCGGCTCACAGCGTCCGGTCGATCTGCTGTATGTGACGGCGGGCGCCCAGGCGGTCAGCGACACCGACCGCCCCTCTCCGGTGCGGGCCATGGCCGGTGCCGTGCTGAAGTCGCTGGGGGAGGAACTGAGCGGGCTGCGGTGCGTCCACCTCGACCTCGACCCGCACGGCGAGCAGGACCCGCTGCCCGTGCTGCTGGCCGAGGCGGGCGGTGTCCCGGCCGACACCGAGGTCGCCCACCGCGGCGGACACCGCTACGTGCGCCGCCTGGCCCCGCTGCCGGACACGCCGTCCCGGACCGAACCGTCCGCCGCCGACGGCTTCACCCTGATCACCGGCGGCCTGGGCGGGGTGGGCGCCGAGCTGGCCGCCCACCTGCTGCACACCCCCGGCACCCGGCTGCTGATCCTGGGCCGCACCCCGCTGCCCGCCCAGGGAATTGAGGCCGCCCAGGAAAGCGTGGCCGCCCGTATCGAGGCCTACCGGCGGCTGCGGGAGCTGGGTGAGGTGCGCTACGCGTGTGCCGACGTCACCGACGAACACCAGGTGCGCGAGGCGGTCCGGGCGGCCGCCGAGCGCTGGCAGGCGCCGCTGACGGCGGTGCTGCACCTGGCCGGCGCCCTCGTCGAGCGCCCCGTGGGCGACCTGGATCCCGCCGCCTGGCGCCAGGCTCTGGCGGCGAAGGTGCACGGGGCCTGGACCCTGCACCGGCTCACCGAGGAGCATCCGGTGGCCTCTTTTGTCACCTTCTCCTCGGTCAACGGCTACTTCGGCGGCGCGCTGAACACCGCCTACGCCGCCGCCAACGCCTACCTCGACGCGCTCGCGGTGCACCGCCGCGCCCTGGGCCTGCCCGCGCAGAGCCTGGCCTGGAGCATGTGGCGCGAGCGCGGCATGAGCCGCGGCTACCGCCTGAGCGCGCTCACCGAGGCCCGCGGCTACCGGCTGCTGGATGCCGGTGCCGCGCTGCGCTCCTTCGACCTGGCCCGCACCCTGGACGAGCCCCACCTGCTGATCGGCGCCGACCGCAGCGCCCCCTGGATCCGCAGCCACCTGGCCGCCCCCGCCCGCCAGGTGCGCCGCCTGGCCGCCCGCCTCACCCTGGAGGAGGGCACCGACCTGGGCGCCCTCTACCGCACCGCAGCCGACGCCGCCCGCGCCGCGGGCGTGTCCGACGGGGAGCACTGGGTGCTGCGCGCGGCCGGAAGCGCCGAACACCGCGGCCCGGCGGACCCGGGCGAGGACCTGCGGGCGCTGGAGCGCCGCCTGGCCGGGCTGTGGTGCGAGGTGCTGGGCCGCGACCGGGTCGGCCGGGAGGAGAACTTCTTCGACCTGGGCGGCAACTCGCTGCTGCTGGTCGCCGCCCAGAGCGCCGTCAACCGCACCTTCGCAACCGACTTGCCGGTCGTCGACCTGTTCGCCCACCCCACCGTGCGTGACCTGGCCCGCCACCTGTCGACCCTCACCGGCTCGGGAAGCACCGACGCCGTCGCCGAAGCAGAGCCCCAGGCGCCGCTGAGCCCCGCCGCGAGGACCGGGGCCAGCGGCCTGGACCGAGCCAAGGAGCAGGCCCAGCGGCAGCGCGCGGCCCGCGCCCGCCGCTCCGCACGGCACGGGAGGGACCGAGGCCGTGCCTGAGACCACCGAACCGCAGGACGGGCCGACACCGGCCACGGACGGAATGCCCGGTGCTGCCGCTGTCCACGCGCACCGCTGCGGCCCCGAGCGACCAGCCCGCGGTCTTGGTCCGCGGCCTCGGGCGGGATCCGGAACCGCGCCTGGCCGGCATCGCCCACGCGCTCCGCGCCCGCTCGGCCGCGCTGCGCGCCGCTCGCTGCCCACCGCCCCTCCCGGGCGAACCGGTACGGGTGGCATGCCGAATACCGGGGGCGGATCCCAGGAGCACGGCGTGGGCGTGACGCTCACCTCGACCACGGTGCCCGCCGGAACTCCGCGCACCGCCCGATGGTGCCGGGCCGGCCTTCGGCGGGGCGTCCAGGGGGCCGGCCCTGAGTGGCCGGGACATGGAGCATCGAGGCCGCTCGAATTCCATTTGGCGTCACCCTCAGGAGATGTGCAGTGGTCATTCTGGATGACTTTTTGAAAACCGCCGAAGTCGCCGTGGTCGACTCGTTCTCGCTGTATCGGATCGCCGTGGGGCACACGCCGGACGGAGCGGCTCTCGGGGAAGCGGCGCGGGCGGGAAGGATCCGCCTCGTCACGCCCGCAGTGGCGTTCGCCGTCGCCTGCAGTATGCGCACTTGCTGGGACGAGTCGTGCGACGAGAGCCACAAAGACGGCACGGGCCTCCCGGTTCGCAAGTTCCTGGAGCTCGGGGGCGTTGAGATGGTCGACCTCACTCCCGCGGAGACGGTTTCGGCCGGAAAGCTGTACGCCGGCTGTCTGGACCGCCGCGTCACGGGTGCCGAGGTCCTGGCGGCCTGCCACTCCGCGTTACTCGCCAAGACATGGGAAGTGCCACTCATCTCCGCGGTGAGAGCAGCGTACTGCTATTCGGCTCTCGACCGGACGGAGATGGACTTCGGTATCGAACTGATCTGACACAAGGCGTAGCCACGCTCGCCACACGGCGGGCGTGGCGTTCGCGTCGGTGCCGGGCCCGCCTTCGAGGCGGCGGTCCCCGCCTCGGCCCCGTCGGGGATCCGCGGGTCGTGCGGTGCTTTCTCGCCGCTGAGGCGGGGATCCGTCCTGCGCTTGCGGCCGGTGTCCGGACGGCGGGGCGAGGCCCGCGGGCCGTCGCGTTTTCGTCTTGCGCGGGGATACCGCCCGCGCTTCCCGGTGGGGCTCCCGGGCTGCGCCGAGCACACGGCCGGATGCGCTTCGGGGCCGTCCCCCAGGCCGGCCGTCGGCACCGGGCACGCGGCGGGAGGCCTGATCACTGCGCTCACTCCGCGCGCCGGGGTACCGGACCACTCGGCCGGCCGGGAAATCAGGTCCCCTCGATGCGGATGACGCTCGTGACGCACCGGACGTGGTCCGCGGTGCGAAGGGCGCGGACCGCGGCGGACAGCGAGGCGTCCGTGGCGTGGTGTGTGGACACGGTCAGCGAGAAACCGCCGTCCCCGTGCCGCCGGGAGAGGGTCGCTATGGACACACCGTGCCGGCCGAGGACGGCGGCCACCTCGGCCAGGGCGTCCGGCTGATCGGTCGTGTCGAGGCCGAGGTGGTACCGGGTGACGACATCCGCCATGGGAGACACGGCGAGCCGGTTGTGGACCGCGTCGCCGGGCCCCGTGACGCCGGCCAGCCTGTTGCGGCAGACCGCGACCAGGTCGCCCAGTACGGCGCCGGCGGTGGGCGCCCCGCCCGCGCCCGGGCCGTGGAACATCAGCTGTCCTGCCGCGTCGGCCTCCACGAGGACGGCGTTGAACGCGCCGCGCACCGCTGCGAGCGGGTGACCCGACGGGATCATCGCGGGGTGGACGCGGGCGTTGACGGAGGATCCGCCGGCGCCGCGTTCGCAGACGGCCACGAGTTTGATCACGCTGCCCGCGGCCTTGGCGTTGTCGATGTCGGCCGAGGTGATCGCGGTGATGCCCTCGCGGTGCACCTCCTCGACACGCACCCGGGTGCCGAAGGCGAAACCGGCGAGGATGGCGGCCTTGGCGGCGGCGTCGTGCCCCTCGACGTCGGCGGTGGGGTCGGCTTCGGCGTAGCCGAGAGCGGTCGCCTCCTTCAACGCCTGGGGGTAGTCCGCGCCGGAGGAGTGCATTCTGTCGAGGATGAAGTTGGTGGTGCCGTTGACGATGCCGAGGACACGGTTGACCCGGTCTCCCGCCAGGGACTCGCGCAGCGGCCGCAGCAACGGGACGGCGCCGGCCACGGCGGCCTCGTAGTAGAGGTCCGCGCCGTGTGCCGCCGCGGCGGCGTGCAGTGCGGCGCCTTCCGCGGCGATGAGCGCCTTGTTGGCGCTGACCACGGACGCGCCGTGCTCGAACGCGGTCATGATCAGGTCGCGGGCGCGGTCGACCCCGCCGATGACCTCGATCACGACATCGATGTCGCCTCGCCGCACCAGCGCGTCCGCGTCGGTGGTGACGAGGTGCTCCGGCGCACCGGGGCGCGGCAGACCGGCCTGGCGGACCGCGATCCCGGCCAGCTCCACCGGGGCTCCGATGCGGGCGGTGAGGTCGGCGGCATGCCTCGTCATGTAGCGGACGACGTCGCTGCCGACGGTTCCGCAGCCAAGCAGCGCTACTTTCAGCGTGCGCATGTCCGACCACTCCACTTCAGAGCCCGTGTCGATGTGCGTGCGAGGGTGGCGCAGGTCCCGGCCCGGCGCGGACGCCGCGCCGGGCCGGCGGTTCGAGAGGGGACTACACGGTGATGAGCGCGGCGATCGCCCGCACGCTCGAGTCCTCGAGGATCTTCTTGAGCCGCAGCCGGACGCCACTGCGCCGGTGGATCTCGTTGATCAGCCGGCTGGCGAGCAGGGAGTCGCCGCCCAGCTCGAAGAATTCCTGGTCGACGTCGACCGAGGAGACCCCCAGTACCTCGCTGAACAGCTCGGCCACGAGGACTTCCTCGGGTGTGGACGGCTCGCGGCCGGCCTGTCGCACCGGCGCCTGCGGCTTGGGCAGCGCCTTCCGGTCCAGCTTCTCGTTCGGGGTGAGCGGCAGCTCGTCCAGAACGACGAACGCGGTGGGCACCATGTAGTCGGGTAGTGTCGCCACGGCCTGTGCGCGGAGCTTGTCCACGTCCGGGACGGTGCCGGGCACCGGGACGACGTACGCCACCAGCCGCTGATCGCCGGGCACGTCCTCGCGTACGAGGCAGACGGCCTGGCTGAGCTGCCCGTCCCGCAGCAGCACCGACTCGATCTCCCCGAGCTCGACCCGGAAGCCGCGGATCTTCACCTGGTGGTCGAGCCGGCCGAAGAACTCGATGACGCCGTCGGCACGCCAGCGGGCCGCGTCCCCCGAGCGGTACATGCGGGAGCCGGGCTCGCCGAACGGATCACTGACGAAGCGGTCGGCCGTCAGTTCGGGCTGTCCCAGGTAGCCCTCGGCGAGCTGCACGCCGGCGATGTACAGCTCGCCGGTCACCCCGGGCGGCAGCATGCGGCGCCGCTCGTCGAGGACGTACAGCTTCGTGTTCCACACCGGGCGCCCGATCAGCACCGGCCCTGGCTCGGGGTTCCTCGGGCACAGCATCGACGAGACGTCCACGGCCGCCTCGGTGGGGCCGTACACGTTGAACAGGTCGGCCTCCAGCACGGAGGCGAACCAGGCCTGCAGCTCGGCGGGCAGGGCCTCGCCGCCGCACACGACACGGCGCAGGCTGACGCACTTGGCCGCGTCGGGTTCCTGGAGGAACACCTTGAGTCCGGACGGCACGAAGTGGGCGATGGTGATGTTCTCGGCCACGATCGTCTCGACCAGGTAGGCGGGGTCGCGGTGACCGTCGGGATCGGCGACCACGATCGACGCCCCCGCCAGCAGCGGCCAGAAGACCTCGCGCACGGTGACGTCGAACCCGGCGGGAGTCTTCTGCAGCAGCCTGTCGTCCGGTCCCAGCGGTATCTGGTGCTGCATGTGGTGCAGCCGGTTGGTGATCGCACGGTGGGCGACCACGACCCCCTTCGGGCGGCCGGTGGAGCCCGAGGTGTACAGCACGTAGGCCGCGGCGTCGGGAGTGAGCGGCGCCCGCCGGTCGGCATCGGTCGGGCGGCTCGGGTCGGTGTCCGCCAGGAGGGCCCGGGTGGCCTCCTGGTCGAGCACGATCCGGGCGGCGCCCACCTGGAGCGAGTCCGACAGCGCGGTGACGGTCACCACGTGCGAGACGCCCGCGTCGGACAGCACCTGGTCGATGCGCTGCACCGGGTAGCCGGTGTCCACGGGCAGGTAGGCCGCGCCCGTCTTGACGATGGCCAGCGCGGTGACGACGTAGTCGATCGAACGGGGCAGCACCATCGCCACGATGTCCCCGGCGCCCGCACCGCGGCCGATCAGCAGCCGGGCGATCCGGTTCGCCCGCGCGTCCAGCTCCGCGTAGGTCAGCCGCTCGTCGTGGTGGCTGATGGCGAGCCGGTCCGGGTGGGCGGCCGCATTCGCTTCCACCAGTTCCGGGAGTGTGAGCTGCGGGACCTCGTGAGCGGTGGCGTTCCACTCGTGCATGATCCGGTGGTACTCCGCCGGGGTGAGCAGGTCCGCCTCGCCCACCTCGGCGGCCGCGCCGGCCTCGAACAGGCGATGGGCGAAGTGGCCGATGCGCTCGGTGTGTTCGGCCGGCTGCCCGTCGGCCGAGCGGCTGGGACCGCCCTCGGCCCGGACCCGCAGCGTCCCCCCGCGGTGCTCGAACACGAAGGCCAGGTCGTTCAAGGGCGCCGGGGCGTCCACGCAGACGACCCGGACACGCGCCGGCAGGGCGTCGCTCCCGGGCTGCGGCGACTCGCCCCCACCGGCCCGCGACCGGCGCTCCCGTACCTCGGCCACCAGGTCGGAAACGGTGGTCGAGGGCTCGACGGTCAGCCGTACGGGCACGGAGTCCACGGCGAGCACGATGTCGCGGGCCGCCGTCATCCGGTGCCGATAGGCCGCCGTGGCGGCGACCGCCAAGTCGGTCCAGTCGGGCGAGGCGACCTCCAGGAGGCCTTCGATCGGGATCTCGCGGGGCCCTACCGCGTCCAGCACGTCCGTGGTGCTCCGTTCCGTTCGGATCTCCTCCATCCCGATCACGCACCGCGCTTCTGGAGGAAACGATGCGCGGCTTCGGCCACGTCCGGGTTCCTCAGCAGTTCCCCGGTGCCGATGGGGAAGCTCTGCTCCCAGAGGGCGTGCGGGGCACCGGGGCTCGACTGCGCCGAGGTCAGCGCACCGGCCGTGGCCCAGCCCTCCTCCGGGCTCAACTGCCGGGCGGCGAACAGGTAGGACACGTACGAGCGGAAGACCCCCCGCAGATCCTCGCTCGCCTCCTCGTCCAGGCCCAGCCGGTCGAAGACGACGCCCACGGCGGTCTCGTAGACCTTGATCACCTGTGTGGCGACCGCGTGGAAGTCCCCCTGCTCCGCCTCGCACAGGGCCCGCACCTCCGCGACGTGGCCGGCCCGTTCCTCCTCGGACAAGGTCGACATCGTGCCGACCGCCTTTTTGAAGTCGCGGTAGAGGGACAGCCGGTCCACCGGCTCCGGATCGAACAGCAGGAGAGCCGGCCGGGTGCCCGTGTCCTCGGCGATCCTGTCGGCCAGCGCCGAGGCGAACACGCCGCCCACGCAGTAGCCCATGACGGTGTCCACGTGGCCGTGCACCTCTTCGGGCAACTCCCGCCACCACTGCAGATACGTCTCGGCGGACAGCAATTCGTTCTCGGCCGCGTCCGGCTGGACGCTCTGCCAGATTTCCCGGTTCGGTTTCAGCAGCGCGGCGAACTGGCGGAAGTCCGCCTCCGACCGTGCCGTCGAGCCGAAATCGACCGCGAGGACCGTCTTCTTCGGGTCGCCTTCACTGATACGCCGCCACGAATCCGTGCTCATGAATGTCCACCTCTGTCCATGTCGAGAATCCGCCCCGCTTTTCCGGCCGGATGAGCCCCGCTGTGCGCCCGCGGTCCAGCCCCTGGTCCGCGTTCGCACCGGGAATGCCGGCGCCGACTTCCCGGGAGGGGTGCTGCCGGGGCCCGCACCGACCGCCTCGCGGGGCGGTGCGCCATGAGCCGTAAGGACACCGCGGCCCGCACCGGCAGCCGCTCGGCTCCGCGCCGCACCCGGGCCCGGCCTCCTCCGGCGGACACGGCCGGTGCCGACCGGGTCCACCGTCCCCGCGCAGTCGGCACACGTGCGCGGTGACGGATCCGCCCCGGTGACGGCGTCGAGCACCGCGGGCAGCGGTCCCACGCGCCGAGGCGACCGCGCCGAGCGAGGGAGACCACTGCCGTGCTGTGCGTCATCGGCCGGACGCGCAGCGTCTCGGCCGGACACCGCGCACAGTGCATGTCGCCTGCTCTCTTTCCTTGGCTCGGCTTCCTGCGTACGCCGTGGCGGCGGTCTGCCGCAAAGCATCGTCCCCGGGGCTCGGCGTCGTCCGAGAATGCATCACCGAGAGCGGCGGATTCCACTCGCGCGGGAGCGCCGGGAGGAAGTTGCGGAGATTCCCTAAACGTGGTCCAGGAGTGGCGCTATCCCGGTTCTCCCTTTCTTCAGGGGAACACCTAGATTCTGTTTGGAACGCTGACCGAGATGTCACGGCGGCTGCCGTATCAGGGCGAGTCGCACGGCCGTCCCGTAGCGCACGGCGAGCTCGTCGTGACGGGGCGCCACGCCGCGGGTCCGTTCGCGGCGGCCGATCCGGCACCCGGCCCTGTGGCGGTTCTTGTGCCCGTCGGTGTCGGTGCCGGCCGGGCGGGCGGCCGTCTGCCGAACCATGACGGACCCGCCGGGCTTCGCGGACGACGTCGCCCCTCCCGCCGGAGGCCGGGGGAGAGGCCGCGCCCGCCGGGGCGATCATCGCGTCGGCGCTGTCGGTGCCGTGCCGCCGGTGATCGCGCGGCGGATGCCGTCCGCGGATCAGATCTGGTTCTCGCCGCCGTCCACGTACCAGTTGGCGCCGAGGACGTAGCTGCTCTGCTCGGAGGCGAGGAACGCCACTACCGCGGCGACCTCCTCAGGGCGCCCCATCCGGCCTATCGCGGCAGTGGTGGCGAGGTGCGCCTTGACGCCGGGTGCGTTCTCCTCGCCGAAGAGGTCCGTGATCCCGGTGGTGTCGATCGGGCCCGGCGAGATGGCGTTGACCCGGATGCCGCGGCCCTTGAGTTCGTTGGCCCAGCCCCGCGCGAAGGACCGGACGGCGGCTTTGGACGCCGCGTACAGGCTGAACGCCTCCGTACCGTTGTCGGCGGCGGTGGAGGCGTTCAGGATCACCGAGGCGCCGCGGTTGAGCAGCGGCAGTGCCTTCTGCACGGTGAGCAGCGTGCCCCGCACGTTGACGCCGAAGGTCTGGTCGATCTGCTCCTCGGTGATCTGCTCCAGGGGCGCGAGTGAGGCGGTCGCCGCGTTCGCGAAGACCACGTCCAGCCCTCGGCCCCGGGCGCGGACCGCGTCGTACAGCCGGTCCAGGTCGGCCGGGTTGGTGATGTCACCCGCCACCGCGGTGGCCCTCGCCGAGCCGATGGTCTCCACGGCCGCGTCCAGCTCGGCCTTGCGCCGGCCGGTGATGAACACGTGCGCGCCCTCGGCCGCCAGCCGGACAGAGGTGGCCAGGCCGATCCCGGTATGGCCGCCGGTGATGACGGCGGTCTTGCCTTCGAGCTGTCCCATGCGAATGACCTCCACGGATTTCAGTACCGATCGGTACTGAAAGAGACCGTAACACATCTGCACCGTTCGGTACGGAAGAGATATGGTGGACGGCATGGAGACACGGCAGAAGGCGTCGATCGGCCGGCCGAGAGGTTTTGACGCCGACGAGGCCCTGGAACGTGCCATGCGGGTCTTCTGGGAACAGGGCTACGAAGGCGCCAGCCTCACCGACCTGACCAACGCCATGGGCATCACCCGCACGAGCATGTACGCGGCCTTCGGCAACAAGGAGGACCTGTTCCGCAAGGCCCTGGAACGCTACGCCGAAGGCCCCGCCTCGTACGGGGCCCGGGCCCTGCGGGAACCGACCGCCCGGCAGGTGGCCACCGCGTTCCTGGAGGGCTCCGTCCGGGCCACCACCCGTCCCGGCTGCCCCGCCGGATGCCTCGGCGTCCAAGCCTCCCTCGCGGCCGGCGACCCCGGACGCAGCGCCCGGGACGCCCTCGTCGCCTGGCGCAACGAAGGCACCGCCCACCTTCGCGCCCGGTTCCGGCAAGCCGTCGACGAAGGCGACCTGCCTCCCGACACCGATCCCGGACTGCTCGCCCGCTACGTCATGACGGTGGCGAACGGCATCGCGGTCCAGGCCGCCAGCGGCGCCACCCGCGACGAGCTGCAGCAGGTGGCCGACATGGCTCTGCGGAACTGGCCGTCCGCCTGAGTGGTCGAGGTCGGCCAGGCCGCTGCCGACGTGGCTGACGGGCTAGCGGTGGTGGTGCGCGGACGAGACCTCGTACGAAGGACGCAATTCGCCGCAGGGGCTTGAGCCGGGTGCGCAGGAGGCGGAACTCGTCGCCCTGGAGTGGTCGCCGCCGAGCCGGACGAGTTCGTCCTCGACGAGGAGGGCGAAGCGGCGCGGCGGGTCCCGTCGGTCCGGAGGCCGGATTCATGGCTCTCGGGGTCCGGCGGCGGCCGGCCGCCGCCGGGGGAGGCGAGTACGAGATCGGCGCGGGCCGCGTGCGGCGGTCGGGATTACAGCAGGTGCAGGAGGCGGCGGGTGACCGTCATCGTGGTGTCGAGGGGACTGATGTCCCGGTGGATCTTGGCCATGACGCTGGCTCCGAGCCACATGTCGTACAGGACCTGCGCGGTGGCGCGGGGGTCGCCGTCGACGCTCAGCGAGCCGTCCTCGAGGCCGGCGGCGATGGTTCGTTCCAGGCGGTCGACGATGGCGGTGGTGCCCTCCTTCAGCGCGAGTCGCATGGACTCCGACAGGTCGGAGACCTCCGCGCCGAGCTTCACGGCCAGACACTTGCCCTGGCACTCGTCGATGCTCTGCGTCTCGCGCCAGCTCTGCCAGTAGTTCATCAGCCGCTGCGCCGAGGTCAGGCCCGGCTCGGTGAGGATGCGGTCCATGTCGGCGAGGTAGTCGGTGAAGTAGGCCCGCATCATCGCCTCGCCGAAGGCGTCCTTGGAGCCGAAGTAGTGATAGAAGGAGCCCTTGGGCACGCCGGCCTCGCTGAGGACTTCATTGATGCCCACCGCGGAGAATCCCTTGCGGGACATGATCCGCTGGGCGGCGTCGAGGATGCTGCGACGGGTGTCGCCCTGGATGACTGGCATGGCGTCAGGGTACCATCGAATAGACCGGTCGTCTAGTTACCGGAGTGCTGCGAACAGACGGGATTCGAGCATCTCTCGCCTGTCTCGGGATACTCCCGGCGTGGGGAATCCCTCGCGCTCGATCCCCGCGAGCTCGGGCGAGAGGTCCTTGAAGGACGCCTCGAGATCTCCTTCTTCGTGGGCTTTGCGGAGAGCGCCGATCACCTGGACGTCCGGAGAGTCGCGCATTGCGTTTCCCGTTCTGCGAAGAGCCGTCCGGGCCGGCCGGTGTGGACGGCCGGCCCGGACGGTCACCGCGATGTGACGGCGAACGCATTCACACGCCGGCCTTGCTGACCAGCTCGACGAGGGCGGCGGCCGCAGGGCCGGAGAAGGCCGGGTTCTGCCCGGTGATCAGCAGGCCGTCCCGCACGACATGGGGCTCCCAGTCGACGGTCTTGGAGTAGATGCCGCCCAGGCGCTTCAGTTCGTCCTCCACGAGGAAGGGGACGACCTCGGTGAGCGCCACCGCTTCCTCCTCGGAGTTGGCGAACCCGATGACCTTCTTGCCCCGCACCGGCGGTGTGCCGTCCTCGTCGACCGTGTGACGCAGGACGCCGGGGGCGTGGCGGACCACCGCGAGCGGCTTGCCCGAGCGCAGGGTCGCCTCGATCAGCTGCTTGGAGTCCGCGCTCTCGGCCAGATCCCACAGGGGGCCGTGGCCGCCGGGGTAGAAGACCGTGTCGAAGTCCTCGGCCGAGACCGAGTCCAGGCGCACGGTGTCCGCCAGCGCTGCGGTCGCCTCGGCGTCGGGCTCGAACCGCCGGGTTTGCTCGGTCTGGAAACCGGGCTCGTTGCTCTTCGGGTCCAGCGGGGGCCGACCGCCCTTGGGGGAGGCGAGGGTGACCACCCAGCCGGCCTCACGGAAGTGGTAGTAGGACGCCGCCCTGGTTCCACCTCCGTGCGCCGCTACCCGCCGGCCGCCAGCAGGGCCGCACCGGTGAGCACCGTGCGGCGTCGGGCGTGTGAGTCCGGCATACCCCCATCCATCGTCCAAGGGGCACCGGGCCTTGAGGCCGGCACCCGTCACCGAACACGAACAGGTGGCAGGAAGCCGATGCGGAGGACCAGGTGCTGCCGGGCCGGGGCGGCCCGCAAGGACGATGACGGCAAACTGCTCGCGGTCTTCCGGTCCGAGGACGCCGGTGGTGGGGCCGGGTGGTGTGCGGGGGGAAAGGCACGGGCTGCGGTCATGAGGGCGACATGGTGGTGCCGGCCGGGCCGGGACCGGCCTTCGAAGTGGCCCGGGCCCAGGCCGTGAAGGCCGAAGGTGTGCGAGCCGTGTCCGCACCGCAAAGGCCGAGGTGAACCTCGTGCTCTGCGAGTGCGTCGACGGATTCCGTGACGGCCGCCTCGTCGAAAGCGGCTCGACCTGGTCAAGTTCGAGGGGAAACACTACATCTGTAGCGACCGGGCGACGGCCGGGCAAGCGAACCTGAGCGTCCGTCAACCCCGTCCTGACCAGCCGATCAGTGTCTTCTGCAAGGAAGAGGGAACCTCATCTCATCTCTGCGGCAGGTCGAGGCCCGCTTTGCGGGAGACCGCGAGGGCGAGGATCATCAGATGCGCCCGGTTGCTGGCTCCCGTCTTCCCGCGGATCCTGCGCAGGTACGTGTCCACGGTGTGCGGGCTCAAGTTGAGCCTCCGGGCGATGGAGAGGTAGGTGTACCCCTCGGCCAGGTAAGACAGTACTTGGCGTTCGCGGTCGCTGAGGGTGTCCAGGACTTCGACGGCGATGGAACTCACGGGGGGCCTTTCGTGGGAGGCGGAGCCGTACGACGCGGTGGTGCGACGGTTCGGGCGCGGGTTGACCGAATCGACCGGCAAGCCTCTGGCCCGAGTTAGAGTATGAAGATTTTCGTAGACGGCGATCGAGGGTGCGGACTGATTCGTGAAGGCCTGGCTCGAGTGCGAGCAGTGCGTGGCCGGCATCTCGTCGGCGCGTCTGCGGCGGCACGCCGTACCGCCGACGCGGAAGCCGGCCACGCGTCGCCTGCCGGATCAGTCCCAGCCCCAGCCGCTGTCGCCGTTGTCGTCGGCCGCGGTCGCCGAACGGCCCCAACCGCTGTCGCCGTTGTCGTCGGCCGCACTCTCCGAACGCCCCCAACCGCTGTCGCCGTTGTCGTCGGCCGCACTCTCCGAACGCCCCCAGCCACTGTCGCCGTTGTCGTCGGCCGCACTCTCCGAACGGCCCCAGCCACTGTCGCCGTCGGTCCGGGCGGCCGAGGCGGCCGTCATGAGGGCCGGGGAACCCGCCGGGGCGGAGGAGGCGTGCACTCCGCAGAACCCGACCGCGAAGACCGCGACCAACGGCGCGGCGATGGCGAGGTGGGAACGAACGGTTCTCATCGGGGCACTCCTGACGCTGTGTCGGGAACCGGCGGTGCGATTCCGCTGATCTTCGGTGCTTCAAGATTGTCGTGTTAGCGAGTCCATGACTACCGATGACGGTGCTCACCAAGTTGTCCGGCAGCAAGACGAACAGGGATCAGAAGTGTTCACAGCGGACGAAAACTACTCAATCGGGTCGTTGATTCAGCCGAACGAACAGGAAGCGGCGCTCTACCGCTGGATAGCTCGCAACCAGCGCCTCGAACCGGATCGCGCCGCACGTGAACTGGGCCTCGACCGGGAAGAGATAGACGCCGCCCTGCTGTCCCTGACCGGCATGGGGCTGCTCAAGGCGGACGCGGAGGACCCCACCCGGCTGCGGCCGGTCGACCCGGACCTGGTCAGCGCCGTCGTCACCGGCCGCCTGGAGGCCGCGATCCGCACCCAGCAGGCCGAACTGCACCACATCCGCGAGCAGTTCTCCGACCTGCGTGGGCACTACATGGACAGCCTCAACCACGCCTCCGCCGACGTGGAGGTCGTGCCGCGCGTGGAGGAGGTGCGCGCCGCCCTCAACCGTGCCTCCGCCGAGTGCACCGAGGAGATGCTGACCAGCCAGCCCGGCGGCCGGCGGGACCCCGCGGTCCTCCAGGAGGCCCTCGGCCGGGACACCGCCTTACTCGCCCGAGGCGTGCGCATGCGCACCCTCTACCACCACACCGCCCGCTTCAACGGCCCGAGCCAGGCGTACGTCGCCACGATGTCGGCGCTCGGCGCCGAGTACCGCACCGCCCACCAGCTGTTCGGCCGGCTCATCGCCTTCGACCGCAAGATCGCCTTCGTGCCCGAACAGGGGGACTCCGCAGGCGCCGTGGTGGTACGCGAGCCGTCCCTCGTGCACTACCTGTGCGAGGTCTTCGAACAGGCGTGGTCCCTCGCCGAGCCGTTCTCCGACGCCGCCGCCGACGGGCTCGAAGCCGTCGCCAAGGACATCGACCGGACCATTGTGCGGCTGCTCGCCGCGGGGTTCAAGGACGAGACCATCGCCCGCCGTACGGGCATGTCACTGCGCACGGCGCGCAAGCACATCGCGGATATCATGGAGACGCTCGGGGCGGAGAGCCGCTTCCAGGCGGGTTTCCTGGCCGCCCGGAACGGCCTGATCGACTCCAAGGAGCCCGGCCCCGGCAACGGTTGAGGATCCCCGTAAACCGGTGGCGCCGCCCGCCCGCCGTCTTGGTACCGTGAATCCGGGACTACTGCGACGCGCCCTCGGGTTGCAGAGTGACGAGCACGCCACGCCGACGTGCCGGAGCCAAGGTCCGCACACGGCTGCGGCCACGTGGGGGAGGGGACGAGCAGCTCCTCCTTCTCCGGACGCGCCGTACGCCCTCGGGCGACGGCGCGAGCACACCCCGGCTCAACGGGTGACCCGAACCATGGGCCACGTCCGTCGCGTCATCGGCAGCGTGCTTCCAGGGGGCATTCGTCGTGGTCGTACGGCTCGCCGGTGAAAGGCGCGACGAGGGGGAAGCAGCACGTGGACATGGAATCGGCTCTGATCGCCGGCAGATCTGCCCTGGACGTGTTCGCACGGGACCTGGCGCTGTGCCTGTCGGTCCATCGCGACCGCGGCCCGGCCCTCGTCTGGCCGGACGGCCTGGAAGCCCTCGTGCCCGAGTCCCCCGTGGCCGACTTCGCGCAGGTGAGCGCCGGGATCGCGCCGGTCACCCCGCCACCGGCGCCGCCCGGCCCCGCCCGCGCCGGGGAACTGGCCGAGGAACTGGGCCGGCTGCTGGGCTGCGAGGCGCGCGGGTCGTTCGTCCTGCTGCCGGCCGGCGCGGAACGCGCGGGCACCAGGGCCGCCACCGATCTGGTGCTGCTGCCCGTGCGAGGCGGGTGCGACTGCCGGGTGGAACTGCAGCCGCGCGGCGCGGACTCCGCCGCCTTGGGCCAGGACCTGAACCTGCGGCTGCGGACGGGCGAGGCGCTCTACGTGCCCGGCGGACTGACCTATGCCCTCGGAGGGGTGTACGCCCCGTGCGTCCTGCAGGTGATCTCGCTGCACGCCGCCACCTGGTGACCGCCGGCCCGGACCCGCCCCGCACGGGGACCGTGAACCCGTGACTACCTTCCGGTCCGCCCGCCGACGACGATCGCTGTCGTCACGAAAGGTGGGTCGTATGAAGTTCACCGTCCTTGGACCGCTCACGCTGAGCGACGGCGGCGGCCTCCGGGCCCTGCCCACGGCGCCGAAAACCCGTAGCCTCCTCGCGCTGCTCGTGCTCCACGTCGGCCAGCCGGTGCCACAGGACATCTGCCGGGAGGAACTGTGGCCCGAGGAGATGCCGCCCACCGCCGTGCAGAGCCTGCACACCCGGGTGCTGCACCTGCGCCAGGCCCTCGCGGCCGTGCCGTCGGTGGGCTCGCTGCGCGCCGCCAAGCAGATCCTGGCCACCGAGCCCGGCGGTTACGCCCTCCGGCTCGGGGAGAACGACCTGGACCTGCACGACCTGGAGCACCGGCTGCGCGTCGCCCGCCAGGCGGAACTGGTCCGTGACGACCGCAAGCTGTCGTTCGCGCTGCGCGACGCCCTGAGCCTGTGGTGCGGCCCGGTTCTCGGGGACACCCCGGCGGGCCCGCGCATCCAGGCCCACGTCACGAGCCTGGAGGAGCGGCGCGTCACTCTGCTGGAGAAGTGCGTGGAGGCGGAGCTGCGCCTCGGCCTCCACCACGAACTGCTGCCCGAACTGCGCAGTCTGACGGTGTACTTCCCCACGCACGAGAACCTGCACGCCCAGTACATGATCGCCCTCTACCGGTCCGGCCGGGTGGCCCAGTGCCTGGAGGCGTACCGCCAGCTGCGCGACCGCCTGGTGAGGCAGATCGGCATCGAGCCGTCGCCCCGGCTGCGCGAACTGCACGCGGCCGTCCTCGCGGAGAGCCCCGAACTCACCGCGCCGGGCCCCGGCCCGGCCGGCCGGCTCTCGCCCTCGTTCGGCTCGCGCCTGCTCAGCGCGGGCTGAGCGCGGCCGGCCGGGGCCCGTGCCCGGGTCCTCGCACCGAGGCGAGGACCCGCCGCTCCACGTCCGCCACCAGCGTCTCCAGCACGTCCTGGAGATAGAAGTGCCCGCCGGGGAAGTCCAGGACCTCGGTCGGCCCGGTGGTGTGCCGCGCCCACTCACCGGCCGCCTCGGCGGAGACGTCCTTGTCCTGCCGTCCGTAGTAGACGGTGATCGGGGCGTTCAGGGCGCGCTCGGCGCCGGTGAACGTGTAGGTCTCCATCAGCCGGTAGTCCCCGCGGACGGCCGGCAGGAGGAAGGCGCGGAACTCCTCGTCGGCCAGCATCGCCGCGTCCGTGCCGCCCTGCTCCAGGATGTCGGCCACCAGCGCCTCGTCCCCCTCCAGGTGGCGGCGTCCCGGTGGCACCAGGTGCGGCGGCACCATGCCCGACACGAAGAGGTGGGCGATGTCCTTCCCGTGGTCCCGGCGCAGCAGCCGCGCCACCTCGTAGCCCAGGGCCGCCCCCATGCTGTGCCCGAACAGGGCCAGCGGCCGGTCCGTCAGCGGCAGCAGCGCGGCGGCGACCTCCTCGGCCAGCACGGGCATGCGCGTGATGCACGGCTCGGTGAAGCGGTCCTGACGCCCCGGGTAGCACACCGGGACGACGTCCAGGGAGCCGGCCAGCCGCTCCGCCCACGGGCGGAAGAACGTCGGAGCCCCGCCCGCGTGCGGCAGGCAGACGAGGGTCGCCGGCAGCGGCGCCGCGGCGGGGACGTAGCGGCGCAGCCACACGCCCCGGCCGGGTTCTTCGTCGGCGTGCACACTCATGGTCGGTCCTTCGCTTCGGATGTCGGTTCCGCGGTCAGTTCCCCGGCGGGCATCCACCGCAGGAACGGGATGATGATGACGGCCGCCGCCAGCGCGAACACCGCGAAGGCGGCGGACAGGCCGGCCGCCTGGGCGAGCGCGCCCGCCAGGGCCGAGCCCAGCGGCAGCGCGCCCCAGCTGAACATGCGCAGCGCGGCGGTGTACCGGCCCAGGAGCGCGTCGGGCACCAGCGACTGCCCGATGGTCCGGGAGTTGACCGACCACAGGACGCCGCCCATCCCGCCCAGGAACGCCGCCACCGTGTTGAGCACCAGCGACGACGTCAGCCACGGCGTGGCGACCAGGACCAGGGTGCCGAGCAGGTCGGCGAACATCGCCCCTTTGCGGCCCAGCAGCCGGTTGACGAGGCCGACGGTCACCGCGCCGACCACCCCGCCCAGACCCAGGGCGCTCATCAGCACCCCGTACCGGCCGTCGTCGGCGCCCATGGACCGGGTGGCGGCCAGCGGGATCAGCGCCATCCAGGCACCCCAGCAGGCGCACATCACGGTCAGCGTGAGCGCCATGGTCCGCAGCACCCGGTTGCCCCACAGGAAGGCGAGGCCCGCCCGGATGTCGCCGTGCACCGAGCGGACCGTGCCGCCCTGGCCGGCGTCGGCCCGGAACCGGCCCGCCAGGGGGACGAGCGGGAGCAGGATCAGCGTGCCCAGCACATAGGTGGCGGCCGTCGCGCCGAGCGCCGCCGCCGTGCCCGCGGCCAGCAGCGCCGCGCCCACCAAGGGCCCGGCGAACTGGTTGCAGACGGTCTCCGCGCCCGCCATCCACGCGTTGGCCCGCTCCCGGCCGGGGCCCGCCGCCACGGCGGCCGGCACCAGGGACGCCGCGGCGGTGAGCGCCACCACCTCGGCGATGCCGAGCACCAGGCCGCAGGCGAACAGCAGCGGCACGCCCGCCTCGCCCCCGGACACGGCGGCCATCAGGACGAGCACCGCCAGGGCCCGCGCCCCGTCCGCGAGCCACAGCAGCAGCCGCCGGTCGAAGCGGTCGACGAGGACGCCGACGTGCAGCGAGGTGAGCAGCCACGGCAGGGTCAGCGACAGGGTGACGGCGGAGACCGCCAGGGGCGAGTCGGTGATGCGGGCGGCCATCAGCGGGATGACCAGTTTCGTCACGCCGTCGGCGAGGTTGGTGACGGCGGTGAAGACCGTCAGCAGCCAGGTGTTGCGCCGGCTCACCCGGTGCGGGCGCTCTGCCGCGCCGGAGGCGGCGGGAGGGAGGGCGGGCGTCGCGGTCATACCGGGAACTCCAGGGGCGAGGGCCGGCGGGCGAAGTGCACCAGGGGCGCCACGTCCTCGCGCGTGCGGGTGTGCAGGACCCGGCCGGAGACCAGGACGTGGTCGTCCAGGGTCACGCAGTCCGCCACCCGGCACACCACACCGGCCACGGTCCCGTCCAGCAGCGGAGCGCCGTGGACCGTGTCGTGGGGAACCTGGTCGAACCGCAGTTCGGCGGGCAGTCGTGCGAACCGGTCGGCGAGGGCACGCTGCTGCCACGACAGCACGTTGACCGCGAAGGAGCCCGCCGCCCGGACGGCGCGCAGCGTGCCGCTGCCCGAGGCGAGCGACACCACCAGCGTCGGCGGACGGTCGGTGAGGGAGAACACCGCGGTGGCGGTGCAGCCCGCCGGACGGGTCCCCGCCTGGGCGGTGATCACCGTCACGCAGGTGGCGAAGCGGGTCATCGCCTCCCGGAACTCGGCGGGCACGACCGTGCCGGCCCCCTCGGGCACGGGACTCGCGGCGGAGGCCTCCGCGGTGAGCGAGGTCATCGGCGACTTCCTTCCGGACGGGGCGTCGGGCGGCTTGCCGGCGGGCGGGTCATCGGGGAACGGCCGCCCTGACGGGGTATCGGGCGGCTCGCTGGCGGGCGGGGCATCGGGGCGTCCTCCTGGACGGGGCGTCGGGGGTCCTGCCGGCGGTCACCGGGGAACGGCCGCCGGACGGGGCATCGGTGGGCTTCCTGCGGGGCGCGTCATCGGTTGCTTCCTTCCACCGGGCGGGCGTCCGGACGCGTGGCACCGCTCGCGGCGCCGGGCGCCCGCAGGATGCGCCGCAGGACCGTACGGTCGATCTTGCCATTGGCGTTCAGCGGCAGGGTCTCCAGGACCGTGAGCGAGGCGGGGACCATGTACGCGGGCAGCCGCGATCGCAGCGCGGTCAGCACCCCGGAGGGGTCGACGGCGTCGCCGGTGCACGCGGCGGCCAGAGCGGTCTGGCCGCCCGTGCCCGGCACCGCCAGGACGACGGCGTCCCGCACCCCGGGCGCGGCGCGCAACGCCGCCTCGATCTCGCCGAGTTCGACCCGGTAGCCCTGGATCTTGACCTGCTGGTCGAGACGGCCCAGATGGACGAGGCCCTCCTCGCTCACGCGCACCCGGTCGCCGGTGCGGTAGTACAGGCCGGGCTCCGGGGGCGCCGTGTCCGTCACGACGGTGGCCGTGCCGTCCGTGTACCGCACGAAGCGGCCGCGGTTGTCCTCCGGGTCGAGGTAGCCGGGGAACCGCTGGACGCCGCGGACGCACAGCTCGCCCTCGGCGGCCGGGCGCCCGTCCTCGTCGAGCACCAGGTGGTCGAGGCCCGGGTACAGCGTGCCGATCGGCACCACCGCCCCCGTCCGCGCCGGACCCTCCGCGTCGTCCAGGCGGAACTGGGTGCAGCTCAGGGTGAGTTCCGTCGGCCCGTACAGGTTCTCCAGCACGGACGCCGGTGCCGCCGCCTGCCAGGCCGCCGCCTGGGCATGGGTGAGCGGCTCGCCGCAGAACAGGCTCCAGCGCAGCTTCGGCATGGAGTTCGGGCCGAGCTGCCGCAGCCGGGCGGCGAGCGAGACGACGGACGGCACGGAGAACCAGTGGGTGATGCCCTCCCGGGCCACGAACCGGGCCGGGGCGAGCAGGTCGTGCGGGCCGGGTACCACGACGGTGCCGCCGGACGCCCACGCCCCGAACAGGTCGAAGACGGACAGGTCGAAGGTGAGGTCGAAGGTCTGGCTCAGCCGCGACCCCACGCCCAGGCCGTAGCGCGGGACGACGTGGTCGAGGTAGGCCTCGATGCTGCGGTGCTGCACCGGAACGCCCTTGGGGGCGCCGGTGGAGCCGGACGTGAACAGCACGTAGCACACGTCGTCCGGGTGCACCGGGCGGGCCGGCGGGGCCGGGTGGTCCGCCGCTGCGTCCGGTGCGCCGGCGGCGATCGGGGTGATCACCGGCACCGGCAGCGCCGCCCCGGCCTGGTCGGGCTGCGCCAGGACCAGGTCGAGACGGGCCCGCGCGGCGATGTCCGCGGTGCGCGCCACGGGGAAGGCCGGGTTGAGCGGGACGACGACGGCGCCCAGGCGCTGCACCGCGAGGTAGCCCGCGTACGCCGTGACGGTGCGGGAGGCCAGCAGCCCCACGCTCCGGGGCACGGCGCCGCCGCGCGCGTCGAGGAGCAGCCGGGCCAGCCGGCCGGCCAGCGACTCCAGCCGCCGGTAGGTGTACGACTCGCCCCCGACCTCCAGGGCGACCGCGTCCGGGTGGCGGCGTGCGGTGGCCGCGAACCGGCCGTACAGCCCCGCCGGGGTGTGCGTGACGCCGTCAGCGCTCATGGCTCAGCTCCTCCGTCCGCGAGGTGTCCGTCGTCTCCAGGTCCCGCAGGGCGTCGAGGAGTTCCGCGAACGCCCTCTCGATCACGGCCGGCCGGGGCCGGCCGCGTGCGGCGGAGGCCGCCGCGAAGCGGGCCGCGCGCGGCAGTTCCGCCCAGGCGGCCGCCGCCCGTTCCACGGCCCGCGGTGTCCCGGCGCCCGCCGCACCGAGCCGGTAGCGCTGGTGACGGGCCGCCGTCCACAGGTCGTCGGCGTGCGCGGCCAGGGCCGACGGGTCGTGGCACACCCGCTCGGCGACGTGGCGCAGGGCGGCGGCGCCGTGCACCCAGCGGCCCTCACCGGCCGGGCGCCGCACGGCGCCGGCGCGTTCCAGCCACCGGTACTCCCGGGCGTTCGCCGGGCTGCCCTCCTCGCCGAGCGCGTAGCGGTCCCGGTTGGCGGCCTGCGGGGTCAGGGCGGCCGGCGGCGTCAGGGCGGCGCGCAGCTCGGCGTCGGTCAGGGTGCCCGCCCAGGGGTCGTGGGCGCCGTGCGGCGTCAGGGCCTGGAACGGGTCGCGCACCGCCCAGCGGCCGTCCGTCAGGGCTTCGACGAGCAGCCAGTGCGGGGTCTCGGCCCCGCCGTACGCGGGGGACCAGGGCAGGTACCGGGTATTGCCCACGGCGATCACCCGGCCGCGGCGGCCGGCCTCCCCGGCCAGTGCCGCCCGCGCCGCCTCCCAGCCGGCGGCCGAGCGGTGGACGAGGCCGGTGCCGTGGGCGTCGACGTCGATCCGGGCGTGGTGGGAGAAGGCCATGCCGCCCTCGGCGGGGTCCGTGCGCACGGCCAGGCGTATCGCGGCGGCGAACTCGGCGTGCACCGCCGGGCGTTCCGTCTCCAGGTAGGGCAGCAGCGCGGCCGTGTAGCAGCTCAGCTCCGGCGCGGCGGCTTCGGTGGTCATGGCGTCTCCGGTGCGGAAGTCGGGTCCGGAAGGGCGGTGTAGGCGATGCTCAGCGGGACGGTCGTCCGGCCGCGCAGGCTGGTCCAGTGGTAGGGGCCCCAGGTGCCGCGGGTGGCGGGCAGCGGGACGTCGATGGCCCACGGCCGGCCGGCCAGGCCGGTGCCCGCCGCCTTCACGCACGCCTCCTGCACGGTCCACAGCCAGGCGAACTCCCGGGCGCGCAGCCGCTGCGGGAGCCGGATCAGCGCGTCCGCGCGCCGGTGGGCGCAGCGGCGCAGCAGGGCGTCCGCCACGGACGGCGGCGGGTGCTGCACGTCCAGCCCGACCGCGTGGCCGAAGGCCGCGCAGGCGGCGACGGCGTCGCCGTCGTGGCTGACGCTGATACCGATGGCGGGCCGGCCGGCGAGGGCGGGGCGGCCGTGCGCGGAGTAGACCACCTCGGCGTCCTGTGCCTCGGGGAAGCGGGCGGCGAGCAGCCCGCGCAGCGCCCGCCGGGCCGCGAGGCGTTCGGCGGCGCGGCGCGGGGGCAGCGCGGCGGCGTCGGCCAGGTCCCGTTCGGTGAGGTGGCCCCGGGGCGGGCAGCCGTCGGCGAGCGCCACCCACACCCCGGGCGCCGCCTCGGTCAGCAGCCGCCCCCGGGTCCGTACGGCCCGCGGGGGAGCGGGGCGCACCGCGGTGCCGGTCATACGGCCAGCCCTTCCACCAGCGGCACCAGCCGGTCGGCCACGGTGTCCAGGACCACCTCGGTCGCGCCCCCGCCGATGCCGAACAGGGCGGCCTCGGCGCGCAGTTGCTGGATACCGCCGGTGGAGAACCCGTCCGCGCCCCACAGGTGGGCACAGGCCGACAGGACGTGGTCCACCGTGGCACCGGAGGCCGCCTTGAGGACCGCGGCGGCGGTGGCGTCCCGCTCGCCGGTGATCCGCTCGCGCGAGGCCGTCCACAGCGCGTCCAGTGCGCTGACCCGCACGGCGCACTCCGCGAGCCGCTGCCGTACGGCGGGGTGGCGGTCGAGCGGGGTGCCGTCGAGGGTGCGCCCGGCGAGCCGGGCGGCGGTGTCCGCGAGCACCCGGCGGCACAGTTCGGTGCCCCAGGCGGCCGAGGCGAGCCGCTCGACGGCGATGCTCCGGGCGAACAGGGCCAGGCCGTGGCCGGGCCGCCCCAGCAGGTGGCCGCGGTCCAGCCGGCACCCGGAGAAGGTGACGTGGCCGACGCCGGACCCGGCGAACAGCGGGGTGTCGGCCGGGCGGACCGTCACGCCCGGGGCGTCGAGCGGGACGAGCAGCCAGGTGAAGCTGGTGAAGTGACGGCCGGGGCGGTGCCGGGCGAGGACCAGGGCGTGGTCGGCGGTGGTGGCCGAGGTCACCCAGCGCTTCACGCCGTCGAGGACGACCGTGCCGCCGTCGCCGTCCGCCGCCGTCAGGTCCACGCGGGTGGCCAGGCCGGCGAGGTCCGAGCCGGCCTGCTCGTCGGTGGCCGCCAGCGCCAGCAGGGCCTGCCCCTCGGACGCGGCGCGCAGCACCTTCTCCGCCACCGGCGACGACGCGGTCTGCGCCAGCAGCGGCAGCGCCGTGGCCAGCTGGACGAGCAGCGACAGCACCAGCCCCTGCGGGCCCCGTGCGTCGGCGGCGCCCAGCAGGCGCCGCAGCAGCACCGCGTCGATCTCCCCGGCGGGGCCGGCGGGGTACAGCCGGCCGAGCAGGCCCGTACGGGCCAGCCCCGCCAGTACCTCCCGGGCGTCCCGGCCGGGCGGCAGGACGCCGGGCGCCTCAGGCATAGCGCACCTCCTGGTCGAGCAGGGTGAGCCGGCCGTCGGCCAGGTGGAGGCGGTCGTTGCTGTAGTTGAGTGCGGCCGACCGCAGGTCGCGCAGGGCGCGTTCGAGGCCGGTGGGGGAGTCCTTGAGGTAGCCGTGCCGCATGCCGAGCGCGGTCACCAGGTCGTCCACCGCCCGGTGGCACTGCTCGGAGGCGGTCAGCTTCAGGGCGTTGACCAGCAGCTGGTGGCGGGGGTGCGACAGGTCCGCGTCCTCCTCCACGGCCCGGCGGACCGCGCCGGCGGTGTGCCGCAGCATCGCGTGCACCGTGTCCAGGCGCTGCCGCGCCGTGGAGAGCCGGGTGAGCAGCAGCTCGGAGGAGAGGCCGGAGCGGCGGCGGCCGGGGCCGCCGCGCAGCTCCGCCACCACCCGTGACAGGGCGCCGCTCGCGGTGCCCAGCCACGCCGCCGACCAGCCCAGGTGGGCCAGTGGGCCGAAGGTGTTCATCGCGATCCGCCGGAAGGCGCCGTGCTCCCCGACCACCTGGTCCTCGGGGACCCGGCCGGTCAGCTGGAGCGCGGTGCTGTGGCTGGCGCGCATGCCCAGGGGGTTCCAGGTGCCGCGCTGCGCCACCTCCAGCTGGTCGCGGTGGGCGAAGACGAGGGAGACCTCGCCGTCGGAGCGGGCCTGCGGGCTGCGCATGGTGATGAGGTAGCCGTCGGCGTGCATCCCGCCGGTCACCACGGGGGCGAACCGGTCGATCTCCAGCCAGCCGTCCCGCGCGCCGAGTTCGGCCCGCGCCGAGAGCAGGTGGCCGCCCTTGTCGGCCTCGGTGGTGACCGAGGCGAGGTACATCCGTCCGGCGGCGATCTCCGGCAGCAGCTCCGCGGCCAGGCGCGGGCCGGCGTGCCCGGCGATCGCGGCGACCTGCTGGCAGTGCATGGCGAACACCATGGCCGTGGACATGTCGGCGCGGCCCAGCTCCATGGTGACGTCGATCAGGTCGTCGACGCTGCCGCCGGGGCCCCCGTGCCGGGCGGGCACCAGCAGCCCGAGCAGCCGGGGCCGCAGGGCGTCGAGCACGGCGAGGGGGAACTCGGCCCGCTCGTCGCAGTGCGCGGCGTGCCGGGCGGCCAGGGCGGCCACCTGGTCGACCTCGGCGCGCAGCGACGCGGACAGCGCGGACGCGGGGGCGGCCGGCCCGGACACGGCCGGCGCGGGGGCGCTCACACCGACTCCGCCGTGGCCGTGACCGCGTCCGTGCCCTGCGCGGCCTGCGTGGCCCGCCACAGGCTGCCGGCCGTGGCGAAGGTCTCCTCGACCAGGGCCTCGTCGGGCAGGGAGACGCCGAGGCTGTCCTCCAGCGCGAACATCAGCTCGATGGCCTGCATGGAGTCCAGCCCGTAGGTGCGCAGGGGCGTGTCCTCGGTGATCGTCTCGCCGTGCAGGAACGGCAGGAATGGCGTGAGCGTCTCGACGAAGCGTGCGTCCATCGTGATCAGTGCCTTTCTGGGAGGAGGAAGTAAGGAGGAGGAAGGGGGAAGGCGGGAAAGGGGGTGGTCAGCGGGCGGAGGGCGAGCGGCGGATCAGGGCGCACAGGTCGTCCACGCGGTGCAGGTTCTCCGGCACCAGGTCCTCGGGGGCGAACTCGACGGCGAAGCGCTGCTCCAGCCGTTCCACGACCTCGACCATGCGCATCGAACCGAACTCCGCGAGCCCGCTGAGGTCCCCGTCGAAGCCGCCGGTCCCGACGACCAGGGCGTCCTCGCAGACCTGCAGCACCTGCGCGACGACGGCGCGCACCTCGTCCTCCAGGCTCCGCGGACGGTGCCCGCCGAACACGGTGGCGTCCGCACGCAGCGCCTCGCCGGCCCGTTCGAACACCCCGGCCGGTTCCGCCCGTCCGCGCGCCACCCGGCGGTAGGCGAGGTAGGTGTGCTCGACCACGCCGTCCCACCGCGCCAGGTGCGCGCGCACCGCCTCGTCCTGCGGACCACCGGCCAGGTGGGCGGCGTACGCGGCGTGCAGGTGCCGGGCGCGGGCCAGCAGCCAGGTCTCCAGCGTGAACCGCTCCAGGGCGAGGACGCGGTCCTCGTGGTCGGCGTAGGCCCGCAGGTAGGCGTCGATCACCGCCTCGTCGGCGGGCGTGTGCACCGGCGCCGGGGCGGGCCCCGGCGGGCGCGCGGACAGCCGTACGGTGACGGTCTCCTCCGGCAGCGCCGCGAGCAGGGCGTCCAGTCGGTCGCGGCGGTAGGACAGGCGCAGCGGGCGGGCCCGGCCCCACGCGGTGTCGTTGTGGTAGGCGTCGGTCACCGTCACGCCGTCGGCGCCCGGCTCGACGAGGAAGCTGTGCTCGACGTGCTTGTGCCCGTGGTAGGGCACCCACGGCAGGTGGAAGGCGTCCGCGACGACGTACGACGGCTCCGTCGGCTCGCCCGGCGCCGTGCCGGGCAGGCGCGTGGCGTGTTCGCGGACGGCCAGGCCGAGCAGTTCCCCGGCCGCGGCGAGCTGGTCCTCGACGGTGGGCTCGACGGTGGGCAGGCCGCCGGGCCCGCGCGGTGCCGGGGCGAAGCGCAGCACGGCGCCCAGGCGCAGATGGGTGTCCGGGCCGTGGTGGCGGTCGGCCAGCACGGCGAGGTTGGCCTGGAGGCAGTCGAGCAGCGCGGCCCGCACCTGCGGCGCCTCCAGCGCGCGCGGCCCGGCCGCCTGCGCGCCCTCCTGGGAAACGAGGACGGTCACGCCGTGCCTCCCGTCGCCCCGGCCGTGTCCGGCCCGTCGCCGATGCGGGTCAGGCCGCGCACCGCCTCCCGCAGTCCCGCGGGGTCGGGCGCGCTGTCCGCCAGCTCACCGGCCAGCAGCTGCTGGTAGGCGCCGAGGTCGAGGTAGCCGTGGCCGCTCAGGCAGACCAGCACACCCTGGGGAAGGCCGTCGGCCTCGTCCCCACTGGCGAGCCGGGCCGCCACGGCCAGCGCGTGCCCCGACTCGGGGGCGGGCAGCACCGCCTCCGACAGCGTGAACCGGCGGCCCGCCTCCAGGGCCTCCACCTGTCCGACGGCCACCGCCTCCACGTCACCGGAGTGCCGCAGCGCCGAGACGAGCTTGGCGGCGCCGTGGTAGCGCAGCCCGCCGGAATGGGAGTCGGGGATGCGGTAGTCGCTGCCGATGGTGTACATCGCCTCGCGGGGGCCGGTGCCCGTCGCGTCGGTCTTGTCGTACGCGTACACGCCCCGGCTCAGCTTGGGCGAGGCGGCGGACTCGGCCGCCACCAGGCGCGGCGGCCGGGCGCCGGCCGCCCGGGCGGAGGCGAGGAACGGCAGGGCGATGCCGCCGAAGTTGGAGCCGGCACCGACCGCGCCCACCACGGCGTCCACCGAGGTGCCCGCGGCGGCGAGCTGCTCCTCGCTCTCCAGGCCGATGACCGACTGGTGCAGGATGCTGTACGTCTCGCCGCTGCCGATGCAGAACGCGGCGCCGTCGTGCGTCTGGGCGTACTCGACGGCCTCGCCGATGGCGAGCGAGAGGCTGTTGCCCTGGCTGCCGTCGTCGGCGGCGGCCACCGAGGTCAGGTCGCTGGGGCTGGCGTGCACCTGCGCGCCGAGCATCCGCATCAGCACACCCCGGTAGGGCTTCTTGGCCAGGCTGGAGCCGACCATGAAGACCGTGCAGCGCAGGCCGAACATCGCGCAGGCCGCGGCCATCGCCGTGCCCCACTGGCCGGCGCCGGTGCCGGTGACCAGCTCGCTCACCCCGGCCCGCTTGTAGTAGTAGGCCTGGGCGAGCGCCGTGTTCAGCTTGTGGCTGCCGGAGATGTTCCCGCCCTCGTACTTGACCCAGACCGGGACGCGGGCGCCGACCGCCCGCTCGAAGCCGCGGGCCCGCCACAGCGGTGTGGGCCGGAACGAGCGGTAGGCCTCGGCCACTTCCTGCGGGATGTCCCAGAACTCCCTGGGCTGCAGGCTCTGCCGCATCAGCTCCATCGGCAGGTTGATGTGGATGCCGGAGCCGGACGCGGGGTTCTCCGGCGGCAGGTCGGCGGGCAGCTCGGTGTCCAGGTGCGGCAGGACGCTGCGCCAGCGCGCCGGCACCCGGGCGGCGGGGGCGGCCGGACGCGCGGTGACGCGCTCGGTGACGGGCGCGCTCATCGCTCGGTCTCCGCGGCGGTGGCGACCAGGTCGATCAGGTCGCGCACGGTGGCGAAGCTGCGGCCCACGAACAGGTCGTCGGGCAGGGCCAGCCCGAGGTCGTCCTCCAGGCGGATGAGCATGCCCAGGAAGCCCAGGGAGTTGACCTTCAGCAGGGGGCCGTTGAGCGGTTCGTCCTCGGCGATCGTGGCGGGGTCCACGGAGAGCCGGGACTCGGTGACGACCAGGCGTCGCACGGCGGCGGCGATGCGGTCGCGCTCCGGTGCGGAGGAGAGGGGCGGTGCGACGGACACGGGCGGTTCGCTGGACATGTGGGATGAGCCCTTCTCGGCCCGGGACGGTGCGCGGGCCGGATGGAGGAGGGAGTGCGTCGGGGGAGCGGCGCAGGCGGTCAGGTGCGCAGGGTGCCCCGGGCCTGGACCACCCACTGGGTGGTCAGCAGCGAGCCGAGGGCGACCGGGCCGCGCACGTGCAGCCGGCCGGTGGAGATGGACAGTTCGGGGCCCAGACCCATGGTCGGGCCGTCGTGCAGGCGCAGGGAGCCGTTGACGATCAGCGCGGCGGCGTCCACCGCGCTGGTGTAGGCCGCCACGGCCGCCTCGTCGGTGGCGACGATGCCCTCGGTGTGCCCGGAGCCGTGGCGGCGCACATGGGCCACCGCCGCGTCCAGGCCGTCGACGACGTGGACGCCGATCGCGGGCTCCAGCACCTCGCGGCCGAAGTCGTGCTCGGCCAGCGGCTCTTCGCGCAGGCCGTCGGCGGCCGCGCCCCGCGGGTCGGCCGGGGGCGGCAGGGCCGGGTCGGTGCGCAGCGTCACCGGCCCCTCCCAGCGGCGGGCCGCCTCGCGCAGGTGTGCCGTGAACTCGCCCGCCACGGCGCGCTCGACCAGGACCAGTTCCAGGGCGTTGCAGGCGGTCGGCTCGGTCATCTTGCTGTTGAGGGCGATCGACGCGGCCAGCGGCAGGTCGGCGCTGGCGTGCACGAACAGGTGGTTGACCCCGCCGCCGCTGGCGATGACCGGTATGGAACTCGCGGTGCGGCAGTAGTCGACGAGCGACGGCCCGCCCCGCGGGACGAGGATGTCCACGACGTCCGGCCGGGCCAGGAGCCAGCGCAGCTGGGAGCGGTCCGGGTCGTCCAGCACCGTGGCCAGCGCCTCGGGCAGCCCGGCCTGTGCGCAGGCGGCGCGGATCGCCCCGCCCAGTTCGGCGTTGGTCGCCGCGATCTCCTTGCCGCCGCGCAGCAGCACGGCGTTGCCGGTGGCGACGCACAGCAGGGCGCCCTCGACGGTGGCCGTCGGCCGGGCCTCGTACACCATGAGGACGACGCCCAGGGGCTTGCGCACCTGCCGGCGGCTGCCCCAGGCGCCGATCGGGCTCTCCGGGCCCGGGGCGGTGACGTGCGGCAGCGCCTCGTGCACCTGCTCGGTCAGCCGGGTCAGCACCTCCAGGTGAGTGTCGCCCAGGCGGAGCCGGTCCACCAGCGTGGGCGGCAGGCCGCGGCGCTCGGCGGCGGCGACGTCCTCCTCGTTGGCCTTGCGGATCCGGGACCAGCGGGCGCGCAACTGGTCCGCCAGGCGCAGGCAGTACTCCTGATAGGCCGGGGCGCCGACGGGGGGCGCCAGCACGCTGGCCTCGCGTGCCGCTCGGGCGGCTTCTTCGATCATGACTCCCTACCACATGAATTGGCCGCCGTCGACGATCAGCTTCTGCCCGGTGATGTACGAACTGCGGGAGTCCACGAGGAACTCCAGGGCGTCGGCGATCTCGGCGGTGGAGGCGATTCGTCCTTGCGGGATCTGGCGCAGCACGGCCTCGCGTGCCGCGTCGTCGTCCAGGCGGAACCGGGTGACGACCTCGTCGGTCCAGGTGAAGCCGGGGATGAGGCAGTTGACCCGGACCTTCGGCGCCAGTTCCAGGGCCAGGCACTTGGTGAGGTGCAGCAGGGCCGCCTTGGCGGCGCAGTAGGCGGCCCCGTCCGTGCGGGGGCGCAGGCCGGTCGTCGCGCCGATGTTGACGATGCTGCCGCCGGGCTCGTCCAGCATGTGCGGGGCGCACGCGTGGGTGAGGTTCAGGGCGCCGAAGAGGCTGGTGCCGATCACCGTGTGCCACTCGTCGGGGGTGCTCCGCAGGAAGGGCTTGTCGATGTTGACGCCCGCGTTGTTGACCACGACCCTCGGCGGTCCGTAGCGCTCCACGGCGTCCGCCACGGCGGCGGCCACGGCGCCGGCGTCGGTGACGTCGGCGCGGACGGCCCGGACGGCGGGGCCGAGGTCGGCCTCGGTGGCGCGGGCGGCCTTCTCGTCGGCGACGTACAGGGCGACCACCCGGTGGCCGCGGCGGGCCAGGCGCTCGGACAGGGCGCGTCCGATGCCCCGGGTGCCGCCGCTGACCAGGGCCAGGGAGCCGGCGCCGGCCACGGAGCCGCCGGCCGGGGCCGCCGTGGTGGCGGTGCTCATGCTCCCCCCGTCCGCGCCAGCACCTTCGCCCGGTCGACCTTGCCGGTCGCGCCGAGCGGCAACTCGTCCAGGACCCTGATCACTTCGGGGACCATGTAGGCGGGCAGCCGTTCGCGCAGCGCCTGGCGCACCCGGGCGGTGAAGACGTCCGCCTGTGCCGCGCGGTCCTCCGGCACGACGTGCGCCTCCAGCCGGTCCCGGCCGCCGGGACCCCTGCCGACGCCGACCACCGCGCCGCGCACCTCCTCCAGGCCGCGCAGCACCACCTCGATCTCCTCCGGTTCGATCCGGAAGCCGCGGATCTTCACCTGCCGGTCGACGCGCCCCACGAACACCAGGTCCTCGCCGTTCCGGGAGACCAGGTCGCCCGTGCGGTAGTACACGCCCTCGCGTCCCGGAAGCCGTACGAAGCGCTGGGCCGTCAGGTCCGGGCGGTTGAGGTAGCCGCGCGCCACGCACCTGCCGCCCAGGTACAGCTCGCCGCTGGCGCCGGGGGGCACCTCGCGGCCCTCGGCGTCCAGCACCACGGCCTCGTGGCCCGGCACACAGGTGCCGATGGGCACCTGGTCGCCGCCGTCCCAGCCCTGCCGGATCCAGTAGCGGGTGGCGGCGATCACCGCCTCGGTGGGGCCGTAGCCGTTGCACAGCGGCACATGGCCCAGCGGTCCGGACGCCCACCGCCGCACCACGGCGGCGCTGGGCGCCTCCCCGCCGAAGAAGACGGCGCGCAGCCCGCTCAGCAGCTCCACCTCACGCGCCGTCAGCTCCTCGCCGAAGAACGTCTCGAAGTAGGCGGTGGTGCAGCCCACGTAGGTGACACCGTGCTCGTGGACCCGGGCGAACAGCTGCGGGCCGGTCCACAGCGCGGAACCGCGCAGCAGCACGGTGCCCCCGGCCACCAGGCCCGCCCACATCTCCATGACGGTGGCGTCGAAGGCGGGCGCCGAGAAGGAGAGCAGCACGTCGTCGTCGGCGAGTTCGTACGCCTCCACCGCGCCGGCCAGGTGCGCCGCCAGGGCGCCATGGTCCACGCACACGCCCTTCGGGGCGCCCGTCGAACCGGAGGTGTAGATCACGTACGCCTGGTCGTCGGGGCCGGGGCGGCCGGGCAGCGGGCCGTCGTCCGGTGCGCCGGACGCGGCCGCCTCGGCCACGGACAGGACCGGGGCCCCGTGCAAGGAGGCCGGGGCGGCCGGCCCGTCGGTGGCCAGGACCAGCGGCGCGCCGGTGTCCGCGAGCACGTGCCGCTGCCGCTCCTCGGGCCACGCCGGGTCCAGCGGCGTCCAGGACGCCCCGGCCAGCCAGCAGCCGAGGACGGCGGTCATGAAGTGCTCGTTGCCCGGGCCCAGCACCCCCACCACGGAGCCCCGGGCCGGGCCCCGCGCGGCCAGCGCCCGCGCCACGGCCCGCGCGCCGTCCCACAGCCCGCGGTAGCTGAGCCGGGCGTCGGCGCAGATCACCGCCGTACGGTCCGGGGTGCGCCGGCCCCGCTCCTCGATCGCGTCCAGGGTCGTCGTCATGTCCGTCCCTCCTGCCATCGCTCAGGCACCCCCGTCCACGTGGGCGGCGAGCGCCCGGACGGTCGGCCGGCGGAAGAAGTCGCCGACCGTGGGGGGCCGGCTCGTGGTCTCACGCAGCGCCGCGATCAGCTTCAGCACGTCGAAGGAGTTGCCGCCCAGGGCGAAGAAGGACTCGTCGGGGCCGCTCGGCGCGCTGCCGAGCAGCGTCGTCCACAGATCGCGGATCATGCGCTCGGTCCCGGTCGGCTCCCAGCCGGACGCCGCCCCGGCCGGCTGGGCGGCACGCAGCCGGCCCGCCTGGAGCGCGGTCGTCAGGGCGGTGCGGTCGACCTTGCCGTTCGGTGTCAGCGGCACCGCGTCGATCAGCCGCACGTGCCGCGGAAGCATGTAGGAGGGCAGGATCTGCTCCAGGTGGGCCCGGACGGCCGGCTCCTGGGGCTGTGCCTCGCCGGCCGGGCGCAGGAACAGGCACAGGGCGGCCTGTTCGCCGGTGCCGGTCACCGCCGCCACGGCCTCGCCCACCTCGGGCAGGCGCTCCGCCGCGGACTCCAGCTCGCCCAGCTCCACCCGGTGCCCGCGCACCTTGACCTGCGCGTCGCGGCGGCCGAGGAACACCAGGGCGCCGTCCTCCGCGAGCAGGGCCAGGTCGCCGGTGCGGTAGACGCGGGCGGTGGAGCCGGGCGGCGCGTCCGGCGCCGGCAGGAACGCCGCCGCGGTGCGCTCGGGGTCGTTGACGTAGCCCACCGCCGGGCACACCCCGCCCAGGTAGAGCTCGCCCACCGCGCCCGGCGGCACGTCGCGGCCGTCGGGGGCGAGCAGGTAGGCGTCCACGCCCGGCACCGGACGGCCCACGGGGACGTGGTCGTGGGCGGGCAGCTCGTCGCCGCGCACCACGTGCCAGGTGACCGCGGTGGTCTCGGTCGGGCCGTAGAGGTTGACCAGTTCGCGTCCGGTGTCCCGGGCCAGCAGCCGCCGCAGCCGCTCGTCCAGGTTCAGCTGCTCCCCGGAGACGCAGACGTGCCGCACGGTGGGCAGGGCCAGCCCGGCCTCCTCGACCGCGCCGGCGAACGCGCCGGCCACCGCGACCGGCAGGTAGACGTGGGTCAGTTCCTCCTGCTCGGCGAGCCGGGCCACGGCCGTCAGGTCCCTGCGGTCCAGCGCGCCGAGTCCGACCACCGTCCCGCCGCAGGCGAGGGTGGGGAAGATCTCCTGGTAGGAGACGTCGAAGCCGAGGGGCGCGTACTGCAGGAACCGGCTGCCCGGGCCCATCCGCAGCTCGCGCAGCTGCCAGTGCAGCAGGTTCACCAGGGGGCCCTGTCCCATGTGCACGCCCTTGGGGCGGCCGGTCGAGCCGGAGGTGAACATGATGTACACGGGGTCCGTGCCGTCCGCCGCGTCCGGCCCCTGCGCCGTGCCGGCCTCGGCCTCCAGCTGCGCCGGGGTGGCGCGCGGCGGCCCGTCCGGCACCGCGTCCCGGTCGCCGACCGCGAACCGGCACCCGGACTGCTCGATCATGTAGGCCAGCCGTTCGGCGGGCAGCGAGGTGTCCAGCGGCAGATAGGCCGCCCCGCGCCACAGCACGGCGAGCATCGCCACCACCGTCTCCACCAGGTCGCCCGGGACGACCGCCACGGTGTCGCCGCGGCCCACACCGCGCCCGGCGAGCCCGGTGGCGGCCCGCTCGGTGCGCCGCAGCAGCTCCGCGTAGGTCACCTCGGCGCCGCCCGGCTGCCGCACGGCGACGGCGCCGGGGTGGCGGTGCGCGGCCTCGCGCACCAGGCCGAGCAGACCGCCCGGCGCGTCGGTCCGGCCGTCGGCGCCCCGCCGCAGGGCGCGCGCGACCGTGCCGCGCCGCGCGCTCAGCCCGGCCAGCAGGCTCGCGGTGCCCGCCGAGGGCGCCTCGACGGCGCGCAGCAGCAGCTCCCGGTACTCGGCCAGGAAGCGCTGCGCGTAGGACGTGGGCAGCAGGTCCCGGTCGTAGTCCAGCTCGATCCGCAGGCCGTCCTCGACCGCCGTCGCGCCCAGCCAGAGGTCGAACTTGGCCGAGCCGTTCTCCAGGATCTCGACGCGCCCCTCGATCCACGGCATCAGCGCCACCCGGGTGCGCAGTTCGTCCTGCATGGCGAACATGCACTGGAAGACCGGGTTGCGGTTGCTGGAGCGCTCCGGGGCCAGCCGCGTCACCAGGGCGTCGAACGGCACCGACTGCCGGGCGCGGGTCTCGCGCACCGTCGTCGACACCTCGCGGCAGTGTGCCTCGAACGGCACGTCGCGGGCGGGCAGCGCCATGGGCAGCGTGTTGACGAAGAACCCGCACAGCTGGTGCGAGGCCACCGTGCGGCGGGTGGCGAACGGGCTGCCCACCAGGACGTCCCCGGTGCCGGCGTAGTCGCCGAGCAGCAGCGCGTAGCAGGCCAGCAGCAGCTCGTACGGCGTGGTGCCCAGGTCCCGGGCCGCCCGCTCGACGCGCGCCCGCTCCGGCCGGTCGAGCAGCACGCGCAGCCGCTCGGCCCGGTGGGCGGTGTCCTGCGGCCGGCCGGGCACCGGGTACAGCGTGGTGGGGGCCACGCCGGCCAGCGGTTCGGCGAGCGCGTCGGCCTCCCCGGCGGCCACCGCCGCCTGCGCCGCCGCGCACTGCGCCGCGAGCTCCGCGCGCAGCGTGCGCTCGCGCGCCCGGGCCAGTGCCGCCGGGTCCTCGTCGCCGTCGGCGGCCGTGCGGCCCAGGGCCTGCCGGTACCCGGCGCTGATCTCGTCGACGAGGACCCGTACCGACACCCCGTCGCTGACGGTGTGGTGCACCGTCGCCAGCAGGGCGGACCGGGCGGGCGCGCCCGGCGCGGACGTCAGCAGCCGGAACCGGCACAGCGGGGCGCGGGCCAGGTCCAGCGGCAGCCGCACGAACTCCTCGGTCTGCTCCTCCAGCCAGGTCTCCCACGGCACCGCGCCGCCGTCGTGCCCGACGGCCTCCCAGGGCAGCGCGACCTCCTGCGCGATGCGGGCGACGGGGCCGTCCGGGCCGGCCTGGAACTCGGTGCGCAGCGCCGGCTGCACCAGCACCAGCCGCTCCAGGGCGGTGCGCATGGCGTCGGCGTCCAGCGCCCCGTCGAAGACGATGCGGAAGCTGTTGTTGTACAGGTCCTTGCGGGCGGCGGCCTCCTGGATGAACAGCAGGCTGCGCTGGGAGTCGGTCAGGGGGAGCACGTCACCGTGCTCGTCGGGGCGCATCGCGGACGTCTCCTGCGGCAGGTCGAGGGCGGTCACGGGCGCGGCCCGCCGTTCCACCGGCCGACGAACTCCGTCAGGTCGCCGACGGTGACCAGCCGTGCCAGCTCGTGCGGCTCGATCTCCTGCGTCTCGTCCGCCGCCAGGTCGGTGATGATGCGCAGCAGCAGCAGGGAGTCGACACCCAGGGCCGTCAACTCGCTGGTCTCGCTCATCGGTTGGTTCCCGACCCGGCGGGTGATGCAGGCCAGGACGTCTTCGGTGGTCGTCATGCGGAGCAACCGCCCTTTCTGCGGGATCCGGCGTCGGTGACCAGCACAGCAGCCCGTCCTAACGATTCGGTTGTCGCCGGCTACCGGGCGGGCCGGGCACGGCCGCCGACCTGCGTCGCTAGTGACCCGGTAGCCGCCGGTGAGCCGAACGTCAGGGGCCGGTGGTGTTCTTGGTGCGCACCCCAGGGGCGGTTCCGCGGCCCGCGGCACGCACCCGGCCCGCACGGCCCGCACGGCCCACGCGGTCTGCACGGCCCGCACGGCCCGCACGCCGCGCCGGCCCGGCCGGAGCGCGCGAGCCCGGCCGCGTCCGCCCCCGCCCCCGCCCACAGGCCCGCCGGGCCGGAGAACCCGGGCCGGAGAACGGAGAGCGGAGCATTGGCAACCCCACAGGACCTGATCGAACGACACACCGCGCCCCCCGCGGCCGGCGGCCAGACGGTGCACGGCCTTCTGGACGAGGCCGTGGCCGAGACCCCGCACCGCCCGGCCGTACGGGATGCGACCGGCGCCTGGACCTACGCCCAACTGGCGGACCGGGCCGCACGGCTGGCCGCATGGCTGGCGGCCCGTGGCGTGGGCCGCGGTGACCGCGTCCTGCTCCAGCTGCCCACCGGCCGGCCGCTGGCGGCGCTCTTCTACGCCACGGTGCGGCGCGGGGCGGTCTTCGTGCCGGTGCACCCGGCCATGAAGCCGTTCCACCTGCGGTCCGTCGTCGCCGACGCCGATCCCGCCCTCGTCCTGACCGACACCGAGGGCGTCCACCGCCTGCGCTCCCTCACCGACGCCCCGGTCCACGACATCGCCGACGTCCTCGCCGAGGCGGCGGCACGCGAGCCCGGCCCGGACGCGACCGCGTCGCCGGAGGTGTCCTACGACGACCTGGCCACCCTCATCTACACCTCCGGCAGCACCGCCGCGCCCAAGGCCGTGGCCTGCCCGCACGACGCCGTGGTGTTCGCCTCCACCGCGCTGGTCCGGGCCCTGGGCTACCGCTCCGACGACGTCGTGTTCTGCCGTTTCCCGATGTCCTGGGACTACGGCCTGTACAAGGTCCTGATGACCTGCATCGCCCGCTGCGAGATCGTCCTCGCCGACGGCGACTCGGACTTCACCCTGCTGCGCCGCATGCAGGAGACGGGTACGACCGTGGTGCCGCTCGTCCCCTCCTACGCCTCGATGATCGTCTCACTGGCCCGGCGCCACCCCGACCAGCGGCCGCCCGTGCGCATGTTCACCAACACCGGCGCCGCCCTGCCCGCCGCCACCGCCGACGCCCTGCGCGCCCTGTTCCCCGGCGCCCGCGTGGTGCGCCAGTACGGGCAGACGGAGGCCAAACGGATCACCGTCATGCCGCCCAAGGAGGAGCACGAGCGGCCGCACAGCGTCGGACGGGCCCTGCCCGGCACCCGTGTGCTGATCTGCGGGCCCGACGGCGAGCCACTGCCGCCGGGCACCGTCGGTGAGATCGTCGCCATCGGCCCGCACGTGATGCGCGGCTACTGGCGCAACCCCGAGGCCACCGCCCGCAGTTTCCGCCCCGACCCCGACGACCCGGCCGTCACCCGGCTGCACACCGGCGACTACGGACACCTCGACGAGGACGGCTACCTCTACTTCCAGGGCCGCCGTGACGACATGTTCAAGCGCAAGGGCTTCCGCATGAGCACCGTGGAGATCGAGACCGCGGCCCTGGACATCCCCGGTGTGCGGGCCGCCGCCGCGCTCCCCCCGGACGACCGCCACGACCTGACCCTGTTCGTGGAGAGCGACCTCGACGAACGCACGGTCGTACGGGAACTGATGGAGCGCCTGGAGACCGCGAAGATGCCCGCCCGGTGCCGAGTCCTGGCCGAGTTCCCGCTCACCCTGCACGGCAAGAACGCCCGGCGGGAACTGGCCGCCCTGATCGACGGAGAGCGCCCGTGACCGTCAGCCCCCACCACCGCGACCTCGCCGAACGCTACGGCACCCCGCTGTACGTCTACGACCTGGCCCGGGTGCGCGCCGCCCGCCGCGACCTGTTCGGCTTCCTGCCGGAGGGCGTGGAGGTCTACTACGCCTTCAAGGCCAACCCCCACCCCGACCTGGTCCGTGCCCTGCGCACCGGCGACGGGCCCGCCTGCAAGGCGGAGATCAGCTCCACCGGCGAGCTGGCCGCCGCCCTGGAGGCCGGCTACCGGGGCCCGGACATCCTCTACACCGGCCCCGGCAAGACGGCGGGCGAACTCGACCAGGCCGTCCGCAGCGGCGTGGGCCTGTTCTCCGCGGAGTCCCTCACCGACCTGGAGCACATCGGCCGCGCCGCCCGCGCCCACGGCACCACCGCCCGCTGCCTGCTGCGCATCAACAGCGTGACGGCGAGCGCCGCCAGCGGGGTGCGCATGACCGGCAAGCCCACCCAGTTCGGCATCGACAGCGAGACCGTCCCCGAGACCGCCGCGGCGCTGACCTCCGTGCCCGGCACGTCCGTCGAGGGACTGCACCTGTTCTCGCAGAGCAACGCCCGCGACGAGGAGAGCCTGCTGGCGGAGTTCCGGCACACGCTGGAGACCGCCGCCCGCATCCAGGACGAGCTGGGGGTGCACCTGCGCGTCCTGGACATCGGCGGGGGCTTCTCCGTGCCCTACGGCCGCACCGGCGACCGCGCCGCCTACCCCAAGCTGCGCGGTGAACTCGCCGCCGCCCTGGACGTGTTCTTCCCCCGGTGGCGGCAGGGCCTGCCGCGGATCGCCGTGGAGTCCGGCCGCTACCTCGTCGGTGACAGCGGCCACCTCGTCACCGCGGTGAGCAACATCAAGACCGGGCGCGGCCACACCTTCGCCGTCCTGGACGCGGGCATCAACGTGTTCGGCGGCATGTCCGGCCTCGGCCGCCTGCTGCCCGTCTCCGTCGAGGTCCCGGGGGACGAGGACGGCCGGCAGGTCACCCTGGCCGGCCCGCTGTGCACCCCGGGCGACGTCCTGGGCCGCAACGTCACCGTCCCGGCCGGCCTGGCGCCCGGCGACCTCCTCGCCGTGCCCAATACCGGCGCCTACGGCCCCACCGCCAGCCTGCTGATGTTCCTCGGCCGGCCCAGCCCGGTGGAGGTCGTCACCGACGGCGAGGACATCGTCTCCGTCACCCGCATCGAACGCACCCGGGTCCCCCACGGCGCGGAGCACACGCATGGCTGACCTGTCCCAGCCGGCCGGCACCGCCCCCGACCGCGCCCGGGCCACGGTCGTCGTCACCACCGTGGCCTCCGACTCCCACACCTGGAACCTGGTGTTCCTGCAGCTGCTGCTGGAGGAACTCGGCTACCACGTCGTCAACCTGGGCCCGTGCGTCCCCGACGACCTGCTCGTGCGCCACTGCCGGGAGATCCGCCCGGCCGCCGTGATCATCAGCAGCGTCAACGGCCACGGCGCCCAGGACGGGCTGCGCGTCATCCGCGCGCTGCGCGACGACGAGCTGACCGCCGCCCTGCCCGTCGCCATCGGCGGCAAACTCGGCGTGGACGGCGGTGCCACCTCCCACGCCGAGCGGCTCCTCGGCGCCGGTTTCGACGCCGTCTTCGAGGACGGCACCGACACCCTGGCCGCCTTCCGCCGCTTCCTGAACGACCTGGGCACCGGATCGGACCGTGCCCTGGGCAGCCGCCCGCGGCGCGCCGGAGCCGGGCAGGCGCGCCGCGCCGACGAGCAGATGGGCGTCCCCGCGTGACGCCGCCCAGGCCGGGCGGCGTGCCGGACCGCCGCCCGGGTCCCGCCGCCGAACCCGCCCCGGCCGCCCCCGCCGGGGCGGGCCCCCCCCGCGTCGGCGGCTTCGTCCGGGCTCACGGCGGCCACGGCCGCCTGGGGGTCCAGCCCCGGATGGGGTTCTGCGTCCCGGCCGCCATGCGCGCCGGCCTGGCCGCCACCCGGGCCGCCGCCGCCCGCACCGTCGGCACCATCACCCTGGACGCCCACACCCGCGTCGGCCACCTCGACGCCGCCGCGGCCGCCCTGCGCGACGGCACCCCCCTCAACGGCTACCCCGTCGTCACCCACCCCCCGGCCACCACCGCGCAGGTCCTGCACGGCATCCGGGGCCCCCGCTTCCCCGTCCAGGTCCGGCACGGCTCCGCCCGCCCGGTCGGCATCTTCCGGGCCCTGGCCGCCCTCGGCCTGGACGCCAGCGAAGGAGGCCCCGTCTCCTACTGCCTGCCCTACGGCAGGACCCCCCTGGCCGAGTCCGTCACCCAGTGGGCCACCGCCTGCGAACTGTTCGCCTCCCTGCGGGAGACCGGCCGCGAACCCCACCTGGAGACCTTCGGCGGCTGCATGCTCGGCCAGCTGTGCCCGCCGAGCCTGCTGGTGGCCATCAGCGTCCTGGAAGCGCTCTTCTTCGTCCGGCACGGCGTGCGCAGCCTGTCGGTCAGCTACGCCCAGCAGAGCTCCCCGGAACAGGACACCGAGGCCGTCGCGGCGCTGCGCCGCCTGTGCGCGGAACTCCTGCCGACCGACGACTGGCACGTGGTCCTCTACACCTACATGGGCGTCTTCCCCGAAACCGAGCAGGGCGCCCGGCGGCTGCTGGCGAGCTCCGCCGAACTCGCCGTGCGGACGGGAACGGAACGGCTCATCGTCAAGACGGTCGCCGAATCACGGCGCATCCCCACCATCCAGGAGAACGTCGACGCCCTCGAGCTGGCCGCGGCCACCGCGCGCACCGCCGGGCGGACCGCACCGGTCCCGTCGTCCCTGCCCGCCGACAGCCCCACCTACCAGGAGGCCGCCGCCCTCGTCCACGCCGTCCTCGACCTGCACCCCGATCTCTCCCGGGCCCTGCTCCACGCCTTCCGCCGCGGCTACCTCGACATCCCGTACTGCCTCCACCCCGACAACCGGGGCCTGACCCGCAGCTACATCGACCCGGCCGGACGGCTGTGCTGGGCCGCCACCGGCAACCTGCCCATCGCCCACCTGGTACGTCCCCGCAGCGGCACCCGCCTCACCTCCGCCACCCTGCTCGCCGACCTCACCTACGTCCGCAACCGCTTCGACGCTCTCCCGGCCCCCGCCGTCGCCTCCCGTACGGCGACGGCGGACTGAACCGCCCCGGCCCGCCCGGGCGGCGGACGCGCAAAGCGGCCGCCTTGAGAACGGCCCGGCCCCCGGCTCCGCCGGCCGCGAGAACGTCCTCGGGGAACCGCACCGGATCGCGGCGTCCCGCAGCGACGTGGTCGCCGCGCGGGCCGCCGCCGTCCCCGTCCCCGTCTTCGGGCCCGCCGGGGCCGACGGGGCCGACGGGACGGCGACCGTGGCGGACGCCGCCCACCGGACGCCGCACCTGTTTCCCGGCCCGGCCCGTCCCGGCCCTGGTGCGGCCCGTCGCCTTCCAGGGGTCCTTGCCGATTCCCCCTCGGGTGGGGGCAGCCCCACCTCGTGACCGGAGGCCGGCCGCAGGGACCGGCCGGGCGTTCCCGCGCTACCGTCCCTCTCCGGGGGATCCCGGTACCCCGGCCACAGCGGGAAGACGCCGCCTCCTACGGACTCGAAAGTTCCCCATGAACGGTTCCAAGCCCGTCCTCCGCCTGACCGCTGCGCCACAGCGGCGGATCAGCGCACTGACCGCGCTGGCCGCGGCGACCCTCCTGGCCTTCTTCCACGCGCCCGACGCCCTGACTCGCGGTTCCGTCAGCACGGCGAACGTCGGCGACTCCTTCCGCCGCGGATTCGTCGCCTACTGGAACTCCGGCAGCCGGGACTTCCCCGCCCGGCTGGAGAACACGGTCGCCTTCTGGTTCCGCTTCCACCTCGTCAAGGCCGGTGTCTCCGCGCTGCTCCTTGCGGTGGCCGTGGCGCTGGGTGTCGTCCTGTGGCGACACTTCCGGCAGCGGACCGGCGGCCGGTCCGCCCGTCTCCCCCTCGGGCTGTCCTGTGTCCTGGCCGGGATGCTCGCACTCTTCGCGCTGGTGGCGCTGGTGGCCAATCTGCAGGGCGCGGCGGCGCCTTTCGCCTCGCTGTTCCCCATGCTGACGAGCGGCGGCGCGGACGGCGAACTCGCCGCCGCCCTCGCCCAGGTCCGGCAAGAGGTGGCCGTCCACCCGAGCCGCCGGCACTCTCCCGCCCTCACCGTCATGGTCGGTGACTTCGCCGTCCACCACGCCGTGCTGGCCGCGATGGCCGCCCCGATCGCGTTCGCGCTGGCCGGCACGAGCGTGATGCTGTGGAGGCGGCCGAGGACGTCGCCCGGCACGGGGTCGAAGCGCGCGGCGAAGCCGGGCGCCGCCGTCTCGTCACTCCTGGCAGCCGTCGTGCTCGTCATCGCCGTCGCCAACGCCGTGAACGCGGTGAACTCACCCCGGGCGCTCGCCCACTTCTTCGCCGGAGGATGGTGAGACACCCCGTCGGGGCCGGGTCCCCGGCGACGGGCACGAGGACGCCCCTCGCACGAGGCCGGCCGGCGTGTGGCCGGCGGCTGCGCGCAAAGCGCCGGCCCCGGTCACCGTCAGGGCGTGCTCGAACGCAGCCGCACCGCGGTCTGGTCGTGCGCCGCCCCCGCGGCTGCGGCTACCCACCGACGGCCTGTGCCCGTGCGCTCGCCCCGCGCGACTGCGCGGCGCCGGGCCGCCGGCCGACCTCGGGGGCGACCGCGCGGCCGGGGCCGCGGGCCCCGCCCGGCGGCGAAGCCGGGATGAATCGCGGGGCCGTCGCGGTTGGGGGAGGAACAGGTCCGCCCCGAGCCCGGGAGAAGGAGCGCACATGACCCTCCAGGACGCCGAACGGCAGAGCTTCACCGAGGCGTGGCAGCAGTGGCACCGGCAGAAGGAGAAGGTCCTGGCCGATCCGCACGGATTCCTCGCGATCACGAGCCTGCGCTGGCTGAGCGCGGAGCCGGTCCGCTTCGAGGACGCGCCCGGAGCGTGGTCGAGCACCGCCGGGGGCGTGGTGGTCGAGCTGGCCGAGGACGAGGAACTGACCGTCGACGGCACGGTGGTGCGCGGCCGGCACGGCTTCGGGGTCATCGCCGAGCGGGACAGCCTGTACGTCGGTGCGGGTGACGCGGTGATCGAGGTCGCCAAGCGCGGCGGCCACGACATCCTGCGGCCCCGCCACCCCGGCAACGGGCTGCGCACCTCCTTCACGCACACCCCCGCCTACGCCCCGGACCCGCGCTGGGTGCGCCGGGGCCGTTTCCTGCCGTTCGACGAGCCGCGGCCGGTGACGGTCGGCGCCGCGGTGGAGGGACTGGAACACGTCTACGACTCCCCGGGACAGGTCGAGTTCGAACTGGACGGTTCGGTGCACCGGCTCACCGCGTTCAACGGCAGGACCCCCGGCAGCCTGACGGTGCTGTTCACCGACAGGACGTCCGGGGTGACGACGTACGCGGCGAACCGTTCCCTGCAGATCGCCTCCCCGGACGCCGAGGGGCGGGTGACCCTCGACTTCAACCGTGCCGGGAACCTGCCCTGCGCCTACACGGACCTGGCGACCTGCCCGCTGCCGCCCGCCGGGAACCGGCTGCCCGTCGCGATCGAGGCGGGCGAGAAGATCCCCCTGGAGCGAGGCGGACAGCCCTGATCCCCTCGGCGGGCGCGACGGGGGAGGGCCGCGAGGGGGGAGGCCCCATTGCGGAGCCGATGAAGACGGTAACGGGGGCCGGTCGTGCCCGCTGTGCGACGATGCCCCTCCGGACACACCACATCCATGGGGGATCCATGCGCACCCGCGCCGCCGCCGCCGTCCTGCTGCTCGCGCTCACCGCCTGCACGTCCAGCGACGGTGACGCCCCGGCCGCCGGCGACTCCGGCCCCGCCGACGCCGAACAGACCACGGAAGTACCCGCCGAGCACGAGAACGACGACCTGGAAGCGGCCGTGGCCGTGTACACCGCCGCGTATTTCCAGGGAGACGCGGACACGGCGTACGGAATGCTGTCGAAGCGCTGCCGGGAGCGGATCGGCCCGGAGGCGTACCGGGCGGTCGTCGAGCAGGCCGCGAAGGACTACGGCCCCGACCACCCGGCGACGGACGTGAAGGCCGAGGTGTCCGGAAAGCTGGCCCGGGTGAGCTACAAGGTCGAAGGACTCCCCAAGTTCGACCAGGCGCAGCAGCCGTGGGCGCTTGAAGGCGACGCCTGGAAGTACGACGCCTGCTGACCTCTGGCACACCGGCCATGGCCCCGCCGGGTTCCCCCGTCCCGGCGGGGCCTTCGCCGCTCGCGCCCGCGGTGGCCGGCGCCCGCCCGGTGACCGCGACGGCCTGACCGGTGCCCACCGCCACCGGTCAGGCCGTCGGCCCCTGTCCGTTGCGGACCAGCTGCCAGGCCTCGGCGAACAGCTCGGGGAGCGTGCCCGGAAGCAGTTCAAAGGCTCTCACCTGGCTCCCGTCCGCGCTCAGCCGAGCTCCGATCAAGGGCGCCTTCCAGGTCTCCATCGGGGGCAGCGGCTTCTTGGCGTGTGCCCACGGCCCGGGCAGGAAAAGTGTGCGTCCCGCACGGGCCCGGCGGTCCTGCACCACGAGGCCGCGCGCCACCAGCTCCGCCGCGGCTGCCTTGTGGCGGGCCGGTGTCCAGGCGTTCCAGCGCCGCACGTCGCGGTCCGACGGTGCGGGGAGCGACAGGAGCTGAAGATAGAGTGCCGCGGCGTCCTGGGGCAGGCCGAGAGCGGCGGCGGCATCGGCGACCAGAGGGGGGACGCAGGCGCGGGGGTCGGACTCGTAGCGGCCGGAAGGCAGGTCGCCGGCGGTGATGCGGGCCATGACGCGGTCGCAGGTGCCGTCCGTCAGCCAGTTCCACCGCAGGCTCCCGCGGTTGCCGCGGAGCACGCCCGAGCGAAGGACACGGGCCGGCGAGTCGCGCCGGTCCAGCACCTTGCGCAGGTGGCGGACGACTTCCGGCGCCCCGGTGCGTACGGGGTCCCCGGCGGGAAGGTCCGCGTACGCCCACGACAGCCCGGCGAAGACGGCGTCCGCGACGGTCTCGGCGTCGTAGTCGCCCATGACGTCCCACGCGGTGCGCAGGTGGCGGTGCTCGGACGGGCAGGGCCAGGCCCGCAGGTGGAAACCCGGCGGCAGGGTGGCGTTCGCCGGGTCGAGGAACAAGTGGCACAGATGGGCCGCCGGCATCCGGGTCTCCAGAGCGACCGCGGCCTGCCAGGTGCTCCACGGCGCGTGCGGACGGGCGCCGTGCTGCTCCGCCCAGGCCGCGGCGGTACGCTCCGCGACGCGGGCGAGGCCACCCGGCCTCCACAGGTCCGCGGGATCCGCGGGCATCACGTCGGCGAGCAGGGTGAGCCGCTCGTCGTCGTGCAGCATCGACAACTCGACGCGCGCCGATTCGAGTTCACCGGCCTTGAAGCCGAACACGACGCGCTCGTGCTCGTCGAGGAAGGGCTTGTAGTAGCCGCCCGCACCCGGATTGCCCGCCAGGACGAGGGCCGCCGCGGGGCGGCTCAGACCGGTGGCCTCGCTCAGAGCGAGGACCGCGCCCGCGTCCCAGGCGACCGGGCCGCGCTCCCGGACGAGCTCCACCAGTTGCAGCAGCTGCTCCGGAGTGCCCCAGCCGCGGTGGCGGTCGACGACGTGGAGCGGTTCCTCGGGGCGCGGGGCGGCCCGGCCACCGGGAAGCACGGCCTCGAAGTAGAGGGTCCTGCGCGCGGCCGGCAGGTGCAGGCCGAACGAAGCGCCCTGGTGGTCGCGGACGCTGAACGAGGTCGTCCCCGCGAGCCGGCCCAGGCGGAAACGGTAGGCCGGGTCGGCGAACGGCGTCCGCGCCCACATCTGCAGAAAGTCGAGCAGCACCTCGCGGCGCTCCGGCCTGGTCGCGGGAGCGGCCGCGCGCAGCGCGAGTGCGCCCGTGCGTCCCACGAGTTCCGTCCAGCTGCCCGCCGCGGGCGGACGGACCTCCCGTTCGCCCGGCCCGGGCGCCCAGCTGCCCTCGATGTAACGGCCCACGCGCCTGATGTCGGCGAAGGAGTCGTCGTTCCAGCAGCCCGAGGCTCCGACGAGACCCTGCAGGGCGGCGGATGCGGCGAATCCGCTCCACGTGCGGCAGGTCTGGGGCGCGACCGTGTCGATCTCGTTCATCCGCCCGATCATGACGGACGGCACCGACAACGCATCCCGCCGACCTGTGGCTGTGGAGATGTCCTCGGCGGGGAGAGGGGCCTGCCGCCCCGGCTGAACCGGGTAGCTTTCGCCGCCCTGCCCGTCTTGCCGGGCGCCGGACCGCTCGGGATACGGGCCGGACCCGTCCACCCCGGTGCGGACGCGCCGTGACGTTCATCGATACAACTGCTGTCAGGTGCAGTGGAGTTGGTGTGAGAAGCTGTCCCGTAGCCGTTCGAGGACAAAGGCGTCGTGGCGGTCGCCGGGAGGAGCGCAGCGTGAGTCGGGACGGTTTCCCTGCTGAGAGGATCGACACCAGCAGGCCGCACCCTGCGCGGATCTACGACTATCTGCTGGGCGGCAAGAACCACTACCCGGTGGATCAGCAAGCCGGCGAGGCACTCGCCGCCAAAGCGCCCGAGGTGTGGGCCTCCGTGCAGGCCAACCGCGCCTTTCTGCAGCGAGCCGTCCGGTACGTCGTCGGCGCCGGCGTCCGCCAGATCCTGGACATCGGCACCGGGCTGCCCACGTCCCCGAACGTGCACGAGACCGCCTACGAGGTGGCGCCGGACGTGCGCGTCGCCTACGTCGACAACGATCCGATCGTGAAGGCGCACGCCGACGCGCTGCTCAGCCACTCCGGCATGACCAGCATCGTGCTCGCCGACCTGCGCGACCCGCGAACCATCGTGGATCATCCCGACGTCCGCCAGATCATCGACTTCGATGAGCCGGTCGCGCTGTTCCTGGTGGCCATCCTCCACTTCATCACCGATGCCGAGGAACCCGAGCGGATCGTGGCCACCCTGCGCGACGCGCTGCCGGCCGGCAGCTTCCTGGTGCTCTCGCACGCCACGGGCGACTTCGCCGATCGAAGCGAGGCCCAGGCCGTCTACAACGACGCCACCGCCACCATGAACCTGCGCTCCCACGCCGAGATCGAGCGTTTCTTCGACGGCTTCGACCTGGTCGAGCCCGGCCTGGTCCAGGTCCCGTTCTGGCGCCCGGAAACCACGTCGGCACGATCAAAGGAGATCGGTTTCTACGGGGGCGTGGCCCGGAAGACCGGCTGATCCGCGTTCCCGGCCGCGTCCGGCGTGGTGAGCGGCGGTCCGGGCAGCCACTGGCCGGCGTACGCCTCCCCGCGGCGCCTCATCGTGCGCAGCCGGCCGGGCGACCGCCGGATCGTGATCCGCACCGGATACGCCCGCTGACCGCTCACCTGCCCTGTTTCCGCGACGGCGGCCGCCGCGCCCACGGCCTGGAAGCCGAATGCACCGATGCGGAACATCTCGAATGCGGCCGGTAGGAGCAGACGCTTGAGGGCGGGTTCCAGAAAGCGGGAACCCGCCCTCACGGGTTTCGCACGGATGTTTCCGATGCGCGCCGGGGATGTGCGACACGGGGCCGGGCGGCGCCGGTGGCGTTCAGGGCGTGCCCGAAGGCGTCGCGGGTGGTGCAGTCGATCTCCCGGCCGGCGTCACCGCGCGGATGCCGTCGGTGACCGCCGACGCGACGGACACCGCGCCCGTCTGCTGCGCCTGCTCGGTTTGTTCGGTTTCCGGCCTGGGTGTTTCAGCCATACCAGTGATACTTACATACCGAAAGCCTCGTCACGGGTGTCATCCCGCACACACGGGTGAGGCGCTGGGTGTGACGAAATCGGCACCGGCGTGCCCGGCGTGGGCCGTGTACGCACGGGGTACGCGCCGGGGGTGGACGGGGTGGCAGGGATGAACGCGACGGGTCCCGGATGTGCGGGCGAGGACGGCACTTTGCCGTACGAGCGGGACATGCAGACCACGATGGCGTTGGACGGCGACGGCACGTGCATCGCCCAGGCCCGCCACCTGGCCGCGGATTTCCTCACCCGGGTGCAGGCCGAGCACGGTCTGCCCGTCTCGCAGCGGGTCGTGGACGTCACACAGCTGGTGGTCAGCGAGCTGGTCACCAACGCCCGCAAGTACGCGCCCGGCCCGGTGCTGCTGGACCTGCGCATCGCCGGCGCCGTGGTCGAGGTCGTGGTGTGGGACTCCGATCCGGTCCTGCCGGTGGCCAGGACCGCGGACGCGGGCCGGGTGGGACAGCACGGCCTGGAGATCGTCATGGCCCTCTCCCAGGGCTTCGAGGCGCAGCGCGAACCGGTCGGCAAACGCATCACCGCCCGCATCGCCCTCACGGACGACCCCGGCGGCACCGTGGCCGGACACCGCCCCCTGTAACCGGCAATCGCACGGCTCCCCAGGGGAAGGACCCAGAACACGAGGACCGCCCCGGGCCGGAACGACGCCGGCTCGGTCCCGGCGGCGCGCACGCCGGTTCCTGTTCCGTACCTCTTCTGCACCTCAGTGTCCGTCGTGGTGATGGCTCGTTGTCTCGTGCATGAAGATGACCGAGCTGGACGATTATCTTGTGCGGCCTGGGCAGGTACGGGAGTGGACGCTGCATCCGTCCGTGATCTCGGCCGCCCACCAGGTGGAGCGGGATCCGACACCCCCCTCGTACAACCAGGAGTCCCACATCCTCACCATGGCCCGGCTGGAGGAACGTGGGGCGCGTACCGCCGACTGGGCCGGTGTGGCGTTCGAGCTGCCGGGCGAACTGGACGTGAAGGCGTTCGGCAGGGCCTTGGTGGACTGGATGGGCTGGCACGAAACGCTGCGCAGCGGATTTCGCAGGTCGGGCGGGGAGATGCACCGCTTCACATTGCCCAGGGAGGCGATCGAGGTGAGCAGTGCCGTCCTCGGGGACTTCCGTGATGCCGCAACCATGAGCCGCTTCCTGCGAGACCGGCTCGACGCGGGGACCCATACGCTGCGGTGGCCCAGTTTCGTGGTGGAGACGGTGCAGCGGACCGGTTCGGTGACGGTGGTGCTGGCCTTCGACCACATGCACTTCGACGGCTACACGCTGTTCGGGATGGTGCAAGAAGTCCGCGAGTTCTACCTGGCCGCCCTTGAAGGGCGGAATCCCCTGGTGGCGGCGGCCGGCAGCCATGTCGGCTACTGCGATGTGGAACGCCGCGAGGCGCTGCTGGTCGGCCGTGAGCACCCCGCCGTCCTCAGGTGGGAGCGGTTCATCGCGGACAGCGGCGGCCGGCCGCCGGGTTTCCCGCTGCCCTTGGGGGCCAGGGAGGAGGAGCTGCTGCCCCAGAAGTCGGTCTTCGACTGGTTGCTGGATCCCGCCGAGACGGACGCCTTCACCGAGGTCTGCCACGCCGAGCAGACCATCCTGCCCTCCGGGGTGCTCGCGGCGGTCGCTCTCGCGGTAAGGGAGTTGGGTGTGGCCGGGCCCTATCGCACGGTGATGCCGTTCCACACCCGTTCACGGCCGGAGTGGGCATCCTCGGTCGGCTGGTTCGTGGGTGTCGGCCCGGTGGAGGTCGACCTGCCACCCGGGTGCGACTTCCGTTCGGCCCTTCCCCTCGCTCAGCATGCGGCTCGCGAGGCGAGGCAGGTGGCCCGGGTCCCGTTCTTCCGGGTCTCCGAGCTTCTGGGGGTGGACTTCAGGCAGGATGCGCCTGATCCGTTCTCACTGCTTTCCTACATGGATCTGCGTCACCTCCCCGGTGCCCGGGGGTGGGCCCGGTGGAACGCCCGGCTCCTGACGCGGATCTCCAACAGCAGCAAGGCGTGCCTGTGGGTCATGTGCTCGCCGGAGGGCCTCTACCTGTTCGCCCGCCACCCCGACACGGGCCTCGCCGCCGCCAACATCGCCCGGTTCGTGGGAGCCGTCCGCGACATCGTCCAGTGCGTGGCCCGGACGGGGAACTTCACCTCCGCCATGCTCCACCAGGTGCCTTCGCCCGCATGACGCCGCGCATATCCCGTGTCGGCCGGTGGACGGCGGCTGCGAGCACGGCATCACCAGGGCGGTGCCTGCGACAGCCGAGGGACCGGGCGGCGGAGCCGACGTCGGGCGGCCACGGCCCTGCGCCCACCGTGTCCGTGGACGGCCGTCCTCGACCTGCGCGGGGGTGGACGGCCGCCCGGCCCGGGGTGTGCCGCGTCGCCCGCGCTACGTCGCCACGCCCGCCCACCGGACGGCGATGAAGATGGCGATGTAATGCGCGGCGAAGGCTGCCACGGTCAGGGCGTGGAACACCTCGTGGAAGCCGAACCAGCGGGGTGAGGGGTCGGGACGCTTCAGGGCGTAGACCACCGCGCCTGCGCTGTAGAGCAGTCCCCCGATCACGGTCAGGACGGGTACGGCCGCTCCGCCGTGGCGCAGGAAGTCGGGCAGGTAACCCACCGGTGCCCACCCCAGGGCCAGGTAACAGGGCGTGTAGAGCCAGCGGGGAGCTGCGACCCACAGGACACGGAAGGCGACCCCGGCCAGCGCACCCGTCCATACGACCCACAGCAGCGGGCCTCGCCGGTCGGAGGGGAGCAGGAGGACGGCCAGAGGGGTGCAGGTGCCGGCGATGATCAGGAAGATGTTGGCGTGGTCGAGGCGTCGCAGAACGGCTTCGCCCAACCGCCCCCAGGTGCCCAGGTGGTAGACGGCACTGGTCCCGAACAGCAGCCAGGCGGTAACGGAGTACACGGCGCAGGCCAGGGTCGCCTGCGGTGTCCGGGCCAGCCAGATCAAGACGATGCCCGCGATCAACGAGGCGGGGACCATCGCGGCATGGAACCAGCCGCGCAGTTTCGGCTTGATCGGCTCGACCAGCTCGGCCGCCCGCCCTGCCAGGGCGGCAACGGAATGAGGACTTCCCTGCGAACCCGCGTGGTCGGATCTGTGGGAGGAACCGGCTGAAGCGTCTCCCTCTCCTCCCTCCCCGTTCAGCCGCGTGGGCGGAACGCCTCCGCCGTCGGCGTTGTCGCGGAACGCAGCTTTCCGGCCTGCCTCGGCCTTGTGGATGTCACCGGAAACCATGCGGACATGCTAGGAGTCCGCCCGCGACAGCGCTCCGGAACGCCGTCTTTGTCAGGCCGTGTCGGCATCGGCGGACGGGCCCTGCCCAGTCCCTGGCGGAGTGCCGGCCCGCGAGCCACCACCGCCGGTCGTACGGGAGCGGACGCAGGCGGCGATCACCGGCCGGAGGACCCACCGTCCTGTCCGTGACGCCGCGCTCCGGGCGCATCGATACCTGTGTTCGCCGGATCAGAATTTCACGGAGCGGGCAGGCAGCTTTATTGCCGCATTGACGAGGACGGGCTCTTCCCATTTCCGTTGGTCCTTTCGGTGTGCTACCGTCGTTCTCAGTTGCAGTTGTGGTTCCCGATGCTTCAAATGCTCCCAAGTGGCCTCCGGGTCATTGGAAGCACTTTTTGTCTTCCGGTCTTTTTCCGGGCGGGGTGATCATCGCGGCGACATGGTGTCCGTACAGTGCGGACACCGATGCACTGCCCCAAAGGAGATTGACATGGCTGCTGGTACCGTGAAGTGGTTCAACGCGGAAAAGGGCTTCGGCTTCATCGAGCAGGACGGCGGCGGCGCCGACGTCTTCGCCCACTACTCGAACATCGCCACCCAGGGCTTCCGCGAGCTGCTGGAGGGCCAGAAGGTGACCTTCGACATCGCGCAGGGCCAGAAGGGCCCGATGGCCGAGAACATCGTTCCCGCCTGACGCCGACTGCCGCGTACTCACAGCTGGGGCCCGCATCCTCTGGGGTGCGGGCCCCAGCTGTATGCGTTTTCCCGCAGTGCGCCGCCGAGACGCCCGGGAATCCGAAGACGCGCCGCCGCCGGAAGTCTTTTCCATGGCCGATGGCGGTACGTCTTCGCGGGTGCGCCGAAGCCGGCGTCCTGGATATGGCATCACCATCGCGCCACCCGTTTCGACATCCGCGTGCTGTGGGAATCACCTGCCGGTGAATTCGTTTCGACTTTGCCGTTCGGTAAGTTCTTGGGTTTCTCCGTGCCGCTCATCGCTGCGGAAATTCCACGGCATGTGCAGCACCGCCGGCCCACCCTGCAGGAGGCACCTCGTGACGCCGACTCGTACGGACCACCACATGGTCAACGCAAACCCGCTGCACGGAACGGTGGCCGACGCCATGGACGCGGCCGGACCACAGGTCTGGGACGACATGACCGTCGAGGTGGCGCTGTCCGTCATGGCCGCCGCCCACACAGGCCACCTCCTCGTCTGCAACGAGGACGCCCGGTGCACCGGCATGGTCACCCGGGCCCGGCTCACCGCCGTCCGCGAAAGCCTCGGATACACCGACCGGGTCCGCCTGCGCGACATCGTCGGCGACGGCGGGCCCTTCGCCACGCCGCTCACCACGATCGCCGACGCCGAGCACACGATGCGCCACCGGCACCTCGCGACCCTGCCCGTGGTCGACGAACACGGCAACGCCCTGGGCGTCCTCGCCCTCCCTCGCTGAACTGCGGCGAACACCAGCTGTGCCATCGCAGCGGCCACGCTTCCCGACACGGTGCGCCACCGCGGGTCGTACGGCAACCGGCGCCGTCGGCTTTCACCTCACCGATCCCGTCGGCTGATCAGGGAACCGGTGCATGATTTTTTCGATGACTTCCGGATTGCGATGGTGTGTCAGGCCGGTTCGGTAGTCGGCCTCCGGCTGCCCCCGTCCGAGGTTCCGCGTTGTCCCGGGACCTCGCGTGGCAGCCGGAGTCTTGCCGTCTATGGTGCGAGGACGGTGCCCAGGCCGCCTTGGGCGGGGGTGCCGGCGGTGGAGGGGCCGATGAAGGAGGCTGTGCCGTCGGCGTGGAGGTGCGCGATGGTGCCGTCGCCGGAGTTCTCACCGGGGGCACCGACGGCCAGGCCGACGGCTGAGGTCCCGGTGAAGTCGCCTGCGGCGATCTCCGCGCCGAAGCGGTCCGCGGTCTCGGCGGCGCCGGGGATCCCGCCTGCACCCTGGTTGAGGGTCTGAGCGGTGGTCACGGCGAGGTCGGTGGTCAGCCGTATGACCAGGGCGGAGCCGGCGTCGGTGTAGGCGGTGCCCTCCAGAGTGAGGTCCTCGCCGGGCAGGCCGGCGAGGACGTCGAGGACGCCGTCACCGTCCACGTCGCGCAGGGCGACCGAGGTGCCCATGGCGTCGCCGGCTTCGGCGGTGCCGGGGATGCCGTCGGTGTCCTGGTGGACGGTGACGGTGTCGCCGGGGTGGCTCAGGCCCCAGGGGTGGCCTCGCTTGAGGGTGATCTGCCCGCCCGTCCAGCCGTCGGCGTCGGCGGCCAGCGGCTGGCCCACCACCACGTCGTCGTAGCCGTCCTGGTCGATGTCGCCGGCGTCGATGGCGCGGCCCGGGGGCACCTGGGCGGCGAAGCCGCCGGTGAGGCCGTCCGGACCGCCGGTGAATTCGAAGACCTTGCCGATGCCGTAGGTGTCGACGGTGGTCACGGCCAGGTCGTGGTAGCCGTCGCCGTCGAAGTCGCCGACCGCGCCGTCGATGGCGACGGCGGCGTCGAAGCTGACGGCACGGGTGTGGACGGCGCCGGTGGCGCTGTCCCGCCAGACGAGCCAGGAGCCGCTGTCCGCGGTGCCGGGGCCGAGGCCGATCGCGTCGTCGAGGCCGTCCCCGTCGACGTCCGCCACCTCCACGTCGGTGCCCAGACGGGCCGAGTCCGGCGGTCCCCAGTGGGCGCCCGTGGTGAAGGAGGTGCCTGTGCTCAGGCCGGAGGCGCCGGTCAGGACGGTGACCGAGCCGCGGTCGGCGTTGCCGCTGGTGTCGTTCTCGCCGGGGGCGCCGATCACCAGGTCGGGCCGGCCGTCGCCGTCCAGGTCGCCGGAGGCGGTGGCGGCACCGAAGCGGTCGCCGGGCTCGGCTCCTCCCGGCACCGAGCCGGTGTCCTGGGTGATCACCAGCCGGCCGGCCGCGGTGGGGCCGGCCGCCGAGCCGGGCAGCACGGTCACCGAACCCGCCGCCGAAGCGGCCTCGGGGGTGCCGGCGACCAGATCGGAGGAGCCGGAGGCGTCGAAGTCGTACGGTGTCCCGGGAGCCGCGCGGGCGGGAAGCGCCGTCAGGCCGCAGACGGCCATCACGGCGCAGGCGACAAGGACGAGTCGTGACCGGGCGCACCTGCCGTCGGTACGGGTGTTCACGCGGTTCTGCTGCCTCATGCCTTGCTCTTGAGCCAGACGACGATGCGGTCGAACACGCCCGGTTCGCTCAGCAGGGAGCCGCCGTGTGCGGAGCCGGTGACGGTGTGGGTCTGGATGCGGCCGTCGGGCACGCCGTTGGCCTCGGCGGTGGCTTCGAGGTCGGTGGAGTGCACCGGCGGCACGAAGTCGTCCTCGGAGTGGACCAGGTACATGGGGGCGTCGGCCGGGTCGGCCCAGTTCTTGGACACCATGCTGCGCCAGGTGCCCCAGCAGGAGGGGTGCAGGGTGGTGGAGGTGTCGGCGGAGTCGGGGTGGCAGCGGGCGAGGATGACGGTGTTGTCGCGCAGCTTGCGCTTCTTGGTGTCGGTGGAGGTGTTGCCGTCGTTCCACGCCCGGTAGGGGGAGGCGACGGGCGAGAGGGCGACTGCGCCCTTGAGCCGCAGGGCGTTGGCGCCGTGGGTGGCCGCGTCGGTGGCGAGCTGGCCGCCGGCCGAGGAGCCGAGCAGCAGCACGCGGTCGGGG
>NZ_JBFATO010000046.1:0-58379 GCF_040678355.1 Streptomyces sp. NPDC052701
CCCCACCGCGCAGCGCGGTGGGGCGGCCGGTGGCGCGGTCTCAGGAGCGGGCGGGTTCGGTGGGGGGCGGGGAGGGGAAGCGCAGGGTCAGCACGAGCAGGGCCGCCAGGAGCGCCACGGCGCCCGCGGTCAGGTAGCCGACGTGGTAGCCGGTGAGGCGGTCCGCGCCGCTCTCCCCGCCGGTGGCGGCCGCGACGGCGACCAGCACGGCCACGCCCACGCTGCTGCCCACCTGCTGGGCCGTCACGTTCACGGCCCCGGCGACACCGTGCCGGTGGGCGGGCAGGCCCTCCAGCGTCGCGGCCGTCATCGCCCCGAAGCCGATGCCCTGGCCCACGCTCATGACCGCGACGCCGGGGAACATGTGGATCCAGTAGGAGCCGTCCTGCGGGGTCAGGGCCCACAGGGCGACCCCCGCGCCGATCAGGCCGAGACTGGCCGCCATGAGGGCCTTGTAGTGGGCGGGCGTGATGATCCGCCCGGTGAGGTGGGAGCTGACGATCACGATCACCCCCATGGGCACCACCGCGAGCGAGGACTCGAAGGGCGAGTAGCCGAGCATGTCCTGCATGTACAGGGGCGCGAAGAAGAGCAGCCCGCTGACGCCGGTGTAGTAGGCGGCACCGGTCACGGTCGCGGCCTTGACCGGGTTGCTGCGGAAGATCTGCAGCGGGAGCAGGGGGTCGGGCGTGCGCTGTTCCCGGACGACGAAGCCCAGCAGGCTCACGGCCGCCAGCACCAGCGCGGCCAGTGTCTGCGGCTCGCCCCAGCCGTGGTCGCTGCCGCTGGTGACGCCGTACACCGTCAGCCCGAGGCCCACGGTCACGAGCAGCGCGCCGGGCAGGTCGAGGGAGCTGGGCTGCGGGGCGTCCCGGGGCAGCAGCAGCCGTACGACGCTGAGCACCAGGCCGGCCGCCACCACGCTGACGACGAACACCGAACGCCAGCCGAACAGGTCGGTGAGCAGCCCGCCCGCGACCAGCCCGGCGCTGAAGCTGCTCGCCCCGGTCGCGGCGTACACGGCCAGTGCCCGGTTGCGCTGCGGGCCCTCCGGGAAGATCTGGCTGAGCAGCGCCAGCGACGCCGGGCCCGACAGCGCCGCTCCCACTCCCTGCAAGGCGCGCGCGACGATCAGCACGGGCAGGGAGGGTGCCAGGGCCGCGCCGAGGGAGGCGACGGCGAACAGCGCGATGCCGAGCGCGAAGATCCGCCGGCGTCCGATGATGTCCGCCGCGCGGCCGCCCAGCAGCAGCACGCCGGCGAAGGTGATGGCGTAGGCGGTCATGGTCCACTGCAGCGTGGTGCCCGAGGCCGAGAAGCGCTCGCCGATCGAGGGCAGCGCGGAGTTGATCACGGCCACGCCGCTGACGTCGAGGGCGAGGGCGGCGGCCAGCAGGACCAGCGCCCATGTGCGTCGGCGGCCGGCCGCCCGCTCGTCGTCGTGGACGCGCGGGGGCACGTCCGCTCGCACGGCTTCCTGGGGTGCCATGCGGCCTCCTTTCGTCGGTCGTTCGAAGGTGGTGAACGGTGGTGGATGGTGGTGAACGGTGGTGAAGAGGGGTGAAGGGTGGTGAGGAGGGGTGAAGGGCGGTGAAGGGATCGAAGGCGGGTGGGGGCGTGTGCACGACGGACTCCCGGCGCTCCTGGGGCGGCACCGGGAGTGGGCGGGCGGGCCGCGGCGCTACTGGGTCACGGGCGTGACCACCAGGGACGGCACCGCCAGGTGAGCGGGCTGCCGGGTGACGTAGAGGATGGCGTCGGCGACCTCGTCGGGGCTCAGTGCCCGGTGCTCCTCGTGGAAGCCGTCGAGCATCTCCTGCGGCAGGTGCCGCCCGACCTCGGTGGAGGCCAGGCCCGGGCGCAGGTCCGTGACCCGGATGCCGTCGGCCAGCAGCTCCGAGCGCAGCGTGGCCGAGAGGGCGCTGACCGCGGCCTTGGTGGCGTTGTAGACGGCGAAGCCGGGCGCGAACATCGTGTTGCCCGCGATGGAGGACACGTTGACGATGTCCGCCCGGTGTCCGGACCGGGCCGCCGCCGTGAGGGCGGGCAGGAAGGCGGCCGTGGTGTGCAGGACGCCGAGGACGTTGGTGTCCACCATGGCCCGCCACTGGTCGGCGCGCCGGTCCGCGACCGGCGAGGCGTGCATCACCCCGGCGTTGTTGACCAGCAGGTCGACGGTGCCGATCTCCTGCGCCACGCGGCGGGCGGCGAGCTCCAGGTCGTCGGGGGAGGCGACGTCGCAGACCACGGGCACGGCGGTGCCGCCGTCGGCCGTGATCTCCCGCGCCACCGCCTCGACCGCCCCGGTGCGGCGCGCCAGCAGGGCGACGGCGGCTCCGGCACGGGCGAGCCGGCGCGCGGTCGCGGCGCCGATGCCGCTGGAGGCACCGGTGACCACCGCGGTGCGGGCGGTCGCCGGTGCCCGGTCGCGCCGGGGGCTCGGCGCGGTCTGCGGGGAAAGAGAGGACATGCGGACTCCCTCGGGGGGTCGGGGGTCGTCGGACGGGCGGGGACCGGGCGGGCGGGGCCCCCCCCCCCCGGGGGGCCCCCCCCCCCCCGCGGGGGGGGGGGCGGCGGGGGGGGGGCGCGGCGGCGCGCGGGGCCGGGGCACCGCGCCGGCGGTGCCCCGGCCGCCCGCGGGGGCGGGGGTGCGGACCCGGGGTCAGCTCGCCGGGGCGAGCCGGCGGGCCAGCGGGTGCCCGGTCCCGAAGGTCGCGACGGCGATGTCGTACGGGGTCTTGCCGTCGTGGCCGAGCAGGTCGGTGCGCGCCCCGGCGTCGACGAGGACCTGGGCGCAGTCCTCGTAGCCGTGCCACAGGGCGTCGTGCAGGGGCGAGTAGCCGTTGGTGGCGCCCTGGTAGTCGAGGTCGGTGCCGGGGGCGTCGACCAGGAGCCGGGTGATGCCGGTGTGCCCGTTGTAGACGGCCTTGTGCAGCGGTACCGCGCCGAAGGTCGGCTCGGTGGCGTTGACGTCGGCCCCGGCCGCGAGCAGTTCCCGGACGATCTCCTCGTGGCCGTCGCGGCAGGCCACCAGCAGGGGCGTGTGCGCGTCGTTGAAGCCGTTGACGACCGGGAAGCGCCGGTCGACCTCGGCGCCCGCGCGCAGCTCCGCCCGCACGGCGTCGGTGTCCCCGGCCGACACGGCCGCCATGAGCCGCTGTTCGGCGGTCTCCCGCTCGTCGTGCGCCGTACGCTCCTTCAGCAGCCGTTCGGCCTCCAGGAGCTGCTCCTTGCCGCGGGTGTTGACGTTGAGCTCGTACTCGAAGTGCCGGCGCATGGAGAAGCCGTAGTGGGTGGACAGCTCCACGCCCGCGTTCTCGGACAGCAGGTATCCGGCGATGTCCGGCCACTTGTACCAGAGGGCGTCCATCAGCGGGGTGTGGCCGGTGGTGGCGGCCACCGCGTCCACGAACGCCCCGGCCTCCACCAGGACCTTCACCGTCTCCAGGTCGCCGCCCTGGACGGCCTTGTGCAGCGCGGTGCCGCCGGCCCGGCTGTCGGTGGTGAACACGTCGCCGCCGGCCGCGATCAGGTCCCGGACGATCTCGGCGGCCCCCATGCCCGCGGCCGTCTGCAGGATCGTCAGGCCCGTGGCGGGGTCGCGCCGGTTGGCGTCGCCGCCGTAGCCGAGCAGTCCCCGCACCTCCGCGGCGTCGCGGGCGCGCACCGCGTCCAGCAGCCGCTCGTCCAGGTCCGCCTTGAACGCGGCGACCTCACCGTCGGGGTCGAAGAACACCTTCCAGTGGATGATCTGCCCCTGGTCGTCGAGTTCCAGCCGGTGGCTGTCCTCGATCTCGAAGGGGACCTTGGTGCGCGTGTGGAACGCCTTGGTGTAGATGCGCGCGTACGCCACCGTGCCCTCGGCGACCAGTTCGCGCAGTTCGTACTCGACGACCTCGGTCTCCTCCGCCCGGACGCGGAACGCCTCCGCGACCGCGTCCCGGCCGACGTGCTCCCCGAGGTAGCCGATGATCGCGTTCCACTCGTCCTTGGGCAGTTCGAAGACGATCGCCGGCGACAGCGTCGAGATGATCTTCTCGAGGTCGCCGCGGCCGATCGCGTCGAACCACTCCTGCAGCACCTCGCGGGTGCGCTGGGTGTCCGTGCGCTGTGTGTCCGTGCCCAGTGCCATGCCTGATGCCTCCGTGATGTGTGGGGTGCGCCCCGGTGTGCCGGCGGGTGTCACGCCAGCCGCTGCGACACCGGCGCCAGCCGGAAGGTGCGGTGGAAGAAGGCGTCCGCGGCCGGCTGGTCCTGCGCGAAGTTGGTGGCCTCGACGACCCGGCCGTTCTCGATGCGCCAGACGAGGACCCAGGTCATGTCGACGTCCCCGCCGTCGCCGGTCTCGCTCCAGCCGCGGTGCACGTCGACCACGTAGTTCTCGTCGGCCCCGAAGTACAGGCGGTCCGCCTTGAACTTGGCCTGGCCGAGCCGGTCGAAGAAGGCGATGACCTCGTCCACGCCCTCGTGGGTGCCGGACAGCGGGTGCCGGCCGGGGATGTGCCACCGGATGTCGGGAGAGAGGATCTCGTTGCGCATGGTGTCCAGGTCGTAGGCGGCGTAGGCCTGGAAGAACCGGTCGACCAGCGCCTTGTTCCGCTCGGCGACCAGTGCCGCCGTGTCCGCCGCGCCCCTGGCGTCCGTCGCGTTCGTCGTGTGGGTGGTGTCGGTCATGATGTGGTCTTCTCGCTTTCCGTGAGATAGGAGGTGAGGGGCGGGGGCCCCTCGGGTACGGGTCCGTCGGGTGACGGGGCCTTCAGGCGCTGGGCCAGCGGCTCGGTGAAGCGCGCCGCCAGCGGTCCGAGGACCACCAGCAGCAGCACGTAGGCGGTGGCGAGCGGCCCCAGGGAGGGCTCGACGCCGGAGGAGACGGCGAGGCCGGCGATGACGATGGAGAACTCGCCGCGGGCCACCAGGGCGCCGCCCGCGCGCCACCGGCCCCGCTCGCCGATGCCGGCGCGCCGGGCCGCCCAGTAGCCGGTGGCCACCTTGGTCGCGACGGTCGCCGCGACCAGCACGAGCGCGGGCGCCAGCACCGGCGGGATCGTCGCGGGGTCCGTGTTCAGGCCGAAGAACACGAAGAACACCGCGGCGAACAGGTCCCGCAGCGGCATCAGCAGGTGGTGGGTGTTCTCGGCGACCTCGCCGGACAGCGCGATGCCCACCAGGAAGGCGCCGACCGCCGCCGACACCTGCAGCCGCTGCGCCACGCCCGCCACGAGCAGGGTCAGGCCGAGCACGACCAGCAGCAGCTTCTCCGGGTCGTCGCTGGAGATGAACCGGGAGATCACCCGCCCGTAGCGCACGGCGACCAGCAGCACCGTGCCCACCGCGGCGAGCGCGATGGCGAGCGTGAGCCCGCCCGCGGCCCAGCCCGCACCGGCCAGCAGCGCGGTGAGGATCGGCAGGTAGACGGCCATCGCCAGGTCCTCCAGCACCAGCACGCTGAGGATCACCGGCGTCTCGCGGTTGCCGAGCTGTCCGAGGTCGCCGAGCACCTTGGCGATGACCCCGGAGGAGGAGACCCAGGTGACCCCGGCGAGCACCACGGCGGCCACCGGGCCCCAGCCCAGCAGCAGGGCCGCCGCCGCGCCCGGCAGGGCGTTGAGCACGAAGTCGACCACGCCCGCGGGGGCGTGCACCTTCAGGTGGCCGACGAGGTCGCCCGCGGTGTACTCCAGGCCCAGCAGGAGCAGCAGCAGGACGACGCCGATCTCGGCCCCGACCTCGATGAACTCCTCGCTGCCGCCGAGCGGGACGACTCCCCCGTGCCCGAAGGCGAGCCCGGCCAGCAGGTACAGCGGGATGGGCGACAGGCGCACGCGCACGGCGAACCGGCCCAGCAGGCCGAGCGCCAGGACGACCGCGCCGAACTCCATCAGAAACACGGCGGAGTGCACGCGATCACGTCCGCTCGAGGATCTCGTGCGCGCCGTCGACGCCCTCGCGGGTGCCGATCACGATCACCGTGTCGCCGCCGCGCAGCCGGAACTCCGGCCCCGGCGAGGGGATCGCGTGCGACCGGCGCATCACCGCGACGATGGACGCCCCGGTCCTGGTGCGCATGTGGGTCTCGCCCAGGGTGCGCCCGTTCCAGTGCGAGGTCCCGGTGATCGTCACCCGTTCCGCGAGCAGCCCGAAGTCGCTGGTGTGCAGCAGGTTGGGGCTGTTGTGGTGGGGCAGCAGGGCGTCGGTGAGCGACAGGGCCTCGGCGCCGGTCAGCTTCATCGACAGGCCGCAGGAGTCGGGGTCGTCGTCGTGGTGCACGTTGAGGGTGCGGCTGCCGTCGCGGTGCGCGATGACCGACAGGGTGTCGTGCCGCCGGGTGGTGAGCTCGTACTGCACCCCTATCCCGGGCAGCGGGGTGGTCCTCAGACGCGGAGCGGGCACGGTGGTCTCCTTCTCGTCGCTCACGAGGGGCTCTGGGGCCGCAGCCACACGGCCCCCAGCGGGGGCAGCGTGAGGGAGGCGCTCGCCGGGAGGCCCTGGAGCGGCTCCTCCTCGGCGCGCACCGGCCCGCGGTTGACCACCGCGCTGCCGCCGTAGGCGCCGTCGTCGGTGTTGAGCACCTCAACCCAGTCGCCGGCGTGCGGCAGGGCGAGCCGGAAGCCGTGGCGGACGGCGGGCCGGAAGTTGAAGACGCACACGAGCGTCTCGCCCGACTCCCCGTACCGGACGAAGGAGTAGAGGTCGTCCTGTGCCGCGTCGGCGTCGATCCAGGCGAAGCCCTCGGGCCGGGTGTCCCGGCTCCACAGCGCCGGGTCGGCGAGGTAGACCCGGTTCAGGTCGCGGACCAGGTCGCGCAGCTGCGCGTGCGGGGCGTGGCGCAGGACCGACCAGTCCGGGCCGGTGTCGTGGGACCACTCGCTGTCCTGTGCGAACTCCTGCCCCATGAACAGTAGTTGCTTGCCGGGGTGGGCCCAGGTGAAGGCCAGGTAGGCGCGCAGGTTGGCCAGTTGCTGCCAGCGGTCGCCGGGCATCTTCGCCAGCAGCGAGCCCTTGCCGTGGACCACCTCGTCGTGCGAGAGCGGCAGCAGGTGGTTCTCGGCGTACGCGTACACCATCGCGAAGGTCATGGCGTGGTGGTGGTACTGCCGGTGCACGGGGTCCTTCGCCATGTACGACAGGGAGTCGTGCATCCAGCCCATGTTCCACTTCAGGCCGAAGCCGAGCCCGCCCTCGTCGGTGCGCCGGGTCACGCCGTCCCAGGCGGTGGACTCCTCGGCGATGGTCACCGCGCCCGGGCAGCGCCGCGGCACGGTGGCGTTGACCTCCTGGAGGAACTCCACCGCCTCCAGGTGCTCCCGGCCACCGTAGGCGTTGGGCAGCCACTGGCCCTCGGCGCGCGAGTAGTCGAGGTAGAGCATGGAGGCGACCGCGTCCACCCGCAGGCCGTCGACGTGGAACTCCTCGCACCAGTACAGGGCGTTGGCCACCAGGAAGTTGCGCACCTCGGCGCGCCCGTAGTCGAAGACCAGGGTGCCCCAGTCGGGGTGTTCGCCGCGGCGCGGGTCCGGGTGCTCGTACAGCGGGGTGCCGTCGAAGCGGGCCAGCGCCCAGTCGTCCCGCGGGAAGTGGGCCGGCACCCAGTCCACGATCACGCCGATGCCGGCCTGGTGCAGCGCGTCCACCAGGTACCGGAAGTCGTCGGGGGTGCCCAGGCGGGAGGAGGGCGCGTAGTAGGAGGTGACCTGGTAGCCCCAGGAGCCGCCGAAGGGGTGCTCGGCGACCGGCAGGAACTCCACGTGGGTGAAGCCCAGCGCCTTGACGTACCCGGGCAGTTCCCGGGCCAGCTCCCGGTAGCCGAGCCCCGGGCGCCAGGAGCCCAGGTGCAGTTCGTACACGCTCATCGGCTCGCGGTGCGCGGCGAAGGAGGCGCGCTCGGCCATCCAGGCCGCGTCGCCCCAGCGGTGCCGGGGGGTGAAGACGACCGAGGCGGTGCCGGGCGCGGGCTCGGCGCGGGTGGCCAGCGGGTCGGCCTTCTGCACCCAGCGCCCGTCCGGCGTGAGGATCTCGTACTTGTAGCGGCAGCCCTCGCCGACGCCGGGCACGAACAGTTCCCACACGCCGCAGGCGCCCAGCGAGCGCATCGGGTGCGCCCGGCCGTCCCACAGGTTGAAGTCGCCGACCAGGCGCACCGCGCGCGCGTTGGGCGCCCACACCGCGAAGGCGGTGCCGGCCGAGCGGCCCCGGCCCGTCTCGTGCTCGCGGACGTTCGCGCCGAGCACCCGCCACAGCTCCTCGTGCCGGCCCTCCCGGATCAGGTGCAGGTCCAGCTCGCCGAGCGTGGGCGGGAAGCGGTACGGGTCGTCGTACTCGTGGACGTGGCCGCCGTAGCCGGCGGACACCCGGTAGTCGGGCACGGTGCGCCCCGGCAGCAGTCCGGAGAAGACGCCCTCGCCCTCGTGCCGCAACTCCAGCAGCGGGCGGCCCGCGGGGTCGGTGATCCGTACGGCGTCGGCGAGGGGCCGCAGCACCCGCCAGACGACGCCGTCCCCGGCCGGGTGCGGTCCGAGCAGGGCGTGCGGGTCGCTCGTCTCGCCGGTGGCGAGCCGCTTGAGGTCGGTGGCGGCCAGGGCCGGCAGGTGGGGTGCGGTGGTCACGACTGCGGGTTCCCGTCCGTGAGGATGTGGGCCACGTGCTGCCGCGGGTCCAGGCGTACGTAGTTGTCCCGGCCCCAGCGCCAGCTCTGGCCGGACAGCGCGTCGTGGACCTCGAAGGTGTCGGAGCGGTCCAGGCCGAGGGCGGGCAGGTCGAGGGAGACCGTCGCCTCGCGCACGCCGTGCGGGTCGAGGTTGAGGACGACCAGGACCCAGTCGGTGTCGTCCCGCTTGGAGAAACAGACCACCGCGTCGTTGTCGGTGCGGTGGAAGCGCAGGTTGCGCAGCCGGTGCAGGGCCGGGTGGACGCGGCGCAGCTCGTTGAGGGTGCGCACCAGCGGGGCGAGCGAGTCGCCGGCCGCCTCGCGCCCCTCCCAGTCGCGGGGCCGGTAGCGGTACTTCTCCGAGTCCAGGTACTCCTCGCTGCCCGGCCCGGCGGGCACGTTCTCGTACAGCTCGTACCCGGCGTACATCCCCCAGGACGGCCCGGCCGTGGCGGCCAGTACGGCACGCACCGCGAAGGCCGGGCGGCCGCCGTACTGGAGGTAGGCGTGCAGGATGTCGGGCGTGTTCACGAAGAGGTTGGGACGCAGGTAGGCGGCGGACTCCTCGCCGCCCAGGCCGGCCAGCTCCGACAGGTAGGACTCCACCTCCTGCTTGGAGTTGCGCCAGGTGAAGTAGGTGTACGACTGGTGGAAGCCGACCCGGGCCAGGGTGTGCAGCATCGCCGGACGGGTGAACGCCTCGGCGAGGAACAGCACGTCGGGGTCGGTGGCGTGGACGGCCTCGATCAGCCGCTCCCAGAAGCCGACCGGCTTGGTGTGCGGGTTGTCGACGCGGAAGATGCGCACCCCGTGCGCCATCCAGTGCCGCAGGATCCGCAGGCACTCCTCGTGCAGCCCGTCGGGGTCGGCGTCGAAGTCGACCGGGTAGATGTCCTGGTACTTCTTCGGCGGGTTCTCGGCGTACGCGATGGATCCGTCGGCGCGGTGCCGGAACCACTCGGGGTGCTCCGTCACCCACGGGTGGTCCGGCGAGCACTGCAGGGCGAAGTCGAGGGCGACCTCCAGGCCCAGTTCGGCGGCGCGGCCCACGAAGTGGTCGAAGTCCTCCAGCGTGCCCAGGTCGGGGTGGATCGCGTCGTGTCCGCCGGCCGGCGAGCCGATCGCCCACGGTGAGCCCGGGTCGTGCGGGCCCGCGACGAGCGTGTTGCCGGCGCCCTTGCGGTGGGTGGTGCCGATGGGGTGCACCGGAGGCAGGTACACCACGTCGAAGCCCATGCCGGCGACGGCCTCCAGGCGTTTGGCGGCGGTGCGCAGGGTGCCCGAGCGCGGCGGGGTGAGCACCCCGTCGGCGCCCGGCCCGTCGGGCACCACCGCGCCCTCGGAGCGCGGGAACAGCTCGTACCAGGCGCCGTACAGCGCCCGCTCGCGGTCCACGCGCAGCGGTAACTCCCGCGACCGCGTGACCAGTTCGCGCAGCGGGCGGGCGGTCAGCAGCGCGGTCACCAGCGGGTCGCGGGCCGCGGCCAGCCGCTCCTGCGGTGTCAGCCGGTCGTCGCACAGGTGCCGGGCGGCGGTGAGCAGGGGCACGCCCTCGCGCGGGGTGAAGGCGTCCGCGGCGCGCTCCAGCAGCAGCGCGCCCTCCAGCAGCACCAGATCCACGTCGATGCCGGCCGGCACCTTGATGTCGGCGGTGTGCCGCCAGGTGGCGACCGGGTCGGCCCAGGCCTCGACCCGGAACGTCCAGTCGCCCTCGCGGTCGGCGCGCACCTCGGCCGCGTACCGGTCGGTGCCGGGGGCGAGCAGCCGCATCGGGGTCCACTCGCCCTCGGTGCCGTCGGGGGCGGTCAGGACGACGTTCGCGGCGACCGCGTCGTGGCCCTCGCGGAACACGGTCGCCGAGACCTGGAAGGCCTCGCCCGGCACCGCCCGGGCGGGCCGGCGTCCGCCGTCGACCTCGGGACGCACGTCCACCACGGGGATGCGTCCCACGGTCGGCGCGAACCGTCCTGCGGCGGGCTTCTCCTGCATCACATGCCTCCTCGCACCCGGGTGCGATCGCTTGAAGTGGGGATCAACGGCGGATGGCGGTGGTGCCGTTGCTGACGTCGGAGATGATCCGGCGGTAGCCCGACACCAGCGGGTGGTGCGGATAGGCCGTGCAGAACAGCCGCTCCCCCGCGAGCGAGACCATCTCCGGGGCGTACGGCAGGACGGCCGAGACCCTGGTGGCGTACGCCTGCTCGACCTCGCCGTGCAGGCGGGCGTCCACCGTGCCGTCCGGCGCCATGTTCACGGCCACGGTCAGCCGGGCGCCGCCCAGGCGGCCCGCCAGCGACACGGTCTCCCGGGCCCCGGCGAGGTCGAGCCGGTCGGCGCGGGTGACCACGACCACGGCGTCGGAGCTGGCGATGGCCGTCACCGTCTCGTTGTTGAAGCCGGCGTGGGTGTCGAGCAGCAGCACGTCCAGGGCGAGGGAGTCGATGAGCCGGTCGAAGCCCTCGCGCAGCAGCCCCACGTCGTACCCGCGGCCCAGGACCTCCGCCGCGGCCGCGGACCGGCTGCGGGCGGGCACCAGGAAGAAGCCGTCGTGTCCGGCGTCGCCGTCCGCCGGGCACACCGCGTCCTCGATCTCGCAGCGGCCGATCAGGTAGTCGGTCAGCGAGCGGCGGACCTGCGGGGCGGCACGGCCGAACATCACGTCCAGGGCGGGCGTGTGGATGTCGGTGTCCACCAGTGCCACCCGGTGGCCCGAGGCCGCGAGCAGCAGCCCCAGGTTGGCGGCCGTGCTGGACTTGCCGGTGCCTCCCCGATAGGAGTGCACGGTGATGATCTGCGACATGGTCTCCACCCGGTGGCTGGGGGTCGGATCCGCCGGCTCGGCGGCTGGTCAGTGGGTGCGCGCTCCGGGCGGGCGCCAGTGGACGGCCATCATGGTGATGTCGTCGGACTGCTCGGCCGGCCCCACGAACTCGCTGAGCGCGCCGTCCATGTGGTCGAGCAGTTCCTCGCCGCGCACGGCGGCCTCGGTCAGCTGCCGGACCATCTCCTCCTCCCCGAAGAACTGCCCCCCGGCCGACCGGGCCTCGGTGACGCCGTCGGTGTAGATGAACAGCGTGTCGCCGGGGTCGACACGGGCGTAGCCGAGAGAGAAGTCGACGTCGGGGATGACACCGACGGCGGGCCCGGTGGGTTCGAGCAGCACCGGGTCGGCGCCGCTCGCGCTCAGCAGGACCGGCGGGTTGTGTCCCCCGTTGATGTAGACCAGGTTGCCGGTGGCCGGGTCCAGGACGCCGAAGAACATCGTGGCGAAGTAGCCCTGCCTGATGTGGTTGCGGGTGAGGTAGTTGTTGGTGCCGGCCACCGCGTTCAGCAGCGGGGTCGCCCCCACCACGGGGATGGCCCGGCTGTGTTCGGCCCAGCCGGCCTCCTCCCCCATCAGCTCGGCGGCGATCAGGCTCTGCAGTCCGCTCTGCTCGGCGGTGTGGCGCAGCAGCGACCGGATCAGCGCCATGAACAGCGCGGCCCCGACGCCCTTGTCGCAGACGTCGGCCACCACCATGGCCAGCCGCCGCCGGTTGACGATCTCGAACACGTCGTAGAAGTCGCCGGCGACCGTGCGGGCCGGGCGGAAGCGCACGTGGATCTCCCAGTCCTCGGGGCTGGGCAGGGTGTCGGGCAGGAAACCCGTCTGGATCTCCCGGCCGATCTCCAGCTCCCGTTCGTAGCTGAGCAGTTCCGCGTGCGCGGTGACGTCCTCCATCGTCTGGCTGATCCGGGCGCGCTCGTGGCAGTCCCGCAGCCGGGCGCGCACCAGGTCGGGGTGGAAGGGCGGCACCAGGTAGTCGGCGCCCGCGTGCACGTGGTGGCCCAGCAGATGCAGGTCGCGTTCCGCGAACGCCACCACGGACGGCCGCTGTCCCTCGTCGTCGAGGCGGCGGGCCACCGCCCGCACGGTGTGCGGCGCCAGCCCCGCGTACGCCAGGAGCACGGTCACCCGGGGCAGCCGGCCCGGCGTGGTGGCGAGCACCTCGCCGGGGCTGCGCACGTGCACCTGCGCGCCCACCCGCTCCAGGGCGTTGCGCAGTTCAGGAGGCACGCTGTGATGCTCGTCCAGAACCAGCACCTTCGTCTGCGCCATCTCCGCCTCGTCTACTCCGTCTGCCCGTTCGCTGCGCCCGGCGTGTCCGGCTCGGCGCGGCGCAGCATCACGAGCGTGCTGACATTGCGGCCCGCGACCAGCTCGTACGCGAAGACGTCCACCGCGGTGAAGGCGAGGTAGACGCCCAGGCCCCCGATCCGCCGCTCGGCGAGCGGCTGGTCGAGCTCGGGCGGCCGCAGGCCCTGCCGGGGGTCAAAGGCTGGCGCGTCGTCCTGGAAGCGGACCCACACCTGGTCGGGGTCGATCCCGCCGTCCACCGTGATCTCCCCGGGCGCGCCCCGGTAGCCGTGCATGACGATGTTCGTCGCCAGCTCGTCCGCGGCCAGGCGCAGCCGGTACAGGGCGCTGGAGGGCAGCGCGGCGCGCTGCCCGAGGTCGAGGACGAACGTCGCGACCCGCTCCAGCGCGCCGAGCGCCGCGGGGATCCTGATCACGGTCAGGGCCGCCGGACCGGCGGCGGCGGCGCCGACGCCGCCGGCGGGCGGCGCGCCGCGCGTGATCCCGGCGGGGGCCGGCCTGTAGTCGAACGCCATGGGACGGTTCGCCCCCTCACGCGTCGACGAGGTGGATGCTGTGGTCGAAGCCGGCCAGACGTATCGTCCGGGCGACCGGCGCGGGCGCCCCGACGACGGCGATGCGCACGTCGTCGCCCATCTTCTGGCGGGCGAAGACCAGGGAGCGCAGGCCCGCGCTGGACAGGTAGGAGAGCTGCCCGGCACGGATCACCAGCTCGACGGCGCCCGCGGCGGCGGCCTCGTCGATGGTGTCGTGGAACCGGCCGGCGGTCGCGGCGTCGAGTTCGCCGCTGAGGTCGATGGTGGCGATCCGGTCGGTGACCCTCAGCCTGACGTCGAAAGACATGGTGGGCTCTCCTTCTGCGTAGCCGTGTGTGCGTCGCGGTGCGTGCGGGGCGTCTCGTCGTGGGGCGGCCGGCCGCCGGCGGGCGGCGGTCAGCCCGGGCCGGTGGCGCGGCCCACGAGGATCACCACGGAGTGCGGGCCCAGGCGGTAGCGGTCCCCGTGCTCCAGCGGCGGTTCGGCGCCCGGCGGGTGGGCGGCGGCCCGGGAGGTGTCCGCGAACAGGTGCCAGGCCTCGCCCTCGGCCAGCCGCGGCAGTTCCAGGTCGTGCGCCTCCCAGTGCGCGTTGACCGCGATGTACACGTTGTCGTCGGGGACGGTGCCGTCCTTGGCGTGCCGGCCGCAGCGCATCAGCGCCAGCACCCGGCAGTGGCTCGACCAGTCGGGCGACCACGCCTGGACGCCGTGCCAGCTCAGGTCGGGGTAGCCGCTGCCCACCCGGTCGGCGCCGGTCGGGTGCCCGGCGCTGCGCAGCACCGGGTGGGCGTGCCGGAAGGCGATCAGGGCGCGCGTGAACTCCAGGAGTTCGGTGTTGGCCGCCGGGCCGTCGGCGAGCCCCCAGTCGAACCAGGACAGCTCGTTGTCCTGGCAGTAGGTGTTGTTGTTGCCGAGCTGGGTGCGGCCCACCTCGTCGCCGGCCAGCAGCATCGGCACGCCCTGGCTGGTGAGCAGGATCGCCAGCATGTTCTTCATCTGGCGCAGCCGCAGCGCGCGCACGTGCGCGGAGGAGGCGGGGCCCTCCTCGCCGCAGTTCCAGGAGTGGTTGTCGTCGGCCCCGTCGCCGTTGCCCTCGCCGTTGGCCTCGTTGTGCTTGTCGTTGTAGGAGACCAGGTCGTGCAGGGTGAAGCCGTCGTGCGCGGTGACGAAGTTGACCGAGGCGCTGGAGGTGCGGCCCTGGTAGAGGTCGGGCGAGCCCGCCATGCGGGTGGCCAGTTCGCCCACCAGGCCCGGGTCGCCCTTGACGAACCGCCGCACGGTGTCGCGGAACTTGCCGTTCCACTCCGACCAGCGGCCGTAGTTGGGGAAGTTGCCGACCTGGTAGAGGCCGGCCGCGTCCCACGCCTCGGCGATGAGCTTGGTGTGCCGCAGCACCGGGTCGTGGGCGAGCTGCTCCAGCAGCGGCGGGTTGGGCAGCGGCGTGCCGTCCGGGGCCCGGTCCAGGATCGCCGCGAGGTCGAAGCGGAACCCGTCGACGTGGTATTCGGACACCCAGTAGCGCAGGCAGGACAGCACGAAGTCGCGCACCACCGGGTGGTTGCAGTTGACCGTGTTGCCGGTGCCGCTGAAGTTGTAGTACTCGCCGCGCGGCGTGAGCATGTAGTACGTCGCGTTGTCCAGGCCGCGGAACGAGATGGTCGGGCCCCGCTCGTTGCCCTCGGCGGTGTGGTTGAACACCACGTCCAGGACGACCTCGATCCCCGCCCTGTGCAGCTCCTTGACGAGCGACTTGAACTCGTCGGCCTGCATCCCGAAGCGGCCGGTGGCCGCGTAGCCCGCCTTGGGCGCGAAGAACGAGACGGTGTTGTAGCCCCAGTAGTTGTACAGCCGCCGCCCGGTGACCGGGTCGGTGCGCGGGTTGTCCAGCTCGTCGAACTCGAAGACCGGCAGCAGCTCCACGCAGTTGACGCCGAGCTCCCTCAGGTACGGGATCTTCTCGCGCAGGCCGGCGTAGGTGCCCGGCGCCGACACCCCGGAGGAGGGGTGCCGGGTGAAGCCGCGCACGTGCGTCTCGTAGATCACGAGGTCCTCGGTGGGGATGCGCAGCGGAGTGTCGTCCCCCCAGTCGAAGTCGTCGTCGGGGATCCGCGCGCGGTAGGGGTAGACGTCGTCCCAGTCCGGTTCCGCGCCCCACACGTCACGGCCCGAGACGAGCCGGGCGTAGGGGTCGCTGAGCACCTTGGAGGGGTCGAACCGGTCGCCCGACGCCGGGTCGAAGGGACCGTCGGCGCGGAAGCCGTACTCCAGGTTCTCGGCGTCCAGCCCGAACACCGTCATCGCGTACACGCTGCCGATGCGGAACTCGGGCGGGAAGGGCAGCTCCGCGACGGGCTCCCCGGCGCCGCGTTCGAACAGCACCAGGCTCATCGAGGTGGCCCGGTCGGAGTACACCGAGAAGTTGATCCCGCCCGGCACCCGGTGCGCGCCGTACGGGAAGGGCCGTCCCGCGCGCACCCGGTGGCCGGCGATCCGCCGGGTCGGGTAGCCGTCGACGCGCTCGCGCATGTCCTGGACGGTCATCGGCCCGCGCGTTCCAGTGCGGAGTCCAGGTCGTCGGCCACCTCGAAGAAGTCCAGGAAGCCGGTCGCGGACATCACGAAGCGCACCTCCTCGGACAGGCCGACCAGGGTCACCCGGGCCTGGAGCTGCTGGGCCCGGCGGTGCACGATGAGCAGGGTGCGCAGGCCCGCGCTGGAGATGTAGCTGACGCCGCTCAGGTCGACCAGGACCCTTCCCTCCTGGCCGATGAACGGCAGCAGCTGCGCCTGCAGTCCGCCGGAGGTGGTGGAGTTGATCTCCCCCTCCAGCGCGATCACGCAGGTGGGGCCTTCCATGCGGGACGTGAGCTTGACGGTCATCCCGTCACCTCCGTGGGGGAGTCGGGGGCGAGGCGGACCCTGACCTTGACCCGGCCCGAGGTCTCGGGCAGGCGTACGGTCAGCGCCTCGGCGTCGAAGTCGGTGTGCGGCTCGCCGTCGATCTCCACGCTCTGGACGCGGACCGATCCGGCCGGCAGCAGGTCCGGCGCGACGCGCAGCACGCGGTCGGGCAGCAGCGCCGGGTCGGGCTTGAACCAGAAGTCCATCGCCCGGCCGTTGATCAGCAGGTTGTTGTAGACGGCGGCGAGGTAGCACAGCTCGGCCGAGTGGTACATCGACATCGAGTGGCTGCCCTTGAGCCGCTCCACGCCGAGCAGGTACGGCAGCCCGTTGGCCAGGGTGTTGAAGTAGACGGCGCCCTCGTCGTGGTCGAGGAAGAAGGCGTTGTAGAACGACTCGGCGGCGCGGGCCTCGGTGCGGAAGTCCTCGCGGCCGGTGATGCCGTGCAGGATGAGGTAGGCCAGGATCGCCTGCTCCTGCTGCCACCAGGCCTTGCGGTCGTGCCAGGCGAACCGGAAGACGTCCTCGCCGTCGGCCCTCAGCCGCTCGACCACGTCGTACCAGCCGCCGCGCTGCCGGTCGCTGCCCACCGCGGGCATGGTCTCGCCGATGCCGGCGGCCAGCTCCAGGTAGTCGTCCTTGGGACGCAGCGCGTGCATCCGCATCAGGTTCCAGGCGATCTTCAGGTTGTGGCCGACGACCGCGCGGTTCTGCTGCCAGCCGTGGGTGGTGTCGTGCGACCAGTCCTTGTGGAAGCGCTCCTGGACGAACGGGCTGTGCCCGGGGTCCGGGAAGCGGGTGACGATCGTGTCGAAGGTGTACTCCAGCATGTCGGCGTACGCCTTCTCGCCGGTCGCCAGGTACAGGTTGATCAGGTAGGCCGGGGCGTGGTCGCCGACGGAGTTCCAGTTCTTGCGCGCCCGGTTGGGGCCCAGCGACTCGTGCTCCGGGCTGAGCAGGATCGGGTCGATGTGCGAGAAGTAGCCGCCGTGCTCGGGGTCCAGGTAGAAGCGGTCGAACAGCCGGATGGTGGCGTCGGCGTCCGCCTTGATGCGCGGGTCGCCGGTGATCCGGTAGGTCTGGACCGGGCCGGCCAGGGCGTAGATCTGCTCGTACGCCGGCAGCGCGTCGTAGTCGTCGGAGAACTCCGAGGTGAACAGCTTGGTCTCGGTCTCGCCGTCGACCTTCAGGCCGTGGTACCAGTACACGACGTTCTCGTCGGTGTCCACGAAGCGCATGTGCTCGCGCAGGTACTCGGTGCCGCGCTCGGCGACCTCCAGGTACTCGTCCTCGCCGGTGAGCAGGAACGCCGAGGCCATGCCGTACACCAGCCGGGAGATGGTGTCGGTCTCCTGCACGTGGCTGGCGGTCTTGTCGCCGCTGAGCCGTATCTCGGTGCGGTACGCGGAGAAGTCGACCGGGCCGTCGCCGAACTGGGCCCTGCGGTAGAAGGCGGCGATCTCGCGGATCTGCCGGACCCACCAGCCGCCCTCCTCGAAGCGGTAGTCGTCGGCGTCCCGCCCGACGAAGACCAGCCGCTTCGCTTCGAACCGCAGGCCTTCTCCCTTGGGGTAGAAGATGCCGTACGCCAGCAGGTAGCGGCCCGGGGTGAGCAGGTCGTCGATGTGGCCCGAGGCGTCCTGGTAGGGCTCGCCCAGGTTGTGCAGCAGCTCCGCGCCGGGGCCGCCGTCCAGGGAGATGTCGAAGGAACGGCCGTCGGCCGTGGCGACGGTGACCTCGCGCGAGGCCCCGTCGAAGCGGGTGACACGACCCGCGATGGTGTCGGAGAAGGTGAAGTTCACGGTGCCGGGGTTGTTGGTCATCTCTCACGCCCCTCGCAGCACGAGCTCGTCGATGATGGTCCTGGCGAACAGATGGCAGTGGTCGCCCGTGCGCGCCGTCACCAGGTCGCCGTCCACGACGACGTCCTGGTCGACGTAGTTCGCGCCCATGTTGCGCACGTCGCCGATGAGGTTGTTGTGGCACACGACCTTGCGGCCGCGGACCACGTAGGGGATCGAGGAGGCCAGCCACATGCCGTGGCAGATGATCCCCTTGAGGGTCCCGGAGCGGGCGAACGCCCGGCGCAGCAGGTCGGTGGCGGGCGCCAGCCGCTCGATGTCCTCGGTGTAGCGCAGCCGGTCGGCGACCATGCCGGAGGGCACGATCAGCGCGGCGTACTCGCCCAGCCGGCGGTCGTCCACGTCCTCCAGGCTGCCGGTGACGGTCAGCGGCGCCCGGTACTCGTGGCCGGTGAAGGTGATCGCCCGGTTGCCCCACAGCCGGGTGAGGAAGTCGACCTGGGCGCCCTCCTCGGCGAACCGGCGCTGGTAGTAGGCGATCTCGGGCTCGTAGAAGTCGCTCTCGGCGAGGACCGCTATCCGGCGGCCGGAGAGCGCTCCCTCGCGGGACGGTGTCCCGGTCATGGCTCAGGCCCCCTCGGTGGTGCGCAGGTCGACGAGGAACGGCTGGTCGTCGGCGAGCATCCGCTTGACGGCGTCGGCGACCTGCCCCGGCTCGTCGACCCGGACGCCGTCCACGCCGAAGCCGCGGGCGATCTCGGTGAAGCCCAGCTCGGGGTGGGACAGGTCGAAGGGCGAGGGGTGGTCGTGCAGGGGGACGCCGCGCTCGCGCCAGTACTGCTCGATGTTCAGGTCGAGCAGCTTGTAGCTGCGGTTGTTGCAGATCACGAACTTGGCGCCCACGTTGTGCCGTACGGCCGTGTACAGCGCCTGGAAGGTGTACATCGAGCCGCCGTCGCCGGTGAAGCCGATCACGGTCTTGTCGGGGTGGGCGAGCTTGATGCCGATGGCGCCCGGGATGCCCACGCCCAGGGAGCCCCCGCGGGTGGAGAACCAGTGGCCGGGGATCCGGCCGGGCAGGTGGGCGTTGAGCGGGCCGGCCGCGGTCAGCGCCTCGTCGAACACCATCACGTCCTCGGGCACCTGGTCGGCCAGTTCCCGCAGGAACGCGCTGAGCAGCGAGCCGTCGTCGGCCGGCCGCTGCGGCTGCTCGGCGCGGCGCCGCTGGAGACGGCGGGCGGCCCGCGCGCGGTCGGCGTCGGTGAGGGTGTCCTCCAGCCGCCCGGACAGCGCGGCCAGTGTCGCCTTCGGGTCGGCGACCAGGCCGAGGGTGACCGGGTGGTTCTTGGCGATCTCGTAGCCGTCGAGGTCGATGTGGACGATCCGCGCGTCCGGCCGGAAGGGGGTGCCGAGCTCCGGGAAGACCTCGGGGAACACGTACGTCCCCACGATCAGCACGGCGTCCGCGTCCCTCACCCTGCCGGTGCTGACCTCGCCGAACATGTGGCCCAGCTGGCCGCGGTAGAGGGGGTGCCGGGCGTCCAGGTTGACCTCGGAGAAGTCGACGCCCCACACGTCGGCGCCCAGCTGCTCGGCCACCCGCGCCAGTTCCGCCTGCCCGCCGGAGGCCGAGACCCCGTCGCCCACCAGGACGATCGGGTTCTCGGCGCCGGCCAGCAGCCGCGCGGCCTGCTCCACGAGCGAGGGCACCGGCAGCGACTCGGTGCGCAGGAACGTGCTCGGCACCACCGGTTCGGGGGTGACCGCGTCCAGGACGTCCAGCGGGAGGGCGACGAAGACCGGGCCGCGCGGCGGGGTCATCGCGATCTTCATGGCGCGGCGCAGCACCCGCAGGACCGAGTGGGGGTCGGTCACCCGGGTCGCGTACTTGGTCACCGGCGCGGCCATGGCGACCAGGTCGGCCGCCATCTGCGCGTCCATCGCCTCGTACTTGACGCCCGCCTCACCGGCGATGACGACGAGCGGCGAGTGGCCGCGCTTCGCCTGGTAGAGCATGCCGACGGCGTTGCCGAGGCCGACACCGCTGTGCAGCTGCAGCAGGGCGGGGCGGCCGGTCGCGCGGGCGTAGCCGTCCGCGATGCCGGCGGCGACCGTCTCCTGCAGCGTCAGGACGTACTGGAGCTCGTCGTAGTCCTCCAGCGCGTCCAGAAATCCCTGCTCGACCGTTCCTGGATTGCCGAACATGTACGGAATTCCATCGGCGATGAACTGCTCGATGATCGCCGCATTGCCCTGCCTGGCCATGGTCTTCCTTCTCTCACTGAGAATCGGGGAGTTTCTCCCGGCCGTCACCAGCCGTAGCGGCGCAGCCCGTCTTCGAGGACCTCGACGATCTTCTCGCCGGTCAGGTAGGAATCCGGCGTGGAACGGCCCGTGATGAACGGGTAGTCCACGATGACCGAGGTCTCCTTGCCGAAGTTGCCGTGGTAGCGGCCCTCGGGGCCGGTGGCGTCGCGCAGGATGTACTCCAGCGGGTACGGCGGCGGGCCGATCACGAAGTCGGTGCCCAGGAAGCCGGTGCCGTCCTTGTAGTCGTACTCCTTGCAGTGCCCGGTGACGTGCTTGCCCCAGATGATCGACCTGCGGTCCTCCCAGTCGCGGGCGAAGGCGAGCGGGGCCACGCCGTAGCACTCGGCCGCGATCGGCCGGCCGGCCCGCAGGAAGGCCAGGATGATCTCGTGCACCCGCTCGTTGTTGGCGAGGTCCACGATCGGGCCCGAGCCGCCGACGATCAGCAGGGCGTCGTACTCCTCCAGCTCCTGTGCCACCACGTCGAGCGCGCGGTGGTACGCCTCCAGCTTGCGCAGGTAGTCGTCCTCGGAGGTGTAGGGCCGCTCGGGGACCCAGGCCGAGATGTCGATCGGGTCGTCCAGCCGGTCGGAGGCGTCGATCTCCCGGGTGAGCCGCGCGACCTCCTGGGAGGTGACGGAGCGGCCCAGCGGCGGGTCGAGGTACGCGGGGTCCATCGACGGCGGCAGCGCGTGCGCGCGCTTGCCGGTCGCAGTGGCGAACACCACCTCGTAGCCGCGCTGGTCGAAGTGGTGCAGGGGCCCGACGAGCTCCTCGCCCCAGTAGCCGTACTCCGACAGAATCACGAGGATCTTCTTGGCGTTCCTTCTGGCCACGCCTGCTCCTTCGGTAATCGGTGCGGGGTGGGCGGCCGGGCGCCGGGACGGAAGGGGCCGGCGCCACGGCCACCTGAGCGGGGGGATCAGCGGGCCTCGGGGCCGATGATCCAGTTCTCCTTCACGGCGAGCGAGAAGACGTACCTGGGGTCCGCGATCTCGTCCCGGGCCGCCTTGACCTGCTCGGTGAAGTACGGGGAGCGCAGCGCCTCCTGGAGGGCGGCGACGTCGTCGAACCACAGCTGCTCGACGGAGTCGAAGGCCGCCTCGCCGAAGACGTAGGCGCCGTCGCGGGTGTGCGCGTGCAGGTAGCGGCGCAGCCCGGGGACCTCCCTGACCACCGAGGCGTAGCCGTCCAGGCTGCGCTTGCGGTAGTCGTCCAGGTCGAGCCCGGGGCGGCGCTTCATCAGGACGGTGAGCTTGGCCTGGTCCCCGTCGCGGCTCGGCGGCGGGCCGGGGACGATCTCGTGGGCCGTGGCGTCGACGACGATCGTCATCCAGAACGCCGCCCAGTTGGGCTCGTCGGGCCGGGCGCCGTTGAGGAACTCGTCGCTCTGCAGGGAGGCGAGCTGCTCCTCGTCGTTCGCCAGCCAGATCTCCGCGATGCCCTGGTGCGGCAGGGCCGGGGTGCCGAGGTTGCCCTCGACGTCGACGACGGTGTCGACCATGTACTTCCGGATCTGCGGAATCTTGGCGGCGTACCGCACGGCGTGCACATTCACCCAGTAATCCTGGAATTCCTGTGCGGTCATACCCGGCTTGGGTGCCGCCAGAATGAACTGGTGGATCATCGAATTCTCTCCTGTTCCACGGCGGTCCGGACTCGGAAAATCGTGTCAATGAGGGGTCACTGCGGGCAAAGAAATCCGGGCGACTTCCTGACCTGTGGCCGTGTCAGGCCGCCGTGGGGCGTTCGTCGACCAGCCGCCGGACGGCGGCCAGGGGTATGGGGAGCCAGTCGGGGCGGTTGCGGGCCTCGTACACCGCCTCGTAGACCGCCTTGTCGGCCTCGAAGGCGCGCAGCAGGCCGGGGCTGCACCGGGGGTCCGGTCCGCCCGCCTCCGCGTAACCCGCCGTGAAGGCACGCCGGTTGTGCACGGTCCAGGCCGCGGCCCGCCGTGCCGGGCGGCCGGAGCGCGGCCCCTGCCCGCCCGGTGCGCCGCCGAGCACCTCGGACAGGGCGTGATGGGCCGCGTAGTCGAACGACCGCAGCATGGCCGCCACATCGCGCACCGCCGGCTGCAGCCGCCGGCGCTCGTGCAGCGGGTGGCCCGGTTCGCCCTCGAAGTCGATGAGCACCCAGCCGTGTGGCGCGCGCAGCACCTGGCCGAGGTGCAGGTCGCCGTGGACGCGCTGGACGAGGAGCCGGTGCCCGCGTCCCACCAGGCCGGGCACGTCCTGGTGCAGCTCGCGCAGCCGGCGGGCGAACGGCAGCAGTGCGGGCACCTCGCGGACGGCCGACTCCAGCCGGCCGGTCAGCTCGGCGGCCAGTCCGGCGGCCTCGTGCACGGCCAGCTCGCGGCTGTCGAGCTGCTGCGCCAGCGCCGTGTGCACCTCGGCGGTGGCCCGGCCCAGCGCGCGGGACTCCGCGGCGAAGGCGCCGAGCGGCACCACCGACGCGCACTCGCCCGTGATGCACCGGGCCGCCTCCGCCGTGGCCAGGGACCAGCCGTCGCCCCGGGACGGCACGAACTCCTGGAGCAGGGCGAGCGTGGTGCGGCCCGCCGGGAACGCGTCGGAGGTCTGCATCCAGGCCAGCGGCCGGGCGCTCGGCACGTCACCGGCCCGCTGCAGGGCGGTGAGCAGCTCCAGTTCCGGGTGCGGTCCCGGGACCAGGCGGCGCAGCACCTTGAGCATCAGGCGGTCGCCGAAGGCCACCGAGGTGTTGGACTGCTCCGCGGTCAGCACCCGGGCCGGCAGTCCGGGCGGCAGGTCCGCGCCCGGCACCCGGTGGCACTCCACGAGCCCGTCGGCGTCCTCGGCGGCCAGGTGCGCCAGCAGCCGGGACATCAGCTCCGGGTCCGCGGTGGCCTCGTAGAACAGCAGGCCGGAGCCGTCGGGTGCGGTGGCCCGGCCGACGACCGGGGCGCCGGCCGGTGCCGCCGCGGTCCGGGCGACGCCGACGAGGAGCTGGTACCACTCCTCGTGCCCGGGCCGCCCGGTCCGCACCACCAGGTGCAGCAGGGCGGGATCGCCCGGGTGCAGCACGTCGACGAGGACCGGTTCGACGAGCGGGGCCGACTGCCCCTTGCCCGCGAACCAGCGGCGCCCGGCGAGCCAGTCCGGCAGCAGCGGCCGCAGCCGGCCGGTGAGTTCGGACACGTCGGTCATGGGGGCGGGCGCGCTCATGCGACCGGCACCTTCTCCCGGGGCGCCCGCGGGGCCGGGGCCTTGACGGGTGCGGCGGAGCGCGTGAGCGCGTGCACCGTGTGCGCCACGGAGACCATGGTCATGTGGTGGTGCCAGCCGCGGAACGAGCGGCCCTCGAAGTCGCGGGCGCCCAGCGGGTCGGTGACGGCGGCCTGGTCGCGCTCGACGCGCCGGGACAGCATCGCGGTGCGGTACACGGTCCCCAGCTGGGCCCGCGACAGGTTGGACAGCCAGTACTCGCCGGGGGTGCGGCGGTCGCGCCGGGTCCACGCGCCGAGCAGGACCAGCTCCTGCCGCTCGGTGGGCGGGGTGGGCCCCGACCGCCGCCGCAGCCGTACCCGGGTGGCGCCGACGGAGGTGGCCCGGACGGTGTCCGTGGTGTGGTCGTACCACTCGACGGGCATGCAGGTCCTGCTGAGGGCGGAGGTCAGCGCGTCGGCGGGGCCGGCGTGGTCACCGGCCGGCGGCCGCACCGGCTCCGGCAGCGCGAAGCGGGTGGCGGGGTCGATGCGCACGACGAACGGGATCTGCCGCGCGTTCAGCTCCGCGCAGACGGCGTACGGGTCGGCGTTGCGCAGATCCATCACCACGGGCCTGCCGGGCAGCTCCCACTCCGAGGACATGCGGGCGACCGAGCCGATCGCGCACTGCTCGGGCGGACAGGGCGCGACGTGCTCCGGGATCGAGGCGCGTTCCCGCCGCTGCGGGTGGTCCGTCCAGCACTCGGGCAGCGCGAGCCGCCAGTCCACCGGGCAGCCGCCCTGCTCGGAGACGAGCCAGACCCCGACGGCCTGCTGGCAGTTGACGATCCGTCCGATGTGCGGCACCCACTGCCGCTCCACCCCGACGGAGTGCTCGCCGACCTTGGTGATGACCAGCGGGTGCACCACCCAGGCGCGCGGACCGAGCCGGTCCGTGATCAGCCGGGCCATCTCCCGGCGGACCGGGCCGTTGCGCCAGGTGGACTTGGTGATGAACTGGTAGAGGCTCTGCTCCACGCTGTTGCCGGCGCCGTTCGCCAGGGCACGCATCGTCTTCTTCCCCGCGACCGTGAGCAGACCCCGCGCGTACAGTTCGCCCCGGCGGCGCTGGTCGCTGCGCGGGATCGACTCCAGTGCCCGGGAGAGAACCTCGGAGAAGATTCCCTCGGACGCTGCGTCGGGCGGGTTCCGCCGGTGTTCCACGGACATGGTGGGCCTCTCTGGAGGTCGAGGTTCTTTCTCGCCGCGGCGGCGGAGTCGGTGCGTGGTGTCCCGGTGTGCGGGCACACCGGGACACCACCCGGAAGGGCGGTGGGCCTTTCCGGGAGGCGGATCTCCGGTCGCGGTGCGGGGCCGTTTCCGGCGCGTGGGGGCGGCTTTCCGGCGGGCGGCGGCCGCCCGTTCGCGGGGAGCGCCCGCTTTTCCGTCGCGGCCCGGCGGGCCGGCCGACGGCGCGCGGCGCGCGCCGTCGCGTGCGCAACGCGGTCCCGCCTCACGAGGCGGGCCGCCGCGTCACGAGGCGGGGGACCCGGGGCCGGGCGGCGGCCGGTGGTGGCCGCGGGGGGCCGGCTCGTCCCGGCCCCGGGTCCTTCGGGCCCGCCGGCCCGGGGGCGCGCCGGCGGGCGCTGCCGACGCGGGCGGTGGTGGGGCACCGCCCGCGTCGCGCGGATCGGTCAGGCGTGGCCGGACCAGGCGAGGACCCGGTCGGAGGTCAGCCGCCGGAACAGGGGTGACCAGTCCGTCGGGGCCTCCCCGGGCTCGTTGTAGAGCTCGAAGGTCTTGCCCGTCGCGCCGGAGGTCCCGAGCGCCTGCACGCAGGCCTCCGCGACGGCGGCCCGGGAGACCCAGCCGTCGCCCCGGTCGTCCTGCTCCAGGCGGACCCGGGTGCCGGCGAAGGCGTCGTCGGTGAGCCAGCCGGGCCGTATCACGGTGTACGGGAGGCCGCTGGCGCGCACGGCGTCCTCGCCGCGCAGCCGCCAGTCGAGCAGCCGGCCGTAGGCGTTCATCGGGTGCTCGCGCCGGGTCACGAAGATCTGGCTGATCAGCACCACGCGGGGGCGCCCGCCGTGCTCGGTGGCGGCGGCGAGCACGTTGCGCACCCCGTCGTACATGGTGGTCTCGGGGCTGTCGGGGCCGGAGTTGGCGGTGCCGGGCTCGACGGTGAACACGATCGCGGCGCAGTCCCGCAGCGCGGGGGCCAGCGTGTCCGCGTACCGCACGTCGGCCCGCTGGAGCTCGACTCCGAGGGGCAGCCGGCCGCGGTGCGGGGTGCGGCTCACCACCCGCACCCGGCGGCCCTGCTCGGTCAGCCGGCGGCTGACGAGCGTGCCGAGCCGGCCGGCTCCGCCCACGACGGCGATGGGATTGTGCATGAAGCCCTCCCTGGTCAGCCTGGGCTGTGGTGCCTCACACCCAGCGCAGGACGTCCTCGGCACTCCTCAGTTCGGTCCTCGCGGGCACCCCCGTCAGGGCGGGCACCCGCAACCGGGGGTAGACGGTCACCCCGCACAGCCGCGATCCCGGCCAGAGCACGGCGCCGTCGCCGATGGCCGAGTGGCGTTCGAGCCGGCTGGGCCGGGCTCGCTCGGAGCGGACCTCGGCCATCGGGCCGATGTAGCTGTCGGCGATGTCGGCGTGGTCGCCGATCACCGCGGACTCGCCCACGGCCGACCGGACGAGGGTGCTGCCCTCGCGGACCTCGGCCCCGTCGCCGACGTCCACGTTCTCCAGGCGCACGCCCGGTCCGATCTCCACGTCCCGGCCGATCCTGACGCCCGCCCCGATCACCACCGAGCCCTCGTCGATCTTCTGGGCGAGGGTGGTGCCGGTGAGGTCGTCCTTCGTCTGCAGGCTGGTCTCGTGGATCCAGCGCCGCCGGACGGCGTCGTCGGGCGCGTCCATCATGCGGTTCATGTGGTCGTACGCGCCGTTGAGCACGAGCCGTACGGTGTCCAGGTAGTCCGGTACGTTGCCCAGGTCGCCGAGCCTGCCGATGGTGTGCGTGGCCACCGGATGGCCGCGCCGGACCAGCCAGGGCAGCAGGTCGCTGCCCCAGTCCAGGCGCTGGTGCGCCTGCCGGAACAGCTCCGGCTCCCGGGCGAGCAGCCGCAGCCGGCCGCAGTCCACCAGGTACATCCCGGCGTTGGTGGGCAGTTCGGCCCGCGGGTCCCCCACGGTCCACGGGAACAGTTCGCCCAGTTCCGTCAGGCCCGGCTTCTCCACGAAGCCCCGTACCAGGCCGGTCCTGTCGGTGCGCATCACGCCGTACTTGTGGGCGATCCCGGCCGGGGTGCGGGAGACCGAGGCCACCGTGACCAGCGCGCCGCGCTCGTCGTGGTCCGCCTGCATCGCCCGCAGGTCGAAGTCGAACAGGGAGTCCACGGGCAGCACGAGGGCGCGTCCCTGCAGGTCCCACTGTTCGAGGTTGTGCAGCGTGGCGCCGGCGGAGCCGACGTTGTAGCGGTCGTAGCGGGAGCGCGAGTACGTGATGTCGACGCCGTGGCGCTCGCCGTGACCGAGCAGGAGCTTGATCTGGTTGCGGTTCTCCGGGCCGTGGGTCACCACGTAGAAACGCCGGATTCCCATGTCCCGGCAGGATTCCAGGACCCATTCGACAAGGCGGCGGCCGGCGAGCGGGATGAGCGCCTTGCTCCTGATGTAGTCGGCGGACTCCAAGGTGATCGGCTTGGCCCGTTCACCTCGGCCGCCGGCGAGAATGACGCCGACGGTTTCTGCCTTCGTGCTCATCACGCCCCCATCGTGTTGAGTGAACCGCCCCGGCTGCCGTGGCGGGTTTTACGGCCAGTGGTCGTCGAGCGGAGCGCTGTACGGGGTCGGCTTCGACGGTAAGGAGCCGGTGGCCAGAATCGACGCCGCGGACCCCCGCGAAGCATCGGAAATATGCACCGTGAAAGCGGTCGCCAAAGTCATCGCGAGCATTCCGGCGAATTTCCTCAAGGCAGGCTTGGTGGTTTTCACGATTCCCCTCCCGTTTGGCGAAAAGCTATCTCGCTTTCGCCTCTGGAATCATGCCGCACGAAACCTGCCCGACCGGCGTTTGGGTAGCATCGCGATCACGCACTGCTGAAACCAGAAGGGGGGGCACATGTGCAGGAACCCGGACATAAGGCCGCAACCCAACGTCGTGACACTGTGCGAAGAGGGTCTCCGGCACTACCGGGAGGCCCTGACGAAGGGCCCGATCCTCGGTGAAGTCCCCGAATGCCTCATCGAGCTGGGGCTCCTGCGCCCGCTGGCCGAAGACTCCGCACTGCTGGGTGCCGTCCCTCCCGACATAGCGAGCAGCGAACTGCGCCGGCCCATCGAACGCGCCGTCCTGGTGCAGCAGCACACCATCGCCGCCATCCAGGAGTCGCTCACCGCGGCCGAGGACGTCTACCGCGAGGAGCACCGCGTATCGGGCACGGCGGTGCGCCTGCTGCGCGGCGCCGAGGTGATCGGGGCCGCCCTGCAGCAGGCCCGCGACGAGTGCCGGGAGGAACTGCTCACCGCCAAGCCGGGCGGTGCCAGGCCCTCGGAGGCGCTGGCCCGGGTCCTGCCGGGCGACCTGTCGTTACTGGCCCGGGGGGTCCGGCAGCGCACCCTGTACCAGCACACCGTGCGCACCCACGGTCCCACCCTCGCCTACATCGAGAAGGTGGCCGCGGCCGGGGCGCAGATACGCACGCTCAACGAGGTCTTCGACCGCCTGATCATCTACGACCGGCGCATCGCCTTCATCCCGGACCCGCTGCTCGACCTCGACACCACCGCCCTGGCGATCGAGCATCCCGCGATCGTCCACTACCTGGCCACCGTCTTCGACCACGCCTGGCAGCGCGCCGAGCCGGTGAGCATCACCCAGGAGCAGGGCCGGCCCCCGCTGATGACCGACGAGACCCGCAGGGCGGTGCTCCGGCTCATGGTCGAGGGCCACACCGACGCCGCGATCTCCAAACGCCTGGGCATCAGCACACGGACCGTCTCCACCCACATCAAGAAGGCGTCCGAGGCCCTGAACAGCCGCAGCCGCGCCCAACTGGCCTACCTGCTGGCCAAGTCGGCCCTCATCGAGGACACCGCCCCCTGAGAGCGCCAAGGGCGCGGCGCGGGGTCACGGCAGGTCCTCGCCGGGGACGGCGAGCGCGTCGCCGGGACGGCCGGCCCGGCCCCGCACCGTGTGGCGGGCCCGGCGCAGACGCAGGGCCAGCTGGACCTCCAGGGCCTGCAGGGGGTCCTGCCAGGCGGAGCCGAGCAGTTCGGTGATGCGCTCCAGGCGCCGGGAGACGGTGTTGGGATGGACGTGCAGGCTCTCCGCGGCGCGGCTCGGCGAGCCCCCGGAGGCGAAGTACGCCTCCAGGGTCCGCGTCAGCTCGGTGCACTGCCGTTCGTCGTACTCGATCACCGGGCCGATGGTGTTCGCGATGAACGCCGCGGTGTCCGGGGTGTCCGCCAGCAGCAGACCGAGGAAGCCCAGTTCCCGCGGCGAGGCGGTGCCGCCCGCGCCGCCCAGGGCGATCAGCGCGTCCAGGCAGCGCCGGGCCTCGCCGTAGGTGCGGTGGATGGCGGCCGGGTGGGCGACGGGGCCCGCCGAACCGACCGTCACCGGATGGCCGGTGACCGCGCCGAGGGCGCGGGAGGCGTCCCGCGCGGCGGCCGAGGGGTCGGTGCCCGGCAGCATGAGCACGAGACAGCCGTCGTCGTTGGTCCTCAGACCCGCGTGGCGGTGGGTGTAGGAGGAGGCCCAGACCAGGGCCCGGCCCTGCGGGCCGCCTTCGGGACGCATCACGAGGACGACGTGCGGCTCGTCCAGGGCGACGCCCAGCCGCTGCGCCCGCACGGCGAGCCGCTCCGGCGCCCGCGGGGAGTCGGCGAGCAGTTCGCGCAGCAGCTCGTCGCGCCCCGCGCCCTCGGCCGCCACCGCGCTGGCCTGCATGCGCAGCAGGACGGCGGTGGACTGGGCGGCCGCTTCCAGCAGGCGCACCCGTTCGGGCAGCGGCCGCTCGCCGGGGGCGAGGATCAGCGTGCCGAGGATCTCCTTGCCCGCGGTGGCCGGGCACAGCCACAGGCCGCCGGCGGAGCGGATCGGGGCCCGCTCGGCGTGCGCGTCCAGCGTGCGCTGGAAGAGTTCGGACTCGTCGGTCTCGGGAAAGCCGTCCGTCCTGGTCAGCACGGCCCCCATGGCGTCGCGCACCATCAGGGGCCCGCCGAGGCCGGCGGCGGCGTGCACGGCCAGCTCCTCCAGCTCGCAGCCGTGCAGCACCATGTCGATCAGACGGGAGTGCACCCGGTTCAGCCGGCGGGCCGCGGAGGACGAGCCGAGCGCCCGCGAGGTGTCCCGCTCCAGTTCGCTGATCTGGTCGTGGGCCTGGGCGAGCAGCCGGGCCTTCTTGATGGCCAGTGCGGCGAGGTCGCCGAGCGAGGACATCAGGGTGAGTTCGTCCGGGGTGAAGTGGCGCACGCCGCGGTCGGCGACGTAGAGCGCGCCGAAGACGGACTCGTTCTCCTTCAACGGCACCGCCATCAGGGCGCGCAGCCCCTCCTCGCGCACGACGTGGTCGGTGGCCGGGGCGTGTTCGAAGCGGTCGTCCACGAGGTAGTCGGGGGTCCAGAAGGGCGCGGAGCGGACCGCCGCCGCATTGCCGACCCCGCCGGTCGGCGGAATGGCGAAGCCGACCGTGATGCTGCTGGCGTGGCCGTCGGCGGTGACCACGTGGGAGCGGCCGTCGGCCCGGTCGGTCAGGCTGATCCAGGCCATGTCGAAGTTGAGCAGCAGCCGGGCGCGCCGGGCGATGACCTGGAGCAGCGCGTCGACGTCGTAGGAGAGGGTCAGTTCGCGGGCGGTGTCCACGAGGGCCGCCAGGCCCGCCTCGCGCTGCTGGCGGCGGGCGAACAGGCCGTGTATGTCCAGGGCCAGGCCCCTGGCCCGGTCGAGCAGGGCCACCGCCTCGGCGGGCGCGCCGGCCGACCGGGCCCGCCGCGGAGGGCCGTCGAACCGTTGCGGCGGCGCCTCCCGGGCCAGTAACTCCATGAGTCTGAGCAAGCCGTCGGTAACGAGATGGTCTTCGTCCTCCACCGTTCCACACCCCCCAATGCGGGCCCGGATACGACGCGAGTGTCTGCCCCACGGGCCTCCGTGAACCTAGATCGCCCGCCCCGCCACCGTCAACAATGGCCGGAATGCCTCATTCCGCTCCGCCCGGCCCCACCGTCCCCGCAGCTCCCGCCCGGGTGGGTGGTCCAAGCACCGCGGGAACGCGGCAGAGGGTTGTCCGGACACCTTCCGCCGGCGCCGTCGCGCTCGGCAGGATCACCGGGAAGCGGTCACCGAGGAGACGGCCGCGGACGTGCTCGACGAGCGGCAAGGGGGAACCAGGTGTCGTACGAACACGGCGACGTGCTGCCGGTACCGGAGCGGCCGGCGCCGGCCGGGGGGCGGCAGGGGCGGCAGGGGCGGCTGCGCAGCTACGAACGGTCGCTGAACCGGAGCCGGCAGTCGCGCAGCCGGTCCGACCGGCCGAAGGAGTTCCGGTTCGCGGACCGCGACTGGACCCTGCTGGACGAGGTGTTCGCCCCCCTCTACTCGCCGTCGACCGAGGTCGCGCTGGGCTTCCTCGGCCTGGCGGACGCTCCGGCCGGCGGACAGAGCGGCTCGTTCCTGGAGATCGGGTGCGGGAGCGGGGTCATCGCCGTGCTGAGCGCGCTGGCGGGCCGCACCCGGGTGGTCGCCGCGGACATCAACCCGCGCGCGGTCGAGAACACCGCGGTCAACGCCGACCGGCACGGGGTCCGGCTGCGGGCCGTGCACAGCGACCTGTTCTCGGGGGTCGGCGACGAGCGGTTCGACACGATCTTCTGGAGCTCCAACTACGTCCTGGCGCCGGAGGACTACCTGTACCGCTCGCTGCACGAGTACGCCTACGTGGACCCGGGCTACCGCGCGCACCGCCGGTACCTGACCCAGGCACCGGACCGGCTCGCTCCGGGCGGCGCGGCCCTGCTGCACTTCAGCGGCCGGGGCGACATCGAGGAACTGCACCGGATCGCCGGGGCGTGCGGGCGCGAGCTGCGCACGGTGCGGCGCACGACGGTGCTGGAGGGCGAGTACGGCGACGACCTCGTGGAGCATCTGCTGCTGCAGATCCACTAGGACCTGCCGTCGAGCTCCCGCCCGCCCGGCGACGCCGGGCGGACCGGCCGCGCGCACCGCGGGGAGCGCGCCGCCGCGTGGCCCGGCGGCCGTACGGAGACGATGCCTGTGCAGAAACGATTCATCTGGTCGGTGGCGCGGCCTGCCCGGCCCTCCGGCCGGCGAGCCCGGCCGGGTGCCGGGCGCTGCCTCCCGCTCGCCGCCCGGTCCGCGCCGGCCACGGTGACCGCCCCTCCGGTCACGGTGACCGCCCCGCCGGCCGCGCCCCGGCCGCGCGCCCGGAGGGAGCCCGGGAAGGCGCACCGCCGCTCCACACCCGCGCGTCCCCTTCAGGACGCCGGGCTTTGTGTCGTCGGACGCGAGAGGGACGAGGTCATGGAACCGTCGAAGGCGGCTGCGGTGCCACATCGCGCACCGGGCCCGACAGGACAGCCGGAGGCGGCCCGGAGGGCCGGGCGGGCCGCCCGCCCGCCGGGCCGCCCGGCACCCCCTCCCCCTTCGGGCGCCGGGGCGGGACGATGACGCTCTCCGGGTACGACGCCTACCGCCAGGAGCTCACCGCCGTCGCCGCGCGCGACGGCCGCGTGGTGTGCCTGGCGGCGCCGGCCGCCGGCGCCGGCCACCCCTTCGAACTCACCCACCCCGACCGGTTCTTCGGCCTGCCCCGCACCGCCTCCACCATGGTGGACGTGGTGTCGGGCCTGGTCGCCGCCGGTTTCCGCCCGTTCATCTGCGTCGGCCCGGGCCCGCGCGGCCGCGGCACGGCGGGCGGCCTCGGCCTGCGCATCCGCTACCTGGAGGCGGGCGCCACGGTGGTCACGCCGTACACCGACGGCCTCGACGACTACCCGGCGCTGCGGCGCCTGCCCGGGGTGACGCTCGCGGCCCCCTGCGGCGAGGCCGAGACCCGGGCCGTGGTGCGGGCGGCGGCCTCCTGCGACCGGCCGTTCCACATCCGGGTGGGCTTCCTGCCCCGGCCGTACTGGCCGCCGGCGGATCTGTCCCCGCAGCCCCTGCCGTCCCCCGTCGTCTGGGACGCGGCCGGGGTGGGCGACGAGGCCGTGTGCCTGGTGTCCGTCGACGAGGACGGCACCGCCCTGGCGCGGGCGGCGCGGACGGCGGCCCCCTGGCTCGGGCACGCGCACCTGCTGTACCTGGACGACGCGCACCTGCGACGGGCGTCGGACGAACTGGCCGGCCGGCACCGCCGGTTCGTGGTGACCGGGGCGCGACCGGGCTCCGAGCGGGTGACCGAGACGCTCACCCGTCTGCTGCCGGGCCGGGAGGTGGCGACCGGCCGTCCGGTGGGGCGCCGCGCCGACAGCGAGGTGGCGGAGCTGCTGAGGGCGGCCCACCGGCTGGCGGCCTGCGCCTGAGGGCGGTGGGCCGCCGGGCGCGGCCGGCGGATCACCGGCACCGGCCGTTCGTTCACCGCCGGGAGTGAACGTGATCCCGGCCTCCCCGGCCTTCCCGGCCTTCCCGGCCTCCCCCGCCGATACGCCCGAGCACCGGCGCTGTGCGCCGTAGGTCCTGGACCGTGGGCCGTGGACCATGCGGTAGCGGCCCGCCGGGCTCCGCGGCGGAGTCCCGGTGGCGGAGTCCCGGTGGCGGAGTCCCGGTGGCGGAGTCCCGGTGGCGGAGTCCCGGTGGCGGTGTTGCGGGCAGGCGGACCCGCGTCCCGCGGGGTGTCCCGTACGGCGTCGCGGACCCGGCCGGGCACCGGATGCCGGTCCGGTCCTGCGGACGGCTCGGTGACCGGCCCGGTGGTCCCGCGAGTCCCATCCGGAGCTTGCCCGCCGGGGCGCCCGCGCATCCGGCTCGGCGCCCCGGGCGTCCTGCCGTTGTGCGGCGACCGGGTGACCACTGCGCACCGGGACGGCTTGACCGCTCCGGCCGGCAACAGCCTTTTCCCACAGGCTCGTTGAGATCACACCTCGATTCCGCTCGCCTCGGGCACCACCGGAGCGGCTTGGTTCCGGGATGCCAGCTCTTTCAACTTTTTGAGGACAAAGCATGGACGGCAGGGGTGAAAGTCCTTACCGTCTTGGTCGCAACCACTCCCCCACGTACAGCGCAACCCGCAACCGCCGGACCGCAGATGCCCGCCTTCGCCGTCCGTCCGAGGCCGGAGGCCGGTTCGCCCCTGACCAGGCGTCCGCGGTCCGTGCCCCCGAGCGCCAGGAGGAAGAGTGAGTCAACGGCCGCACCGCCGGCTTCGCAGACATGCTGCGGGGCTGGCAATCGCCGCAGTTGTCGTCGGAAGCTGGACCCCCGCCGCCGCCCAGCCGGCCGCCCGGGCCGCCGCGGACATCCCGCCGCAGGAACCCGGAGTGACGCTGCGCGTCTTCGACGTGCAGGCGCCCTTGAAGAAGCTCTGCGAGCTGAAGGGCGGTCAGACGCCCAACATCGACAAGCTGATGCCCACCGTCGACTGGACGACGGACGCCGACTTCGGCATGGCCGCCAACTTCGTCTCCCACGTCATCGCGAACCTCCAGGTCCCGCAGGACGGTAACTACGCCTTCCGGCTGATCAGCGACGACGGCTCACGCCTGCGCATCGGTGACCAGGAGGTCATCGACCACGACGGCCTGCACGGCGCCGAACCCAAGGACGGCACCGCCGAGCTGACCGCCGGTCTGCACCCGCTGCGCATCGAGCACTTCGAGGCGGGCGGCGGCCAGCAGCTCACCCTCCAGTGGAAGCCGCCCGGCGCCGCGGACTTCACCCTCGTGCCCAACTCGGCGCTGAGCACCGACGCCGGGGTCGTGCGCGTCACCGCGCCCGGCCGCAAGGAGTGCGTCGGCGGCCAGGACAGCCCGGGCGACGGCCTTCCGCTGGCCGGCGTCCACCCGAACTACACCCTCGCCGACCTGCGCCCCGCCGGTTTTGAACCCAAAGTCTCCGCCATGGACTGGCTGCCGGACGGCAGGCTGGCCGTGTCCACCTGGGGAGAGAGCGAGACCACCGACGGGGAGGTCTACCTCCTGGACCACGTCACCGGGAACACCGGCCCGGAGAAGGTCACGGTCAAGAAGGTCGCCTCCGGGCTCAGGGAGCCCATGGGCATCAAGTACGTCGACGGCAGGCTGTACGTCTCGGAGAAGCACCAGCTGACCGAGCTGAACGACCGCGACGGCGACGAGGTCGCCGACGAGAAGAAGAAGATCGCCTCCTGGCCCTACGGCGGCAACTTCCACGAGTTCGCCTTCGGCCTGCTCTACGACAAGGGCAGCTTCTACCTGAACCTGTCGGTCTCCATCAACTACGGCGGCGCCACGACCGACCCGCAGCCGGCCGAGGGCGGCCGCGGCACGACCATCAAGGTCGACAGGGCGACCGGCAAGGTCTCCTACATCGCCGGCGGCCTGCGCACCCCCAACGGCATCGGCTGGGGCCCGGACAAGGGCATCTTCGTCACCGACAACCAGGGCGGCTGGCTGCCCTCCTCGAAGCTGGTGCACATCAAGCAGGATCGTTTCTTCAACCACTACACGCGGTACCGGGACGGCACGGGCGAGAACGCCCCCTTCCGGCCCGGCCCCTTCGACGACCGCCCGGTGACCAAGCCGGTCCTGTGGCTGCCGCAGAACGAGATCGCCAACTCGCCCAGCACACCGCTGATGCTGAAGAAGGGGCCCTTCGCCGGGCAGATGCTCTTCGGCGACGTCACCTACGGCGGACTGCAGCGCGCGAGCCTGGAGAAGGTCGACGGTGAGTACCAGGGCGCCGTCTTCCGCCACACCCAGGGCCTGGAGGCGGGCGTCAACCGCATCAGCGTCGGTCCCGACGGCGCGATCTACGCCGGCGGCCTCGGCGCCGACGGCAACTGGGGCCAGGAGGGCAAGCTCCGCTTCGGTCTCCAGAAGCTGACCCCGAACGGCACCAACGCCTTCGACATCCACTCGATGCGCGCCACGGGCAACGGCTTCGTCCTGAAGTACACCCGGCCCCTCTCCCAGGAGACCGTCGACAGGATCGCCCGGAGCTACCAGGTCCGCCAGTGGCGCTACTCGCCCACGCCCGAGTACGGCGGCCCGAAGATCGACGAGGAGCCGCTGACCGTGTCCCGCGCCGTCGTCTCCGGCGACCGCAAGCAGGTGCGGCTGGAGATCCCCGGGCTCAGGACCGACCGCGTGGTGCACATCCGCTCCCCGCGCCCCTTCGCCGCGGACGACGGCGAGACCCTGTGGAGCACCGAGGCCTGGTACACCCTCAACGCGATCCCCGGCAAGAAGGCGCCCGTCACCGCCTACGAGGCGGAGGAGGCCAAGCCCGGCGGCGGCGCCGGCATCAACAAGGACCACCCGGGCTACTCCGGCGGCGGCTTCGTCGACCGCTACGACACCCCCGGCGCCACCACCACCTTCCGCGTCGACATCGCCAGGAAGGGCACGTACGACGTGGGGCTGCGCTACGCCAACGGCCCGCACCCCTTCCACGGCGACAAGAAGATCAGCCTCTACGTCAACGGGGCCAAGGTCCGCCGGACGGTACTGCCGCCGACCGCCGACTGGGACACCTGGGCGACGCGGAGCGAGAGGCTCACGCTGCGCAAGGGCGTCAACACCATCGCCTACCGGTACGACGAGGGCGACGACGGCCATGTCAACCTCGACATGATCCACGTCAACCGTCCCGGGGAACGCATCAAGCTGTTCGACGGCGGCAGCCTGTCGCAGTGGCAGCACACCGACGGCCGCGCGGTCGAATGGCCCCGGACCGAGGGGAACTCCATCGAGGTGTGCTGCGGGGACATCCGCACCAAGCAGAACTTCGGCGACCACCGGCTGCACGTCGAGTTCCGGGTCCCCAGGCTCCCCGACGACGTCACCGGCCAGGACCGCGGCAACAGCGGCGTCTACCTCCAGAACCGCTACGAGATCCAGATCCTCGACTCCTACGGAGTGCCCGCCCTCGCCGACAACGAGGCCGGCGCCATCTACAACCAGAAGGCGGCCGACACCAACGCGTCGTCACCGCCCGAGACCTGGCAGTCGTACGACATCGTCTTCCGGGCCGCGCGCTACGACAGCACCGGGAAGATGACCGAGAAGGCCCGGGTCACGGTGGTGTGGAACGGAAAGAAGGTCCACGACGACGTGGTCGTCGACGGGCCGACCGGCGGCGGCATCGCCGAAGGCCCGGCCACCGGACCGGTCAGACTCCAGGACCACGGCAACAAGGTCCGCTACCGCAACGTGTGGGTCGAACCGCTGAGCTGACCGACCGCACCCCGCGCCCCGCTCGCGCACGGGACGGCCCCACCCGCCGGGCCGTCTCGTGCGCGCGGTGTGCCGGGCGCTTCCCCGCTCCGGCGGGACCCGCCCGCCCGGGACGCCGCCCGGTTCGCCGGTGCCGACGTGAATCGGCCCGCCCGGCCGGGCCCGCTCGTGGCGGCGGACACCATGCGGCCGGGCGGGCCGGGCGCGGCTCGGGCGGTGCGGTGCCGTGCCGTGCCGTGCCGTGCCGTGCCGTGCGGCTAGGCGTACCGGTAGATCGCGCTGTGGTCCTCCAGCTCGTCCGGTGTCACGTCCCACGGCGGCAGTTTCTGGTGCCGCGCGACGATCCGGCCGCGCTGGGCGTCGCCCCGGGCGGGCGGCTTCGCGGGGAGGTAGCGGGCCTTGGGGTGGCGCCGCTGCCAGCGGGACCACAGGAGGTCGACGAAGGCGTGGTGCATCCAGAAGACGGGGTCGTTGACGGAGGCGCCGCCGACCATGTGGCCGCCGACCCAGCGGTGGACCCGGTTGTGGGTGCGCCACGAGGAGGCGCCCCGCCCCCGCCCCCATCCCTCCAGCTTGTTGCGGAACCCCTTGGCGGACGTGGAGTCCCAGGGGGCGGTGTCGTAGACGGGGTCGTCGAGGGCCCGTTCCACCTCGCCGGCCGTGGGCAGGGCGATCGGGTCCCGGGGGCGGCCCAGGTCGCGCATGAGGAACCTGGTCTCGGTGACTCCCACCCTGATGGCCCACTTGCCGTTGCGGTAGGCGAAGGGGCCGGTCATGACCTGCCGGTCGGAGCGGCGCCCGGTGCCGCCGAGCAGGTCGTCGGTCCACGGTGCGGCCGTGCGGGTGCGGGTGCGCGTCCAGTCCCAGTACGGCACGGTCACCGACTCGTCGACCCGGCGCAGCGCACCCTCCAGGTCCAGCAGGAACCTGCGGTGCCAGGGCAGGAAGGAGGGCGCCATGTGGGCGGCGCGCAGCCCGCGCTCACCGTCGGGGACGTAGTACTCGATGTGCATGCGCACGAACTCGTCGTACTCGCCACGGCGTTTGACCTCCAGCAGCGCGTTGACGAACCGGCGCCGCTCGGACCGGGTGAGGGTGCTGACGTCCTTACGCGTGTACACCATGGTGACGATCCCCCTCGGTTCCCTTGCCCCCGCCCGGCGTACGGCTGTGCTCCCCGCGGCGGCCCCGGTCGTCCGGCGCGCCCGGCTGTTCGGCGGGGCCGAGCTCGTCGACGGCCGCGCGCGCGGCGGCGAGCGGGGTCGGGTAGGAGCAGTAGTGGTCGACCATGCTCATCCAGCTGCCGTCCGCCCGCCGCATCAGGTGCAGCGGCCGCCCGTCCACGGTGACGTGCCACGCACCGGAGCCGTCGTCCCGGGACCGCCCGCCGCCGCCCTCGACGCCGACGATGCGGCGCCCGCGGTAGGTCTCGGCGAACCGCGCCTCCTTCGCCCCGGCCGGCCCCGACGCCACCGCGAACGGCGCGAGCGCCGCACCGACCGCCGACGCGGACAGTCCTCGCAGCACCCGCCGCCGTCCCGTGGCCTGCGCGAGGCCGGCGGCGGCCGGCGGACGGTCGCCGGCGGGCCCGGCCTCACTGCGTACCGGTAGACACCGGGGTGGTCCGTTGGTCGGCAACGGTCTGTCTCCTTCTCGTCACGGCGGGCACCTGACAGCCATGGGGCACACGGTCCGAAGGCCGATCCCACGCGCGGCGGAATCGGCCCGGAGACGGTCACGGGCGCCCGCTCCACAAGTCCGGCGGAAAGTCCCGGACCCAGGGTCCGGGCGAAAGCCCCGGACGAAAGAGCGCCCGAACCGCTCAGACCTGCAGGGTGCGTCCGTCCAGCAGGTGGCCCTCGGCCTGCTGGGCCAGCGTGGCCTTCGCGTCCTTGACGGTGCCGGGCACGAGACCGCCCTTCTCCGCGCCGAGCACCCTCGTCTGGTCCAGCGGCACCAGGCCGACGGTGCCCTCGGCGGCCTGGTTCACCACTCCGGCGACGCCGGGCTTGACCTCCGCGGCGTCCAGGGCGACAGCGGGAGCGGCGATACCGGCCACGACCATGGACCCGGCGAGGACGGCGGCAGCCTTCAAAGACTTCATGGTGTTCCTTTCTTCGGCAACTGGAAAGTCACCGGGGGGAATTGCTTCATCGCCTCTAACGAGCCCCGGAGTCCGCGGAAACCCCGCGCACGGAAAATTCCGGCACCTCGCGCGCAAGCTCACCCGAATGAAGGGCATGTCTTATCCGGGTTTCTCATCCTCTTATGAACGCACGGGCCGTGAACCCGTGCACGGCCCGTGCGGCCGCCGGGAGCCGTGACGCCGAGCGGAGACGTGGCGTGGCCCTCCCTGCCGTCGGGGCGGCAACCCGACACGAAACAGGGAGGTTTCGACACACCTGCCCCTCTTGCCCGATAAAGGTGGATTCCTGGATAAAGTGACGTGTCCTGAATCAGCCGAAAACGACGTTCATCGCGAAAGGGCAACGCCGGTCATGCGTCACGCCCGGGGTCTCTCCCCTGCGACACGCACGGGGATCCATCCGTCCGACGGCCCGTCAGGGCGGGACGGCCGCCTCCCGAACCGTTCCGTACGGTGATGACCAGCCGGTCCCCGGGATCGTCGCGCGGCGCGTCACGGGGGGCTTCGCCACGCGTCCTGCACGTCACCCAGCCGGTGGACGGCGGCGTCGCCCGGGTCGTCGCCGAGCTGGTGCGCGCGCAGCGCGCGGCCGGTTTCGGCGTCACGGTCGCGTGCCCCGACAGCGGCCTCGCGCGGACGCTGCGGGAACTCGGCGCGAGCGTGCGGAACTGGCCGGCCACGCGGGCACCGGGACGGGCGCTTCCCCACGAGGTGCGCCGGCTCGCGCGCGTCGTCGACGAGGTCCGGCCCGACGTGCTGCACGCGCACAGCGCCAAGGCCGGGCTCGCGGCCCGGCTGGCGGTACGGGGGCGCGTCCCGACGGTGTTCCAGCCGCACGCCTGGTCGTTCGAGGCGGTCGGCGGGGTCACGGCGGCGACCGCCGTGGCCTGGGAGCGGTGGGGGGCGCGGTGGGCCGCCCGGGTGGTCTGCGTCAGCGAGGCGGAGCGCGCCACGGGCGTGCGCGCCGGGGTGCGCGCCCACTGGCGGGTGATCCCCAACGGTGTCGACCCGGCGCGCTTCCACCCCGCCGCCGCCACCGCCGTACGAACCGCCCTCGCGCCGCTCGCCGGCCTCGGTCCGGCCGCCCCGCTGGTGGTCTGCGTGGGGCGGTTGTGCCGGCAGAAGGGTCAGGACGTGCTGCTCGAGGCGTGGCCCTCGGTGCTGCGGCGGGTGCCCGGGGCCCGGCTGGCGCTCGTCGGAGACGGGCCGGAGGAAGCGCGGCTGCGGCTCCGCGCGCCCGGGGGCGTGCTGTTCGCCGGGGCCGTGGCCGATGCCGTCCCCTGGTACCAGGCGGCCGACCTGGTGGTGCTGCCGTCGCGCTGGGAGGGCATGGCGCTGGCTCCGCTGGAGGCGATGGCGTGCGGGCGTCCCGTGCTGGTCACGGACGTGGCCGGGGCGCGCGAGAGCCTGCCGCCCGGTCACCGGGCGCACTGTCTGGTGCCCGCCGGCCAGCCGGGTCCGCTGGGCGACGCGCTCACCAGGGTCCTGCTCGATCCGCCGCTGCGGGAGTCGCTCGGCCACCAGGGGCGCCGCCACGTACTGACCGCGCACGACGTGCGGCACTCGGCCGAGGCGGTCGCGGCCCTCTACCGCGAACTCCTCGGCGCCGGGCGCACGGCGACCCGTCGCGCGGAACACACCGAGTGCAGGGAGTCCATCCGCTCGTGACCGCCGAACGCACCGTCGCTCCCCCCGGCAGCCAGCCGCCGGAGCACCGATTCCCGCCCGTCTCGGTCATTCCCCCGCGCGGGACCGCCGACGGCGTGCGTCGTCCCGCGGGACGACGCCCCGCGGCGCGCCGCGCCCCGGGGCTGCCGCTGCTCGCCGCGGACGCGGCCGCCGCGCTGGCCGCCGCTCCCGCCCTCCCCCACCCCCTGCTGGCCGCGCCCCTGTTGCTCGCCGTCCTCTGTCTGAACGCGCGGGCGGCGCTGTACCGTCCCGCCGCCGTGCCCGCCGTTCTGGACGAACTCCCCGCCGTCTGCGCCCGGATCACGGTGAGCTGGTGCGCGCTCGCGGCCCTGGTCGCGGCGCTCGCCCCGGCGCAGGCCCTGTCCCTCCGTACGCTGCTGGCCGGCTGCGCCCTGCAGTCGGCGGCGAGCTGCGCGGCCCGCGGCACGGTGCACCGGCGCCGCCGCCGGGCACTGGCCCGCCACCCCGCCGCGGCCCTGGTCGCCGGTCCCGCCGCCACCGCCCAGCGCGTGGCCGCCGCCTTCCTGCGCCACCCCGGGTGCGGCCTCAGACCGGTGGGCGTCCTGGCCGACGACCCGGCCGGCGGCGAGGGCCTGCCGGTGCTCGGCACCGACGAGGAGGTGCACCGGGCCGTCATCCAGAACGGCGTGCGGGCCGTGCTCGTCGTCGGCCCGGCGGGCGAACGCGGCCCGCTGCTGCGGGCGCTGGCCGCGTCGGGCTGCGCGTTGTGGGAGGTCGACGCGGACGCGCCGGCGTACGGCCGGGCGGGGAGCGCCGCGTACGACGGGACCGGAGGCACGGCCCGCGTCCGGGGCCCGCACGAGCGGATCGCCGGCTTCTCCTGCCGCCGTCTGGAGACCGGCCGGCGCCCCGGCGGCCCCGCCAAGCGCGCCCTCGACGTCCTGGTCTCCGGGACCCTGCTGCTGCTGGCCGGCCCGGTGCTGCTGGCCTGCGCGCTCGTGCTGCGGGTCAGCGACGGGCCGGACGTCGTCTTCCGCCAGGAGCGCGTCGGCAAGGACGGCCGCCTCTTCACGCTGCTGAAGTTCCGCACCCACCGCCCGTCCGACGCGCACGAGGCCGCCACCCGCTGGAGCGTGGCGGGCGAGCGGGACATGAGCCGCTTCTGCCGTTTCCTGCGCCGCAGTTCGCTCGACGAGCTGCCCCAGTTGTGGAACGTCTTCCGGGGCGACATGACCCTGGTCGGGCCGCGCCCCGAACGCCCGTACTTCGTCGCCGTGTTCGGCGAGACCTATCCCGGTTACGCCGCCCGCCACCGCGTGCGGACCGGCATCACCGGGCTCGCCCAGGTCCACGGGCTGCGCGGCGACACCTCCATCGAGGACCGCGCCCGGTTCGACAACGCCTACATCGACGACTGGTCGCTGTGGCAGGACGTGTGCATCCTGCTGCGCACGGCCGCCGCGCTGGTCCGCGCGACGGGGAGCTGACGCCCGGTGAGTCACGCCTGCGCCCCGCCCGCCGCGCGCGGTCCGGCGCCCGTCCTGCCGGTGGTGGCGGTGATCGCCCTGCTCGCGGTGCCCGTCGCGCCGGACGGCGAAGGGGGCGCCACCCCCGCGGACGCCGCGTCCGGTGTCCTGGTGCTGTGGTGCGCGGTACGTCTGCTGCTCCACCGGCGGCGCCCCCTGTCGCCCACCGCCGCCGTGGTGCTGGGCCTGCCCGTGGCCGGGTTCGCGGTGGCGGCGGCGGTGACCGCCGTGCCGGGCGCGGCGGTCACCGGCTTCGTGCGCTGCGTGCAGGTCTTCGTCCTCGTCCCGGCCGCCGTCCTGCTGCTCGTCCGTGACCGGCGCGACGTCCGGCTGCTGGCCTGGGCGGTGGTCGGGCTCGCGCTGTGGCAGGGAGCCGTGGGGGTGCACCAGTACGCGACCGGGACCGGCGCCTCGTACATGGGCCGGGAGATCCGCGCCGTCGGCACCTTCGGACCGGGCGACGTCATGGCGATGGCGAGCGTGGTCGCCCTCGGACTGGTGTGCGCGGTGGGGCTGGCGCTGGGATCCGCGCCGGTGCGCGGGGAGCACCTCCCCGCCCGGGCGGAGCCGGGAGCCCGGGGGCGGGTGTGGGCCGTGGTGTGCGCGCTGCTGCTGGTGGTGCCGCTGGCGCTGTCCTTCAGCCGGGGCGCGTGGATCGCCACCGCCCTCGCCTGCGGGGCGCAGCTGGTGCTGGCGGGCATGCGGCGGGCGGTGCGGGCGGGAGCGGTGGTGGCCGCCGTCGCCGTGGTCCTCGTCGGCGGGTTCGGCATCGGCTCCGCGCTGCTCCAGGAGAGGTTCAGCACCATCGGGCGGGTCGCCGACGCGCCCGACCGGTCGGTCACCGACCGGTACGCGATGTGGGCGGCGGCCGCCGGCATGTGGCGCGAGCGGCCGCTGACCGGCATCGGCCTCAAGGGCTTCCCCGAGCACCGCGACGGGTACGCCTCGCTGGCCCTGTCCTCGGGCAGCGACACGGAGGGCGCGGGCGCGGCGTACCGGAAGCAGCCGCTGCTGTCGCCGCACAACATGTACCTGCTGGTCCTCGGCGAGCAGGGACTCGTCGGGCTGCTGGCGCTGGCGGGGAGCTGGCTGGCGCTGCTGGTGCTGGGGCTGCGGCGGCTGGTCCGCACGCGCAGGGCGAGGGGGCCCGGCCTCGACTGCGCGCTCGTCGCCTGCGGGCTGCTGGTCTGGCATCTGGCCGACTTCGCGTACGCCGACATCGGCGGGCCCACGACCGTCCTCACCGCCGTCTGCTTCGGGCTGGCGGCGTGGTGGGCGCTGGCGGGCGACGACCCGGCCGCCTCCCGGAAGGCCGCGGCACGATGACGATCGCCCCTCCCGGCGCCAGGGACGCCACGGCCCGCCCGGCACAAGCCGGCACGGACACCGGCGGCCCCGGACCCGTCCCGCGGGGCTTCCTCGCCCGGGCCGCCCTCGTCACCGCCGTCCTCTCCCTGGCCGGTGCGCTGCTGGGCCTCGGCCGGGACCAGGCGCTGGCGCACCTCTTCGGGGCGGGGAGCGAGACGGACGCCTTCCTGGTCGCCTGGACCGTGCCGGAGTTCGCGGCGACGCTGCTGATCGAGGACGGGCTGGCCTTCGTGCTCGTACCGGCGTTCAGCGCCGCCGTGGCCCGCCGCGCCCGGGGCGGTGCGGGCGACCCGGTGCGTGCCCTGGTCCGCAGTACGCTGCCCCGCCTGGCGCTGGCGTTCGCCACCGTGTCGGCGCTGCTGGTCTGGGGCGCGCCGTACGTGGTCCGGACCCTGGCACCGGGGATCGCGGACCCGCGGTTCGCGGTGGACTGCACCCGGCTGACCGGCACCTGCGTCCTGACCTTCGGTCTGGCCGGCTACTGCAGCGCGGTCCTGCGCGCACACCGCCGGTTCGTCGCGCCCGCGGCCATCTACGTCGCCTACAACGCCGCCGTCATCACGGCGATGTTCGTCCTCGGCGCCCGCTGGGGCGTGGGGGCGGCGGCGGTCGGCGTCGCGGTGGGCGGGGCGCTCATGGTGGTCGCTCAACTTCCTTCACTGCTAGGGCAGTTGCGCCGAAGGCGGGCGACCCTCCCGACGGACCCGGCAGACCTGACGGACCCGGCGGACCCCGCAGACCCGGCAGACCTGACGGACCCGGCGGACCGGCGCGCCATGAACCTCGCCCTCATCGTCACCGTCCTGCTCTTCGCCCTGTGCCGCCAGTCCCAGGTCCTCGTCGAGCGCTTCCTGGCCTCCCCGCTCCCCGCCGGCGCCATCTCGCACCTGAACTACGCCCAGAAGGTGGGCCAGATGCCGATGGTGCTGGCCCTGATGCTGTGCACGGTCACCTTCCCCGTCGTGGCGCAGGCGCTGGCCGAGGGCGACACCGAGCGGGCCCGCGACCGCGTCGAACGCGACCTGCGGGTGGTGTCGTGCGTCGTGCTGCTCGGCGCCGCGGCCGTCGCCGCGTGTGCCCCGCACCTCGTCCACCTCCTCTTCCAGCGCGGCGCGTTCACCGCGCAGGACACCGCGGCCACCGCCGCCGTCACGCGCGTGTACGCGCTCGGGCTGCTCGGCCACGCGCTGGTGGGCGTGCTCGTCCGGTCGTACTTCTCGGCGGGGCGGCCCACCTGGTACCCGGTGGCCGCCATGGCCGCCGGGATCGTCGCCACGTCGTGGATCGGCGCGAGGACGGCCGGCTCGTGGGGCGTGCTGGGGATCGCCGCGGCCAACGCGACCGGCATCACCCTCACCGCCCTGATCCTGCTGTACGGCACGGGGACGCGCGCAGTGCCGATCCGCACGCGGCCGGTGCTGGCCCGGATGGGCGGACCGCTGTGCGCGGCGGCCGTCGCCTGCGGCGTGGGCGGGTTCTGCGCGAGCCGCGTCGACTCCCCCGCCCTCGGGCTCGCGGCCGGCGGCACGGCCGTGACCGTCGTCTTCCTCCTGCTCGCCCGGCCCTTGGGCGTGCAGTACCTCCCACCCGCGCTCCGCACCGTCTCCCGGAGGCTTCCGCATGTCCGTTTCCGCTGACCGCGGCCCCCGCACCGCCCCCGCGCCGGCCGCGCCCCCGCGCGGCTCCGGCCCTCCCCCGTGGGTGGCGATGTACCACTCCGTGGGCGACTGCTCCCAGGACCCGTACCGCGTCACCGTCTCGCCCCGCCGCCTGGACCGGCAGCTGGGCTGGCTGCGCCGCCGGGGCCTGCGCGGCGTCGGCGTGCGGGAGCTGCTCGCCGCGCGCGCCCGGGGCGCGGGACAGGGCCTGGTGGGACTGACCTTCGACGACGGGTACGCCGACTTCCTCACGCACGCCCTGCCGCTGCTGCGCCGTCACGGCTGCGGCGCCACCCTGTTCGTGCTGCCGGGCAGGCTGGGCGGTGACAACGCCTGGGACCCGCTCGGCCCGCGCAAGCCGCTGCTGTCGGCGGAGGGCATCCGGCGGGCCGCCGCCGAGGGCGTCGAGATCGGCTCGCACGGCCTCACGCACGTGGACCTGACCCGGGCCGACGACGCGCTGCTGCGCGCCGAGGTGAGCGACAGCAAGGAGCTGCTCTCCGGGATGATCGGGGCTCCGGTCAGCGGCTTCTGCTACCCGTACGGGAAGGTCGACCGCCGCGTCGTCGACGCCGTGGAGGAGGCGCGCTACGCCTACGCCTGCGCCACCGACCCCGGCCACCTGGCGGGCCCCCTCGCCCTGCCCCGGGTGCACGTCGGCGAGCGGGACACGGCCTGGCGGCTGTACCTCAAGCGCGGGCTGCGCCGCCGCCCCGTCGAGGGGGTGTGAGCTCCGCGATGCCCGCGCTGAGGGCCCTGCACGTCATCACCGGCCTCGGGGTCGGCGGTGCGGAACAGCAGCTCCGCCTGCTGCTGCGCCACCTGCCCGTCGACTGCGACGTCGTGACGCTCACCAACCCCGGCGCGGTCGCCGAGGGCCTGTCGGCGGACGGCGTCCGTGTCGTCCACCTGGGCATGGCGGGCAACCGCGACCTGACCGCCGTGCCGCGCCTGGCCCGCCTGATCCGGTCCGGCGGCTACGGACTCGTGCACACCCACCTCTACCGGGCCTGCGTGTACGGCAGGATCGCCGCCCGTCTGGCGGGCGTCCGGGCCGTGCTGGCCACCGAGCACTCCCTCGGCGGCTCCCAGCTGGAGGGCCGCGCCCTGACCGCCGGCGTGCGCGCGCTGTACCTGGCCAGCGAGCGGCTGGGGCACGCCACGGTCGCGGTCTCGCCCACGGTGGCCGACCGGCTCACGCGCTGGGGCGTGCCCGGGCCGCGCATCGAGATCGTGCCCAACGGCATCGACGTGGCCCGCTTCCGCTTCGACCCGGCCGCCCGCGAACGCACCCGCCGCCGGCTCGGGCTGGCCCAGGACGCGTACGTCGTCGGCGGCGTCGGCCGGCTGACCGCGGGCAAGCGGTTCGACGTCCTGGTCGACGCCCTCGCCCGGCTCCCCCACGACTACCGGCTGCTGCTGGTCGGTGACGGCCCGGAGGGGGACGCGCTGCGGCGCACCGCCCGGCGGGCCGGGGTGGGCGACCGGGTGGTGTTCACGGGCGAACGGCCGTACCTGCCCGACGGCACCTCCGGCCCCGATCTGCCCTCGCTGACCTCGGCGATGGACGTGCTCGTCTCGCCGAGCCCGGAGGAGTCCTTCGGCCTCGCCGTCGTGGAGGGCCTGGCGGCGGGGCTGCCGGTGCTGTACGCCTCCTGTCCGGCCGTCGAGGACCTCCCGCCGCGCCTGGCCGCCGGGGCCCGCCGGGTGCGGGGCGGCGCGGACGCGTTCGCCCGCGCCCTGGCCGAGACCCGGGCCGGGGCCGGCCGGTCGCGCCCGCCGGCCCGCCCGGCCTCGCCCGCCGCCCGCCACTACTGCATCACGCGCAGCGCCGCACGGCTCATGGACGTGTACGCGTCCGCCCTCTCCTGCTCGTCCCCGTCACCCCTGGGAGTGATCCCCCGATGACCTCCGTCACCTCCAAGGCCGCGCCCCCGGCACCCCCGGCCCGGCGGCGTCCGGTGCTCCGGCGCCTGAGCGCGCTGCCGCCGTGGTCCCTGCTCGTGGCCGGCGTCCTCGCCGGAGGCCTCGCCGCGGGCACGTACGGCGCCCTCACGCCGCCCGCCTACTCGGCCACGGCCTACGTCGTCGCCGCACCGACCGCGGCGTCGGACCCGCAGGCGGCGCTCGGCTTCGCCCAGGCCTACGGCCGGGTCGCCACGCAGCCCGCGGTGCTCGGGGACGCCCAGGCGCACGCGGGCGTGCCGGTGCGGACGCTGCGGAAGAGCGTGCGGTCGGCGACCTCGCCGGACGCGCCGATGGTGGCCGTGACGGCCACGTCCGCGCGCGCCGCTCTCGCCGCCGGCATGGCCAACGCGGTCGCCCGCTCGCTGATCCGGCACGCCGACGCCGTCAAGGGCGCCACACACGTCGAACTCCTGTCGTTCTCCCGGGCCGTCGAGCCCACCGAGCCGTCCTCGGCGTCCCCGGCGCTGACCGGCCTGGTGGGCGCGAGCGCGGGCGGTCTGCTGGGCGGCCTCGCGCTGCTGGTCCGTCCCCGGCGCGCCGCCGCCGAGGGCGCGCGCCCGGCCACCGTGCCCGGTCCGGCCCCCGCCGCCGACGCGCAGGGACAGCTGTGAGCACGGCGCTGCGGACCGACGTCGGTGCGCTGCGGGCCGGACTGTGCTCCGACGAGCGGGAGTTCGCCGCCCTGGGCCCCGCCTGGGAGCGCCTGTACCGCAGGTGTGCCGCGGCGACCCCGTTCCAGAGCCACGCCTGGCTGCACTCGTGGTGGACGTCGTACGGAAGCCCCGGCCGGCTGCGGCTGGTGCTGGTGCGCGACGGCGGCGAACTGCGGGCGGTCGCGCCGCTGATGCGGACCGGGCGGACGCTGCCCCGGCTCGTCCCGCTGGGCGGGGCGATCTCCGACTACGCGGACGTGCTGCTCGACGACGAGCACGCCGGCCGGGCGCTGCCCGCGCTCGCCGAGGCGCTGTCGGCGGCCGCCCGCACCGCGCTGATCGACTTCCGCGAGGTCCGTCCGGGCGGCGCGGTCGAGAGCGTCTACGCGCACTGGCGGGGGCCGCGCCGCCGGGTGCGCGACTCGCTCTGCCTGGAGCTGCCCGCCGTGCCGATGGAGGAGCTGGCGGCCCGGCTGCCCGGAGTGAAGGCCCGGCGGGCCCGCGCCCAGCTGCGCAAACTGACCGCGCTGGGCGTGACGTGCCGGACCGCGCCCCCCGAGGAGGTGGGCGCGGCGGTGCGGCGGCTCCTCGCGCTGCACCGGCTGCAGTGGCAGAGCCGCGGGGTGACGCCGGAGCACCTCCGGGAACGGTTCGCCGCGCACCTCGTGCGCGCGGCCGGGTCGCTGGTGCGCTCGGGGGACGCCGTGGTCACCGAGTTCCTGCTGGACGGCGAGGTGGTGGCCGTCGACCTGACGCTGCTGTCGCCGCGCCTGGCGGGCTGCTACCTGTACGGCGTCCATCCGCTGCTGCGCGAGCGGAAGGCGGACATCGCCGTGATGCTGCTGGACGCCGGCGCCCGGCACACCGTCGCCGGTGGGCGCGGCACGCTCAGCCTGCTGCGCGGCGACGAGCCGTACAAGCGCCGCTGGCGCCCCGAGCCCGTGGTCAACCAGCGGTTCCTACTGGCCCGGCGGCGCACCGCCCCGCTGCTGTCCGCGGTCCTCTGCGAGGCCGCCACGCGCGGCCGGGGCAGGGAACTGGTGCGCGGCTGGAAGGAACGGGGCGGCGGCCGGAGGTGAGCCTTCCGCCGCCCCGTCCGGCCGGTGGGGGCGACGGGGTCACCGGATGCGCGACCACCAGTCGAAGCGGATGCAGAGCCTTCCGCCGAGCCAGTACTCGCCCCAGTCGCCCAGGTCCGGCGACGGGCAGGTCGGGTGGGGCGGCGCCGTCGGCACCGGCCGGGACGTCGGCACGGGACTGGGCACCGGCACCGGCTCGGCGCGGCCGGAGAGCACGGACCGGTACACCTCGGCCGCCTTCGGGTTCCGCCCGCACTGCCACACGCCGTGCGGGCAGTAGTCGGTGATCGTGTGGTACAGCGGCTCGTGCGCGTCCATCCAGGCGAGCATGCCCCGCATGTACTCCGCGTTGTCGCCGTTGCGGAACAGGCCCCACTCCGGATACGAGATCGGCTTGCCGTGCTCCCGCGCGAACTCCACGTGCTTGCGCAGGCCGTACGGCTCCGCCACCTGCTCGTCGAAGGACATCCCCTGCGGCTGGTCGTACGCGTCCATGCCGATGATGTCGACCGTGGCGTCCCCCGGATAGCAGTCGGTCCAGGGGACGGCGTCGCGCCCGCGGCTCGGCGTGAAGTCGAACCGGAACCTCTGGCCCGGCACCGAGCGCATGGTGGTGACGATGCTGTTCCAGTATTCCTTCCAGGCCTCCGGGTCCGGCCCGCACCGATGGGTGTACGTGATGCCGTTCATCTCCCAGCCGAGCACGAGGATGGTGTCCGGCACCCCCAATCCGACCAGCCGCTCGGCCAGACGGCGGTAGTGCGGGTCGAACTCCCCGGCGGCGCCCCGGCGCAGGAGGGCACGGACCTCGGCGTCGGAGAGGCCCTCCTCGTTGCGCTCCAGCATGGGCACGTTGAGGACGAACATCCGGTCGGCCCTCTCCCGGCGCCAGTTCGCCCAGGCGTCGAGGAAGGCGGGGGCGCCCTCGATGTTGCTCCAGCGGTCGCCCGGCAGGTAGGTGCGCCCCACCCGCAGCTGGGAGCCGTTCAGCCACCGGCTGATCCCGGCCATGCGGAGCACGCCGAGGGAGCTGTAGTCGAGGTAGGCACCGAAAGCGGGCTGCCGGTCGGGGGACGCGGACGGCGGGGGCGGCACGACGGTGGCCGTCGGCACCGGGGCCGTCGGCACCGCGGCTGCCGGCACAGGCGTCACTGGCGCAGACGTCACCGGAACCGGCGTGGCCGGAGCCGGCGTGGCCGGAACAGGAGTCTCGGCGGCCTCCTCCGCCCCGGCCCCCACGGCGAGTCCGGGTCCCTGCACCAAGGCGGCCGCCGCGAGAAGACTGGCCGCGACGTACACGGCCCATCTGCTGCGGTGCCGCTGCCGATCGGCCATGGCTGCCCCTTTTCTCCGCTCATCGGCAGCAGCCGAAGCGTGCGCTGTTACCCGTTTGTCCCTGTCCACCCCGTTGATCAGTCATATGTATGTCCACTCCACCGACCGCGTTCTCCGCTTTCGCACCTCCTGATCACCCGCACGAGTGAGCCACGGCCGAGGACGGTGAGGAGCCGGGCGTGGAGGGGCCGGAACGCACCAGGGTGCCGGACGCGATACGTCCGGCACCCTGAACGCCGCACTACCGACGGGACGCGGCCCGGCCCCGTCGGTACAGGACGGCGCCGCTCGTCAGCAGCAGCACGGCGACGCCCGAGGCCGCGAGCACCTGCTCGCCACCGCCGGTCTCGGGAAGCGAGGGCGGCTCCGTCGGGGGCTCGGTGTGCGGGGGGACCGACGCGGGCGGTGTCGTCGGCGGCTTCGTCTTCACCGGCGGCGTGGTGGGCGGTGACGTCGGCGGCTTGGTCTCGGTCGGCGGCTTCGTCGTCGGCGTGTCGCCATAGCCGCCTTCCTCCTCCCCGTAGCCGCCTTCCTCGTCGCCGTAGCCGCCTTCCTCGTCGCCGTAACCGGCGTCGTCGTGGCCGTAACCGACGTCCTCGGCCTCGTCGTCGCCGTAGCCGTAGCCGCTCTCTTCGTCCGCGGTGGCCGGTGACGTCGACGGCGTCGCCTTCGCCGACGGCGCGGCGGAGGATTGCGCGGAGAGGGCGCTGCCCTGGCCTCCCGGCGTCCCGGAGGCCTTGACGCGGCCGGCCTTGTCGCCGGAGCCGTCGGCGTCGCCGTAACCGGCCTCGCCGACGCCACTGCCGGCGCGGTCGCCACTGGGGCCGGAGGCCGGGCCGCTCGCGCACGAGGCCTTGGAGGACGGGTCCTCCGGGGTTTTCACGCCGACGGAGTCACCGCAGGCACTCGCGGATACCTCGGGGTGCGATGCCGCGAACGCCTGGATACCGTACATGGGCAGGATGCTCGTCGCGGCGGCGGCCACGACCATTCCCCTGCTCAGTTTCTTTCGCATTGTCGTCGTCTTCCTGCTTGAAGGGGAAACGCAGGCCCTGGATTCGAAGGCAGGTTCAGGGCCGGCTCGTGCGTGACTGAGACGGAAACCGGGCTTCGGGCCGGACACGACGTGCCGTCGCCCACTGCTGGATGGGTGAGGACTGATTCCCGTCAGTCCTTGCCCCTCTTCTTACGGCTGTGTCCCGAGACGGCTTCCCGTCTCCCGTGGTTCCGTCTCCACTTGATCTTCCGGCTGGTCCAGTGATGGGATCCGGTGAAGTGCCAGTACCGGCAGCCCGAGCATCGGTAGATGCGGTCCGGAATCTTCTCCAGCAGTGGCTGCCTGATCAGCCAGAGCCTTGCCTCGGATTCAGTATGGAACGACGCTTTCCCTGTCTCCGGACAACGCGGCAGGATGATCACATCGGCCATCTTCCCTCCGGGGCGCGATTCAACTCACATGTTTCTTCAGCACAAGGATGAAACCCGATACTGCCCCAGCGGGAAATCCTCCATCAAGCAGGTGACGCCCTTATGGGCGAGTAGTCATCCAAATTCAACCGCATGGCCCTGTATGCAGTTGATGTGAATTGAACTGATCGGACGATGACGCCGGCCCGCACCGCCCCGTCCGGTGCGCCATCCCGGCACATGGAAAAACGGCAGCGGCCATCGGGAGGATGGCCGCTGCCGGCACCGGGGCGACTTCGCGACACGCGTGGAGGGATCCGGTGGTTCCGCCGACGGATCTTCCGGCCGGCCCAGTCCGGAACATTTTTCGATCAGCGGTTGTACATGAACCAGGATCCACCACCTGGGCCGGCTGCCGGACGATCATCCGCTCACTCGCGTGGACCGGTCTGCGAGCAGGAACCGCCGATGTTCATGACGTCGTCGCCCATACGGTGACCGGCGCGTTGGTCATGACCAGGGAGGCCGGCGCGGCAGGTCGAGGAGCGGGCCTTGCACGAAGGCGCGAGGCCCGGCCCTTCACAGCGCCGCGGAATCAGTTGCCGTCGGTGTTGAGCACCGCGCAGGAGTTGCCGATCGCCTGGGTGTTGTCGCCGGTGAGCGTGATCTGAATCGGCACGGCGATCAGGCCGGCTTCGAACTCCTGCTCACACTCCACGTCCTGCAGGTTGTCGAGGGTGACGCCAGACGGCTGGTCGTCCGACCCGCCATTGGCGCAGGCCTGGGCGACTCCGCCGCTGAGAGCCATGCCACCGACCATGACCGCTACAGCCGCGACCTTCTGGAACTTGTTCATCACTTCTCCGATTTCTTCGCGCGCCCGGGCCAATTACGGACCGTGCTCGGACAGTCACAGACGATAACATGCGACTCGCTCAACACCGCATTTCCCGATACGCCATATGGGGTACGGAGCCGGCGGACAGGCGGACGAGCCGGGATTACAGGAGAACCCGAGGGCCACGGAAGACGGAAAAGACGGCGCCGGACTCCGACCGGAGCACCCGGTGCGACAATAACGAAAAGTCGGGTCTCGCACCGAAGGCGCGAGACCCGACTCTGTACAACGCCGCGGAATCAGTCGTCGTTGAACGCGGCCACCAGGCAGGAGTTGCCGATCGCCTGGGTGTTGTCGCCGGTGACCGTGACCTGCACGGGCGCAAAGGCCAGGCCGCCGTCGAACTCCTGCTCACACTCCACGATCTGCACGTTGCCGATGATGAGGTCGGTCAGGTCCTTGCCGTCCTTGCCGTCATCGGCGTGGGCAACTCCGCCGCCGAGGGCCATGCCACCGACCATGACCGCCACAGCCGCGACCTTCTGGAACTTGTTCATCACTTCTCCGATTTCTTCGCGCGCCCGGGCCAATTACGGACCGTGCTCGAACATTTACCGACAATAACACACGGCTCACTCAACGCCGCTTTTTCCGATACGCCGTACGGGGGAATAATCAGTGCCCGTGCCCGTCTTTCATCCCATCGCACTCATCGGACTACGCCGAAATACTGACCGCCCGTTCGGAGCAGCTCCGCGACGGCGAGAAATTGCGAGGACGGAGGGTCGGCGGGCGAGCCGGGCCACGAAAGAACACGAGAAAGACTTTCTGCGGGCGCAAATCCTTCACCCGGGCGGGGGAAAGACTCGGGCACCGACGCGAAGCGGGCCCCGCACCGAAGGCGCGAGACCCGACTCTGCACAACGCCGCGAAATCAGTCGTCGTTGGACGCGGCCACCAGGCAGGAGTTGCCGATCGCCTGGGTGTTGTCGCCGGTGAGCGTGACCTGCACGGGCACGAAGAGAACGCCGCCCTCGAACTCCTGGGCGCACTCGACGACCTGCAGGTTGCCGATGACGAGGTCAGCCGCGTCCTTGTGGTCGTAGCCGTCATCGGCGTGGGCGACCCCGCCACCGAGAGCCATGCCGCCGACCATGACCGCCACAGCCGCGGCCTTCTTGAGCTTGTCCATCACTTCTCCGATTTCTTCGCGCCCGGGCCAATTACGGACCGTGCTCGGACAGTCACAGACGATAACACACAGCACGCGTACCGCTGCATTTCCGGCACACCCAATGGAGTGCGACTAATTGATTCATATGCGTTTTATTTGATGGTGGTACGACAGGGCGGCCGCGTCCATGAGACGCCGTCGGCCCGGGGAGGGTCAGGGGGTGCAGAGCGTGGTGCTCTCGCCGTCGGTCTGCAGCGTGGCGCAGGCCTGCCGAACCCTGGGCGCGGTGACGGTGACGCTCTGCCGGGCACCGGCCTGAACGGTCTGCTGCAGGCTCAGGAGCTCGGTGCCGTCCGCGGTGATGCGCACATCGACGGTGCGCGTCCGGCCGCAGACGACGTTGACGCTGATCGTGCTGGTCACGGTGTTGCTGACGTTCTGGATGCCGACGGCGCAGGGGAAGCCCTGCTGCGGAGCGGCCTGCGCGGGCGCGGCGGCGACGACCGGCACGGAAGCCAGCAGCGCGGTGGCCGCCGAACGGAACATGCGATGAGGCATCGGTCCTCCAGCTGTCGACGAGGGCCGACCGCCACAGGCCGTCAGCCCCTGAGTGAGCCCAAAACGCCCCTTAGGTACGTTTTCGAGGAGATGTGATCACGGGCACCGAGGGGGCGCAACACCTTCGGGGCCGTCCAGCTGATCACCCGCCGTCAGCGCGGCGCCTCGGTCACGTCCGCGTACGCCGCCGTCATCGCGTGGCGTCCCGTCTTGAGGGCGGCCGGACAGGGGTGTGCCGGTGGACGGCGGCGGCGCCGTACGGGTGGCCGTCGCCGACGGCGACGGGCCGGTTGCGCACTCCGGCGCGATCGGGCACCGCGGGGCCGGCGCGGTGCCGATGTCCCGCGTCCGGCCGGCGCGTCGACGTCCCGCGCTCATCGCCGGCCCAGGGCCTCAGGACACCACGTCCTTGCGGGCGAAGCCGCGGAACGCCAGGGCGAACAGCACGAGGGCGTACGCCACGGAGACCGCGGTGCCCTGGATCATGCCGGACCACTCGGGAGTCGGCTGGAGGGCGTCCGCCCAGGCGAACTGCCAGTGCGCGGGCAGGAAGTCGCGCCAGTGGCCGAGGGCCGTGACGGCGTCCAGGACGTTGCCGACGATGGTCAGGCCGACCGCGCCGCCGACCGCGCCGAGCGGGGCGTCGGTCCTGGTGGACAGCCAGAACGCCAGCCCGGCGGTGACCATCTGGGACACGAAGACGTACGCCACGACCACCACGAGCCGCTGCGCCGCCGTGCCGGGGTCGAGCGCGCCGCCGGTGGGGATCTGCAGGGGACCCCAGCCGTAGGCGGCCGTGCCGACGGCGAGGGCCACGACGGGCAGCAGCACCATGGCGGCCAGGCTGAGGCCCAGTCCGACCACGAGCTTGGACCACAGCAGCCGCACGCGCGGCACCGGGGCGGCCAGCAGGTAGCGCAGGGAGGACCAGCCGGCTTCCGAGGCGACCGTGTCCCCGCAGAACAGGGCGACGGGGATGACGAGCAGGAAGCCCGCCGACACGAACAGGCTGACGGCGGCGAAGTTGGCCCCGGACGCGGTGGCCGTGTCCATCAGCGTCACCCGGCCGTTCTCGGCGTCCGGCTCGCCGCCGATCGCGAAGGCGATCACCAGCACGAACGGCAGGGCGGCGAGGATCCCGCCCATGACCAGCGTGCGGCGCCGCTTCGACTGGCGTATCAGCTCCACCCGCAGGGGCAGGGTGCGGCCCGCCCGGTAGCCGGGCGCCGCCTCGGTCCCCTCGGCCAGGGTGCTCATGCCGAACCTCCGATCAGGGTGAGGAAGGCGTCCTCCAGGCGGCGGTGCGGGCCCACCGACGTCACGGGCACCTCGAGTCGTACGAGTTCGGCGACCAGGCGGGGCGCCGAGCCGTCGGCGCCGAGCCGGACCAGGAGCCCGTCGTCGGTGCGTACGGCCGAGGCGACGCCCGGCAGCGCGGCCACCTTGTCCACGACCGGCTCCTCCAGGGGAGCGGCGGTGCCGACGAGCAGGGTGTCCCCGGAGCCGACGATCTCTCCGACCGGGCCCGCCTGCACGAGCCTGCCCCGGTCCATGACGACGAGGTGCGTGCAGGACTGCTCGACCTCCGCCAGCAGGTGGCTGGAGACGATCACCGTGCGGCCGGCGGCCGCGTAGCGGATCATCACCTCGCGCATCTCGCGGATCTGGGGCGGGTCGAGGCCGTTGGTGGGTTCGTCGAGGATGAGCAGGTCCGGCAGGCCCAGCATGGCCTGGGCGATGGCCAGGCGCTGGCGCATGCCCTGGGAGTAGGTGCGCACCGCGCGGGCCAGCGCGTCGCCCAGGCCGGCGATCTCCAGGGCCTCGTCCAGGTGGGCGTCCCCGGGCGGGCGGCCGGTCGCGCGCCAGTACAGCTCCAGGTTCTCGCGGCCGGACAGGTGCGGGAGGAAGCCCGCGCCCTCGACGAAGGCGCCGACGCGGGACAGCACCGGGGCGCCCGGCCGGACGGCGTGGCCGAAGACGCGGATCTCGCCGTCGTCCGGCCCGATCAGGCCCATCAGCATGCGCAGGGTCGTCGTCTTGCCCGCGCCGTTCGGGCCCAGCAGGCCCAGGACCTGGCCCTTCTCGACGCGGAAGGACAGGTCCCGTACGGCGTACCGGTCCGGCGACCCGGCGTACCGCTTGCTCAGGCCGGTGATCTGGAGCGGGACGCCGGCCAGCTCCGGGTCGGGGGCGGGGCCGGCCGTGCGGCGGCGGGCGCTCAGCAGCAGGGCGAGCGCGATCGCCCCGGCCGTGAGCGGCAGCCACCACACCCACGCGGGCAGGGGCGCCGCCGCGGTCGTCAGAGCGGGGACGGTCGGCACCTCCAGGTCGCTCGCGAGGGCGACGGTGTATGTGGCCGGGGCGGTCGGGGAGGCGTAGCCGAGGTCCGTGGAGGACAGGACCAGGCGCAGCCGGTGGCCCTTCTGGACCTCGTGGTCGACGGCGGGGAGGGTGATCGTCACGTCCCTGCCCGACCGGGCGCCCTCGACCCTGACGGGCGTCACCAGCTGGGCCGGCAGCACCGGCCGGCCGCCGCCCGGGCCGACGTCGTACACCTTGCCGAAGAGCACGGCGTCCTCGCTGGTGGACCGTACGTGGACGGTGACCGTCGGCGAGCCGGTGATGCGCAGGTCGCGGGTCATCGGCGCCGATTCGAAGCGCGCGTACTGGCCGGGGAAGTCCAGCGACAGCCCGACCCCCAGCGAGGACAGCCGGGCCAGGCCGCCGGAGCCGCCGAGGCCGGGCAGGGCGGAGACGGCGGGCGGGCCGGCGCCGGCCGGGTTGTCGAAGCTCTGCTCGCGGCCGGTGAGGGGGATGGGCCTCCGCCCGCTCCCCAGGCCCGGGTAGCGGTCCGCGCTCGCGCCCCGCAGCCGGGCCGCGCCGTCGGTGGAGTCGACGCCTCCGGTGCGGGTGACGCGGAACGCCGGTCCGGTGCCGGTGTTCTCCTCGCCCTTGAGGTGGCGGTCGAACCAGCCGCGTACGCGTGCCTGGACGCGGCTCGTCTCCAGGTCGCCGCCGTCGTGCCCGCCCGCGATCCAGTCGACGTCCACGGGCGCGCCGTTCGCGCGGATCGCCTTCGCCGCCCGGTCGGCCTGGTCCAGCGGGAAGAGGGAGTCGGACTGGCCCTGCACCAGCAGCGTGGGCACCTCGATGCGGTCGCCGACCGCGGACGGCGAGCGCCGCTCCAGCAGCCTGCGGGCCTCGGCGTCGGGCTCGCCCGACTCGGCGACCCGCTCGTACATCCGGCACAGCGCGGGCTCGAACCTGTCGCAGCCGCCGCCGGAGCTGACGAAGACGCCCGCCCACAGCTTCTTGAACACGCCGTTGGGGAACAGCGCGTCGGCGAGGTTCCAGTACGTGACCGCCGGGGCGATGGCGTCCACCCGGTCGTCGTGGCCCGCGCCCAGCAGGGCGATCGCGCCGCCGTAGGAGCCGCCCGCCATGCCCACGCGGGGGTCGCCGGCCTTGTCGAGCTCGACCTGGGGCTGCTCGGCGAGCCAGTCGATCAGCTTCGAGACGTCGGCGACCTCGCCCTCCGGGTCGTTCAGGCCGATCTTCCCCGTCGACCTGCCGAAGCCGCGCGCCGACCAGGTCAGGACCGCGTAGCCGTCCCGGGCCAGGTCCTGCGCCTGCTGCCGCACGTCGTCCTTGCTGCCGCCGAAGCCGTGCCCCAGCAGGACCGCCGGGCGGCGGCCGCCCGGGCCGGAGGTGAAGTACGAGGTGTCCAGGCGCACCCCGTCGCCCACGGCCACGACCCGGTCGGCACGCCGCACCGGGGGCGCGTCGTCGGAGGCGACGGCCGTCCACGTGCCGGCACCGGCGAGCACGGCCACGGCGGCTCCGGCGGCCAGCAGCCGCCGGGGCCCTCGCAGCAGCCCCCGCCATCCGGGCCGGCCGTGCCTCGAGGGCGGTTGAAGATCCATGCGTCAACGGTACGGGCCGCCGCCGACAACCGATGCGGTCCCGGGGCTGAACCGGCGGCCCTCCCGCAGGAGTACGGGACGGCCGCCGCGTACCGCGCCCGCGGTACGCGGGCGTGCCCGGCGGGGCCGTGCCGGCCGCGCGCGTCCTGCGCCGCGGCACCCGCCGGCCGGCGGGTGCCGGGGCGCAGGACGGAGGCAGCGGGCG
>NZ_JBFATO010000047.1:0-47218 GCF_040678355.1 Streptomyces sp. NPDC052701
CCCGAAGCCCTATGTCTGGACGAAGACCGCAGACGAGATCCTCGAACGCCTCGCAAGTTATCTGAACAGAATTCCTGACTCAGAAGACTAGGGCCCGTCGTCGAATTCCCGTCGTCCGCCCGGAGGGCGGGCCCCACGGTGTCAGGTGCGTGCTCTCGGCGTGCCGGGCGCCGACCCTCGTACGGGATGTACTCGGGTCCGCGCCCGGTGCGGCGAGAGGGCGTGCAGGGCGTCGCGGGGCAGGCGGGAGTTCGACGACAGGCCCCAGGGCCCGTCGGCCCCGGCAGCGGCTCGGCCCCCTTCACCCCGGTCGCCGCACCGCCGGCCGCCGGCCGCCGGGACCAGCCGCGTCCTCCGGGGCGACCGGAGGACGAACGCCGGCGGTCCTCAGGGGAGCGGCCAGGTGCGCAGGGCGGCGTCGGCCATCCCCTGGAGTTCGTCGCGGCCGACACCGCTCGCGGCCTGCACGGCGATCCCGAACGCCAGGGTGGTGACGTAGCGGGCCAGTAGCCCCGGATCGGTCTCCGCAGGCAGGTCGCCCTCGTCGACGGCTCGCTGGAACCGCTCCCGGATGCGGGAGTGGCCGTTGTTGCGCCAGGCGGCGAGGAGGTCACGGACCTCCCGCCCGGAGTCGCCGGCGGCCAGGGCGCCCTGCACACCCAGGCATCCGTGGGGATGGGCGGGGCGGGTGGTGGTGCGAATGACGCCGGCCAGGATCGCGGTGGCGACACCGAGGGCGGTCGGCTCCTCCAGGGCACGGGTCAGGTATGCGCTCGGGCCTTCGGTGTAGCGCTCCAGGACCTTGCGGAACAGCTCCTCCTTGTTGCCGAAGGCCGCGTACATGCTGGTGGTGGAGATGCCCATCGCCTCGGTCAGGCCGGCCAGGCTGGCCCCCTCGTAGCCGCGCTCCCAGAAGACCAGCATGGCGCGCTCGAGCGCCTCGTCGACGTCGAATCCCCGCGGTCGGCCGATCGGGCCGCTCTGTTTCGTCCCCACCCCCGCAGTCTAACTCTTCCGCATCGATCGCTACAGAAGTGTTACTGTTCTACTTCTGCATCGATCGCTGCAGAAGTAGAAGGTCCCGCGCCCCGGCACCTCCGCCGGAGCCCCGGAGCGGGACCGCCACACAGACCGCAGCCCCGCTCCGGGACTGCCGAACGGAAGGGCCGTCCGATGCCCGACAGCGAGCTGCGCGACTTCTACCTGCGCTACATCGAGGAGCTCAACGCCCACAGGTTCGACGGCATGGACGCCTTCATCGACGACCGGACCACGCTGAACGGTGAGCCGGCCACCCGGGACGACCTCATCGCGGTGCAGAAGGCCGACGTGGACGCGGTTCCGGACCTCCACTGGGAGCTCAAGGAACTGCTCTTCGACGGTGACCGCCTGGCCGCCCGTCTGGTCAACACCGGCACCCCGGTGAAGGAGTGGCTCGGCGTGACTCCCACCGGCGCCTCGTTCGAGATCACCGAGTACGCCGTCTACCAGGTCCGCAACGGACGGTTCGTGCACATGACGGCCCTGCACGACGCCGCCGAACTGCGCCGGCAGCTCACCGGCTGAGCTCCGGACCGGCGCCCGCAACCCGAAGAACGGTCCGGACACCATCGACGGCCCGCCCGGGCCGCACACCCCGTGAGGACAGCACAGACATGACCATCACACTGATCACCGGCGCCAACAAGGGCATCGGTTTCGAGACGGCCAGGCAGCTTCTGGCACTGGGCCACGTCGTCTACGTCGGTGCGCGTGACGTCGAGCGGGGCGAGAAGGCCGCGGCGGAGCTCGGCGCACGGTTCGTGCAGCTCGACGTGACCGACGACGCCTCGGTGAGCAACGCGCTGGCGACGATCGATTCGGCCGAGGGCCGGCTCGACGTCCTGGTGCACAACGCGGGCATCCTGGGGGACGGAACCGTCGACGGCCCCACGGCCCTGCGGGTCTTCGACACCAACGCGGTGGGGATCGTGCGCGTCACGGAGGCGGCGCTCCCCCTGCTGCGCAAGTCCTCCAACCCCACCGTGGTCACCGTTTCCAGCAGCGCCGGGTCCTTCTGGGCGGTGACCAATCCGGACCGGCCGGAGTACGGCCTGCCGCTGGCGCTCTACTCCGCGTCCAAGTCCGCGGCCACCATGCTCACGGTCCAGTACGCCAAGTCCCACCCGGGCATCAAGTTCAACGCGGTCGAGCCCGGCACCACCGCCACCGACATGACCGCGGCCTACGGAATCGGAAGGACGCCGCAGGAGAGTGCCCGCGTCGTCGTGCGTCTGGCAACCCTCGACGCGGACGGTCCGACGGGGACCTTCCAGGACGAGACCGGGGAACTGCCCTGGTAGCCGTGCGGGAACGATCGCCGGCGTGCCCGGGGGCCGGGCCGGCCGCGGCCGCCGGAGCGGCGTCCCGCGCACCGCGCCCGCCCGCCTCCGCCGGCGCCCCCTCCGCGCCGGTCCGCACGGGCCCGGGCCACGCCGTACGACAGCGCCCCGCCCGGCCGGAGCCGGGCGGGGCGGAACCCGCGCGCGGGGGACCTACAGGAACGAGTTGATCTGGATCGTCTCGTCGCGGCCCGGGCCGACGCCGATCGCGGAGATCGGGGCGCCGGACATCTCCTCCAGGGCCTTGACGTACGCCTGGGCGTTCTTCGGCAGGTCGGCGAAGGTCTTCGCCTTGGAGATGTCCTCGGACCAGCCCGGGAGCATCTCGTAGACCGGCTTGGCGTGGTGGAAGTCCGTCTGGGAGTAGGGGAGCTCCTCGACGCGCCGGCCGTCGATCTCGTACGCCACGCAGACCGGGATCCGCTCCCAGCCCGTGAGGACGTCGAGCTTGGTGAGGAAGAAGTCGGTCAGGCCGTTCACCCGGGTCGCGTAGCGCGCGATCACCGCGTCGAACCAGCCGCAGCGGCGGTCGCGGCCGGTGGTGACGCCCCGCTCGCCGCCGATGCGGCGCAGCGCCTCGCCGTCCTCGTCGAACAGCTCGGTCGGGAACGGGCCGGCGCCGACGCGGGTCGTGTACGCCTTGAGGATGCCGATGACCCGGCTGATCTTCGTCGGGCCCACGCCCGCGCCCGTGCAGGCGCCGCCCGCGGTCGGGTTGGAGGAGGTGACGAAGGGGTACGTGCCGTGGTCGATGTCCAGCAGGGTGCCCTGGCCGCCCTCGAAGAGGACGACCTTGTCCTCCTCCAGCGCCCGGTTCAGGACCAGGACCGTGTCGGCGACGTACGGCTTGATCTTCTCGGCGTAGCCCAGCAGCTCCTCGACCACCTGCTGCACGGCGATCGCGCGCCGGTTGTAGAGCTTGGTCAGGATCTGGTTCTTGACGTCGAGGGCCGCCTCGACCTTCTGGGTGAGGATCGACTCGTCGTACAGGTCCTGCACCCGGATGCCGACGCGGTTGATCTTGTCGGCGTAGGTCGGGCCGATGCCGCGCCCGGTGGTGCCGATCTTGCGCTTGCCGAGGAAGCGCTCGGTCACCTTGTCGACCGTGACGTTGTACGGCGTGATGATGTGCGCGTTTCCGCTGATGAGGAGCTTGGAGGTGTCGACGCCGCGCTCGTTCAGCCCGCTCAGCTCGGAGAGCAGGACCGACGGGTCGACGACGACGCCGTTTCCGATGACCGGCGTGCAGCCGGGTGACAGGATTCCGGAAGGGAGCAGGTGCAGGGCGTACTTCTGGTCGCCCACGACTACCGTGTGGCCGGCGTTGTTGCCGCCCTGGTATCGCACCACGTAGTCGACGGATCCGCCGAGGAGGTCCGTCGCCTTTCCCTTGCCTTCGTCACCCCACTGAGCACCGAGCAGCACAAGTGCGGGCACGCGCGTACACCCCTTCCGGGCGGGGCATGTCCATGGTCAAGGGCGTACGCGGTGGGTTCCCGCCACGTGCACCGCGACCCCCATCGGTCGCAACCGTCGGACCGGATGCCCCGGAATAGACGAAGCCCCTGGCGCGACAGCGCAGCGCAAGGGGCTCTTGCACAAAGATGCTACCCGAGGAAGCGAGGCATGGCCGAGGTGGCGACTCCCGCGACGTCCGATCAGCTGCTGGTGGTCATCGATCCGGTCGCCCGCAGGACGGACGGCGAATCCGTACGCATCGCCAAGGACGTGCTCAGCGCGGGCGCGGCCACGAAGGTGTGCCTGCCGGACGGGCCGGAGGAGTTCGCCCGGGCGCTGCGGCGGCGCGGGTCGCGGCGGCCGGTGGTGGTCGGCGACGACCGCACCCTGGTCCGCGCGGTGACCCTGCTGCACCGGCAGCGGGAGCTGGCCGGGTGCGCGCTGGCGGTGGTGCCGGTCGGGAGCGGGCTGTCCCTCGCCCGGTCGCTGGGCGTGCCGGCGGGGACGGTGGCGGCGGCACGGGCCGTGCTGGAGGGGGTGGAGCGGCGGATGGACCTGCTGGTGGACGACAGCGACGGGGTGGTGCTGGGCGCGCTGCGGATCCCGCCGCTGCACGCGGCGGCGGGGCGGCAGGCCGCGGCGGAGGCGGCCGGGCACCCGTGGCTGCGCACGTACCAGTCCCTGGTGCGGACGCTGGTGCCGGTCCGGCCGTCCCGCGGTGTCGCGCCCGTTCCCGCGCCCGGGCCCTCCCGGCTGCGGGTGGAGGTCGACGGGGAGACGCTCGTCGACCTGGACCAGCCGGTGGAGGCGGTGTCCGTCACGCCGGCGGAGGCGGGGCTGGCCGGGGTGGAGGTGCGGCCGGTGTCGGTGGGGGCGGAGGCCTCGCCGTTGCTGGCCCGGGGCCGGACGGTGACCGTCTCCGGGGCGCACTTCCGGTACCGGGCGGACGCGGCGGTGTCGGGGCCGGTGCGGACGCGGACGTGGCGGGTGCGGGAGGGGGCCTGGGGGCTGACGGTGCCGGAGAGCTGACGGTGCCGGAGAGCCGACGGTGCCGGAGAGCCGACGGTGCCGGAGAGCCGACGGTGCCGGAGGGTTGACGATGCCGGAGTGCGGGAGGGCGCCTGGGGGCTGACCGTGCCCGGAGGACTGACCGTGCCGGGGGCGCCGTGGGCCGGTCCCGGTTCTCACGCGCGTCCGGCGCCGGGCCGGGTCAGGGCCGGGGCAGGCGGTCAGGCCCGGGTCAGGCCCGGTCGCGGCCGAAGAGCCGTTCGCGGTGGGCCCGCCAGCGCTCCATCATGCCGGTGAGGTCCCGCTCGATGAACTCGAAGAACGCGAGCGTCTCGGTGAGCCTGCGGCCCGCCGGGGTGTCCGCGCCGAGGCCGGCGACGCCCTCGCGCAGGGCGTCCTCCCAGCGCTTGATGATCGCCTCGCGGTTGGTCAGGGCCTCGTACCACTGGTCGCTGTGCACCCGGTACCGCTCCCGCCGCGAGCCGGGCTCCCGCTCGCGGGACAGCATGTGCAGCTGCGCGAGGTAGCGCACCGCCCCGGAGACCGCGGCGGGCGAGATCCTCAGCTGCTCGCCCAGCTCGGCGGAGGTCAGGGCGCCGGTGTCGGAGGCGAGCAGGGCCGCGAACACCCGGGCGGGCATCCGCGGCAGGCCGGCCTCGACGAGCTGGGCCGCGAAGTGCTCCACGAAGCGCGAGACCGCCTCCGGGTCCCGCGCCGCCGCCTTCCGTTCCGTCATCCCTCGATCATCTCCCCTGGTCGGGCACCGCCCCGAAAGTCTACGTGGGGTTCATGAATTTCCTTAACTTCACAAATTTCTGAAAAGAGCGTACGTTCGGAGCATGACGAAGGCCATCACCGTCTCCGGACTGCACAAGTCGTTCGGGCGCACGCGCGCCCTCGACGGCCTCGACCTGGACGTCGCCTCCGGTGAGGTGCACGGTTTCCTCGGCCCCAACGGCGCCGGCAAGTCCACCGCCATCCGCGTCCTGCTCGGCCTGCTGCGCGCCGACTCGGGCGCCGCGCGGGTCCTCGGCCGCGACCCCTGGGCGGACGCGGTGGAGGTGCACCGCCGCATCGCCTACGTCCCCGGCGACGTCACGCTGTGGCGGAACCTGTCCGGCGGCGAGGTCATCGACCTGTACGGCCGCCTGCGCGGCGGGCTGGACGCCAGGCGGCGCGCGGAGCTGGTCGAGCGGTTCGAGCTCGACCCCACCAAGAAGGGCCGGACCTACTCCAAGGGCAACCGGCAGAAGGTGGCCCTGGTCGCCGCGTTCGCCTCGGACGCCGACCTGCTGATCCTGGACGAGCCGACGAGCGGTCTGGACCCGCTGATGGAGGAGGTCTTCCGGCGCTGCGTCGCCGAGGAGCGCGACCGGGGGCGCACGGTCCTGCTCTCCTCGCACATCCTGAGCGAGGTCGAGGAGCTGTGCGACCGGGTGAGCATCATCCGCAAGGGCCGCACGGTGGAGAGCGGTTCCCTCGCCGACCTGCGCCATCTGACGCGGACCAGTGTGGCGGCGGAACTCGTGGGCCCGCCCGACGGACTGTCCCGCCTGCCGGGCGTGCACGACCTCGACGTGCGGGGTCGGCGGGTCCGGCTCCAGGTCGACACCGACCGGCTGGACGGGGTGCTGCGGCTGCTGAGCGAGTCGGGGGTGCGGTCGCTGACGTCGACGCCGCCGACGCTGGAGGAGCTGTTCCTGCGGCACTACCGCGACGAGGCCGGCGAGGTGACCTCCCGATGAGCGCCGCCTCCCACGCCGTACGGTCCGGCGGCTCCCGCCCGCTGGCCGGCACCGGCCCGCTGCTGCGGTTCGCCCTGCGCCGCGACCGGCTGACGATCCCGCTCTGGCTCGCGGTGAACGCCCTGCTGGTGCTCTCCATGCCCGGCACGCTGAGCGGCCTGTACGGCTCCCCCGCCGAACGCGCCGGACTGGTGCGGCAGGTGGAGGCCGACTCCGCGCTGCGCGCCATGGTCGGCCCGGTCTTCGGCGACTCCCTCGGCGCGCTGACGGCCTGGCGGGTCGGCGTCTACGCGGGCGTCCTGGCCGCCGTGCTGAGCCTGCTCGTCGTCGTGCGCCACACCCGCGACGAGGAGGAGAGCGGCCGGCAGGAACTGGTGGCCTCGGGAGCGGTGGGCCGCCGGGCCTCCCTGACGGCGGCCCTGCTGGCGGCGGCCGCCGCCGACGCCGCCCTGGCGCTGCTGGTGACGGCCGGGCTGGCCGGGCAGGGCGCGCCGGGGGCGCTGGCGTTCGGGCTCGGGATCGCGGGCACGGGCCTGTTCTTCGCGGCCACGGCGGCGGTCGCCGCGCAGCTGACGCAGAGCGCGCGGCTGGCCCGCGGCCTGACGGCGGGGGCCCTGGGCGCCGCCTTCGTGCTGCGCGCCGCGGGCGACGCGGCGACGGACGACGGCTCCTCGGTCCTGACGTGGCTGTCGCCGCTGGGCTGGCTGGAGAACCTGCGCCCGTTCGCGGACGAACGCTGGTGGGTGCTGGGGCTGTTCGCGGCCGCGACCGGGCTCCAGGCGCTGGCCGCCTACGCGCTGGCCGGCCGCCGGGACGTCGGCACGGGCTTCCTGCCGACGCGGCCGGGGCCGGCGTCCGGGCGGCTGGGCGGCGCGGGCGCGCTGGCCTGGCGGCTGCAGCGGGGCGCCGTACTGGGCTGGAGCCTCGGCTTCCTCCTCGCCGGGGCGGTGTACGGCGGGATGGCGCGGGGCGTGGCCGACCTGGTCGGCGAGAACGACGGCGCCCGGCGGATCATCGAACGGATGGGCGGGCAGTCGGGCCTGACGGACGCGTTCCTGTCCACGATGGCCGGGATGCTCGGGATGATCGCGGCCCTGTACGTCGTGGCGTCGGTGCTGCGGCTGCACGGCGAGGAGACCTCGGGGCGGGCCGAGCCGGTGCTGGCGAACGCGGTGGGGCGGCTGCGGTGGGCCGCGGGACACCTGGCGGTGGCGTTCGGCGGCTCGGCGCTGCTGATGCTGCTGGCCGGGCTCGGCCTGGCCGCGGGCCACGGCGGACGGGCCGGCCCGATCCTGGGGGCGTGCCTGGTGCAGGTGCCCGCGGTCTGGGTGGTCGGCGGGCTGGCGGTGCTCCTGCACGGGCTGGCGCCCCGGGCGGCGACGGCGGCGTGGGCGGTCGCCGGGGCCTTCCTGCTGATCGGCTGGGTGGGGCCGGCGCTGGACGTCCCGCGCGCGGTGCTGGACGTGTCGCCGTTCGGGCACCTGCCGAAACTGCCGGGCGGGGGGATGGAGTGGGGGCCGGTGCTGTTCCTGGCCGGGCTCGCGGCGGTGCTGGTGGGGGCGGGACTGGCAGGGCTGCGGCGGAGGGACCTGATGGTCTCCTGACGGTCCGGGGGCACCCCGGCCGGACCGCCGCCCTCCTCAGCGGACGGGCGGGCGGCCCGCCGGGGTGCCCGTGGCCGTCCGCCGGGTCCCGGCCCGGCCCTCCCGGTGACCGTCGCGGCGACGCTCAGGACACCTCCACGCTCAGGACACCTCCACGCTCAGCCCCTCCAGCCCCCGGATCACGAAGTTCGGCTTCCGCTCCGGCTCCGTCACCGGGCTCAGCGTCGGGGCCTTCTCCAGCAGGGCCGTCATCGACGCCGCCAGTTCGATGCGGGCCAGCGGGGCGCCGATGCAGTAGTGGATGCCGGCGCTGAAGGAGATGTGCGGGTTGTCCGCGCGGGCCACGTCGAGGCGGCCGGGGTCGGCGAAGACCCGCGGGTCGTGGTTGGCGGAGCCGAAGAGCAGCGCGATCTCCGCGCCCCGCGGGATCACCGTGCCGTCGATCTCGACGTCGTCCAGGACCCAGCGTTCGAAGAGCTGGAGCGGGGTGTCGTAGCGCATCAGCTCCTCGACCGCCGTGGGCACCAGGGAGTGGTCCGCGCGCAGGGCGGCGAGCTGGTCCGGGTTGCGGAACAGCGCCCACCAGCCGTTGACCGTGGCGTTCACGGTCGCCTCGTGGCCCGCGTTCAGCAGCAGGACGCAGGTGGAGACCATCTCCTGCTCGGTGAGGCGGTCGTCCTCGTCGTGGGCCGCGATCAGACCGGAGATCAGGTCGTCGCCGGGCTCCTTGCGGCGCCGGGCGATCAGCTCGCGCAGGTACCCGGAGAACTCGACCGACGCCCTGACCGCCCTGGCCGCCGTCTCCCGCGACGGGTTCAGCTCGTACATCCCGCAGATCTCCGCCGACCAGGGGCGCAGGGGCGCGCGGTCGGACTCCGGGATGCCCAGCATCTCGGCGATCACCGCGACCGGCAGCGGTTCGGCCACGTCCCGCAGCAGGTCGCCGCCGCCCGCCGCGACCAGGCGGGACACCAGGTCGTCGGCCAGCCGCCGCACGTACGGCCTCAGCCGCTCCACCGTGCGCGGCGTGAACGCCTTCGACACCAGGCGCCGGATCCGCGTGTGGTCCGGCGGCTCCAGGTCGAGCATGCCGTGGTCGTTGAGGGTGTGGAACGGCTCGTGCTCCGGCGGGGGCGGGGTGCGGCCGAACTCCTCGTGGCTGAAGCGGTGCAGATACGTCCGGCCCAGGCGCCGGTCGCGCAGCAGCGCCGAGACGTCCGCGTGGTGCGGGACGAGCCACTGGTGCGTCGGCTCGAAGAAGTGCACCCGGCCCCGTTCCCGCAGCTCGGCGTAGGCGGGGTACGGGTCGGCGAGGAACGCCGGGTCCCACGGGTCGAACGCGAGGTCGGAAGAGGCTGCCATGGACGGACGGTAGCCCGGCCCCCGGCCCGCTGAACAGGGCCGTCCTCCCGGGCCCCGCCGCCGGGCCCCGGCGTCCGCCCCGGGACCCCGCCGACGATGGCCCCGGCGCCCGTCAGCCCGGCGTCACCAGCCGGGCCTCGTACGCGAAGACCGCCGCCTGGGTGCGGTCGCGCAGGCCCAGCTTCACCAGGATCCGGCTCACGTGCGTCTTGATCGTCGACTCGGCGACCACCAGCCGCTCGGCGATCTCCGCGTTCGACAGGCCTTGCGCGATCAGCACCAGCACCTCCGTCTCCCGCTCGGTGAGGTCGCCGTACGCCCCCTGCGCGGACGGCATCAGGCGCGGGGCCTCGGACAGCTTGGAGAACTCGGTGATCAGCCGCCGGGTCACCGACGGGGCGAGCAGCGCCTCCCCGGAGGCGACGACCCGCACCCCGTCGGCGAGCTGGCGGGCCGAGGCGTCCTTGAGCAGGAAGCCGGAGGCCCCGGCGCGCAGCGCCTGGTAGACGTACTCGTCGAGGTCGAAGGTGGTCAGCACCAGCACCTTCGCCGCGCCGTCGGCGGCGACGATCTCCCGGGTCGCCTCGATGCCGTTCAGCTCGGGCATGCGGATGTCCATCAGGACCACGTCGGGGGCGAGTTCGCGGACCCGCTGCACCGCCTCCCGGCCGTTGACGGCCTCACCGACGACCTCGATGTCCGGCATCGCGTTCAGCAGGACCGAGAAGCCCTCGCGCACCATCATCTGGTCGTCCGCGATCAGGACGTGGATGGTCATGCCCGTGCCTCGTTTCCGTCGCCCGCCGCGGGGACCGGCAGGAACACCGCGACCTCGTAGCCGCCGTCGTCGGACGGGCCGGCCGTCATCTCCCCGTTCAGCATGGTGACCCGTTCGCGCATGCCCGTGATGCCGTGCCCCGCCCCGGGCGAGGGCTTGACCAGGCCCGGCTCGGGCGCCGGGCCGTTGACCACGCGCACCCCGAGCCCGCCGAGGACGTACCCGATCTCGACGCGGGCGCTCGCGCCGGGCGCGTGCCGCAGGCTGTTGCTCAGCGCCTCCTGCACGATCCGGTACGCCGACAGCTCCACCCCGGGCGGCAGCGGGCGCACCGCGCCGGTCACCACCTTGTCCACCGCCAGCCCGGCGTCGCGCACGTTGGCCAGCAGGCCGTCGAGGTCGGCGAGGGTGGGCTGCGGGGCGTCCGGGGCCTCGTAGTCCTCGGCGCGGACCACGCCGAGGACCCGGCGCAGCTCGGTGAGGGCGGCCACCGCGTTCTCGCGGATGGTGGCGAAGGCGCGTTCCAGCTCCGGCGGCGGGTTCTCCACCCGGTAGGGCGCGGCCTCGGCCTGGATGGCGACCACCGACATGTGGTGGGCGACCACGTCGTGCAGCTCCCGGGCGATGGTGGTGCGCTCCTCCAGCAGCGTGCGCCGGGAGCGTTCGTGCGCGGTCACCGTCTGCTGGGCGGTCACCTCCTGCTCGGCGGCGCGGCGGATGTGCCAGACGGAGACCACCAGGAGGGCGAAGGCGGACGTCACCATCATCGGCGCGCTGTTGGTGTAGTAGTACGCGCCGCCGAACACGACGTCCGCGAGGAAGCCGTACGCGGCGGTCAGCACCCACATCCAGACGGCGGTCCGGGGCCGGGTGCGCAGCGCCACGACGACCAGCACCGCCAGGTGGCAGACGAACGCGCCGGGCATCCACGGCCAGTCGCTCCCGTTGCCGTTGAGGACCGCGACCACCGGGGTCACCCCCAGCGACAGCCAGAACGCGCCGACCGGCCGGACCAGCGTGGCGAGCACCGGCAGGGCGCACAGCAGGCCGGTCAGCAGGGCCGACACGTCCCCGCCGGCGGCGCCGCCGCTCAACGCGCCGGCGCACAGGGCGAGCAGCGCGACCGCCCCCACCAGCGCGTGCGGGAGGTGCTGCGCGGCCGGGCGCAGCCGGGCGGGCAGCCGGCGGACGAACGGGCCGTCGGTGTGCCGGGGCGGCAGCGACCGGTAGGCGAAGGCGTCGTGGAACAGGTCCTGGCGCAGTCCGCGCAGGGCGTTCTGGGCCAGCCGGTACTCCGGGCTGCGGGAGGTCTTGGCCCCGGCGCCGGACGGCGGGGCCGGCGGCTGCAGGTGAGTCGTCTCGGTCACGCCCACACGGTAGGCCGACCGGGGGACGCCGGTCGTCCCCGCTGAGACGGGTTGTGGGGCGTCCGTCTCAGGTACTACGGGAGCCGTCCCCACGGCCTGGGTACCGTGCCGTGTCGCCCACGGCCTCGGTACCCCTGCGGCCGGACCAGCCCCGACTCGTACGCGAACACCGCCGCCTGGGTGCGGTCGCGCAGGCCCAGCTTCACCAGGATGCGGCCGACGTGCGTCTTCACGGTCTGCTCGGCGACCACCAGGTGCCGGGCGATCTCCGCGTTGGACAGGCCCTGCGCGATCAGCGCGAGCACCTCCGTCTCCCGCTCCGTCAGATCGCCGACGCGTTCCCTGAGCGGGGCGCGGGGCCGGTCGTCCAGGCGGGAGAACTCGGTGATCAGCCGCCGGGTGATGCCGGGCGCGAGCAGCGCGTCCCCGGCCGCGACCACCCGCACCGCCTCCGCGAGCTGCTCGGCGGAGGCGTCCTTCAGCAGGAACCCCGACGCCCCGGCCCGCAGCGCCTCGTACACGTACTCGTCGAGGTCGAAGGTGGTGAGCACCAGCACTCTGACGTGCGGGGTCGCGGCGGTGATGCGGCGGGTGGCCTCGATGCCGCCCAGCTCGGGCATGCGGATGTCCATCAGGACGACGTCCGGGGCGGTCCCGGCGACCTTCGTGACGGCGTCCAGGCCGTCCACCGCCTGGCCGATCACCTCGATGTCGGGCTGGGCGTCGAGCAGCACGGTGAAGCCCTGCCGGACCATCTGCTGGTCGTCGGCGATCAGTACGCGGATCATGCGGTGTCGTCCTCGGTGCGGTGGGGGGCGGGTGCGGCGGTGCCGGCCCGGGAGGGGGCCGGGAGGTAGGCGGAGACCCGGTAACCGTCGCCGGACCAGCGGTGGGCCGTCAGCCTGCCGCCGAGCATCACCGCCCGTTCCCGCATGCCGAGCAGCCCGTGCCCGGCGCCGGAGGACGGCGGGGCCCCGCGCGTCGGCCCCGTGTTCGTCACCTCCACCCGCAGTCCCCGGCGGTCGTAGGCGAGGGCGACGTGGGCGGTGGCACCGGGGGCGTGGCGCAGGACGTTGCTCAGCGCCTCCTGCACGATCCGGTACGCGGACAGTTCCACGCCGGGCGGCAGCGGCCGCCGCTCACCGGTGATCCCGGTGGTCACGGTCAGTCCGGCGGCCCGGGTGTTCTCCACCAGCGCCGGGAGCCGGTCGAGGGTGGGCTGCGGGGCGTGCGGGGCGGCACCGGAAGCGTCCTCGCGCCCGTGGCCGGCGGGGTGTTCGGAGCGCAGCACGTCCAGCACGCGGCGCAGTTCGGCCAGCGCCTCGACCGCGTTCTGGCGGATGCCGGCGAGGTTCTCCCGCAGCGCCTCGGGCGGGTCCTGCACCAGGTGCGGGGCGACCTGGGCCTGGATGGAGATCACCGACATGTGGTGGGCGACCACGTCGTGCAGCTCCCGTGCGATACGGCTGCGTTCCTCCAGCAGGGTGCGCCGGGCCCGCTCCTCGGCGGTGAGCGTGGTCTGCTGCACCAGCTCGGCACGGGCCTCGCGGCGGCCGCGCAGGGCGGTGCCGAGGACGACGACGACGGCGGACAGGACGACGGCGAGCTGCCCGGTGGGCTGGTAGTCCACCCCGCCCCACACCCCTTGGAGGAGGTAGGTGAGCAGCGCCGTCAGGCCCAGCGCCTCGACCGAGACGCGGGTGCGCACCCGCAGCGCGAGCAGCAGCAGGACGAACAGGTGGGCGACGATCCCGGCGGGGGTCCAGGGCCAGGCGAACGCGTGGCCGCCGACGGTCATCCGGGCGTGCGTCACGGCCGCGCCCAGCAGCGTGGCGGCCGCCGACAGCCACCACGCCGGGACCGGCCACCGCAGCGCGAGCACCATCGCGCCGGACTCGGCGGCGACGATCAGGACGGCGGGTCCGGAACCGACCCCGGCATAATCCAGCAACTGGTCCAGATCACCGACCAGCACCCCGAACGCGACCAGGCACACGACGCCGTGCGGCAGCCAGCGCAGCCACTTGGACGGCGGCAACGGATCAGCCCGCCACGTCCACAGGTCGTCCCGCAGCACCCGCAGCCACCGCGAGACGAGCCCCACCCCCTTGTCCGCCACGCCGCTCAGCCTAGACATGGCGTACGTCCTCGGCCGCACCCCGGTCCGGCGGCCGGTGCGCCCGCACCACCCGGGACCGCCGTTCGTGCCGCCCGCCGCCCCGCTCCCGGGACCGGAACGCCGCCCAGCAGACCGCGAGGACGCCGGCGAGCACCGGCAGCCAGGCCAGCCGGGCCGCGACCCAGCCGGGGCCGTCGGGGCGGGTGTGCAGGCCGGGGAGGCGGCCCAGGAGGAGACCGGTGGCGGTGGTCGCCATCAGGGCGGTCTGGTGCCAGAGGAAGACCGTCATCGCGGAGAGGTTGACCAGGGCCACCGCCGCCCAGGCGACCGGCCTGCGCATCGCGCCCCGCAGCCGCTCCCGCAGCAGCAGCGCGAGCCCGCACTGGGCGAGGCCGAAGGTGACGGCGGCCAGCGTCGGCGGGTTGAGGTTGGAGACCCCGGCGCCCGGGACGCCGACCATGGACGCCGGGTAGCCGGCCCCGGCGACGAGCGCGGCCGTGGCCGCCGTACCGCCCAGCAGCAGGATCCAGCCGGAGCGGCGGCGCTCCAGCTCGCCCCGGGTCCAGGCCGCGCCCAGGGTGTAGGGCACCAGCCAGCCGGCCGCCAGGTTCACCCAGCCGAGCCCGTCGGGGGCGCCGAGTCCGAAGCGCAGCACGTCCACGTGCAGGACGACGGCCAGCGGCCACAGCGGAGACAGCCGGGTCAGCAGCGGGGTCGCGGCCGTCAGGGCGGCGAAGACCAGCAGGAACCACAGCGGGGACAGGGCAAGCCTCACCAGCGTGCGGATGGTCGCGAACTCGGCTCCGGAGAGCAGGAGCGTGGCCGTGACGACCGTCCACAGGGCGAGGAGGGCGGCGACCGGTGCGAACAGCCGGACCAGCCGGCCGCGCAGCCAGTGGCGGTACGGGATGCCGCGGGCGCGGGCGAAGGCGTGGGAGCGGGTGGCGACGTGGCCGCCGACCAGGAAGAACACGGCGAGGGTCTGGAACGTCCAGGAGACGGGGGCCAGCCGGGGCATGTGCTGCAGGGGGCTGGCCGTGTGCAGGGTGCGGCCGTCCGCGACCAGGGCGGTGACCAGCCAGTGCCCGAGGACGACACCGAGGATCGCGACGGCGCGCAGGGCGTCCACGGCCCGGTCGCGGTGGTCCGGGGTGGCCGCGTCGATGCGCCGGGCGCCCCGCCGTACGCCGTGGGCGAAGCTGCGCGGGCTCAGGTCAGTCACGGGTCACCGCCCCGGTCTCGCCCAGGACGATCCGGGCCAGGTTGGCCAGGGAGGTGGAACCGGGGGCGAAGTAGTCGCTGTGGCCGCCGTCGCCGGCCGCGAAGACGCGGGCGCCGAAGGCCGGGGAGACGGGGTCGGTGCCGAAGCCGACCGTGGTGCCGAACAGGTCGGCGCTGACGTGCGGGACGTGCCCGACCCAGTCGCCGGCGCCCCGGGCCGCCCAGATCCGGGCGCGGGTGCGCAGGTCGGCGGCGGTGTCGGCGCCGGTGCCGGGGCTGCCGAGGAGGACGATGGCGTCGGCGTCCAGGCCCGCCGCGGCACGGGCGCAGACGACGGAGCCGTAGGAGTGGCACAGGAGGGAGACGCGGGACCGCCGTCCCGTGACGCCGCGCACGTCCCGGACGAGCGCGCGCAGCCGGGGCGCCGCCTGCTCCGCCCGGTCCGTGGTGGCGACCGCGGTGCTGATCGTGCCGGGTGTCGCGTAGCCGAGCCAGGCGACGACCGCGGTCCGCGTGCCGGCCGGTGCCTCGCGGGTGAGGCGTTCGTGCAGGGCGACGGCGGCGGCACGGAACCGGCCGTAGGTGTCGAGGCCGGTGTCGGAGCCGGGGACCAGGACGGCGACGCGGTCGGCGCGGGCGAGGTCGCCGAGGACCTCGGTGGCCAGTCCGGGGCCGCGGCCGTCGAAGGCCAGGAGCTGCCGGGAGGGGCCGGCCAGCGCGCGGTCGGCCGCGGCACGCCGCCGGTCGCCGTGCTCGGCGGCCCTGCGGGCGGCCTCCTCGGCGTTGGCCCGGTGGGCCGCGTAGGTCGCGTCGAGGGTGGCCGCGGTCGGCGGGGCGGGCGTGGCCGGCGCGGGGGCGGGGACGCCCGGCCGGGCCGCTCCGGCCACGGGCAGGGCCACGGCCGAGGCGATGAGCGCGGCGAGCCCGGTACGGCACCACCGCCGCGCCCGGCGCCGTCCCGCCGCGGGCCGGCCGTCCCTCACCGGTGGCGCGCCGGCGTCCCCGCCCTCCGCCGCCGTCCGGCTCCCGTGTCCCCGTCCCCGCCCCATGGTCGTCCCGCCTTCCCCTCCGCCCGGTCACCGGGCCCGTCGGGAAGGGAAGTTACGGAGCGGGGCGGGTAACCCGCGTCCCGCCAGGGGACTCACCTGCGGGGTAGCTCTCAGGTACTACGGGTATGACCGGGCCGCTGCGGGTACGGCCGGGCGGTCCCGCGGGGCGGTCACCAGGCGAGCTGGGCGATCTCCTCCGCCACCACCGCGCACGCGTCCGCCGCCGGATCGATGAGCGGGAAGTGGCCGACGTCCTCCAGCAGCGTCAGCCCCACCACCTCGCCGGCCCGCGCCGCCGCGTCCGCGTACGCCTCGGCCACCGCCTGCGGGACGTCGAGGTCGGCGCGGCCCTGGACGAGCGTGGTCGCGATGCCGGTGGGCAGCAGGAGCGCCGGGTCGGCGTACGGCCGCCGCTCGGCGAAGTCCTCCCGCCCGCCGAGGAGCTGGCGTACGGCGCCCGCGCACACGTCCAGCCGGCCGGCGACCTGGAAGTCGGCGATCGGGGCGAGGGCGACCACGCCGCGCAGGGGCGCCGGGCGGTCGGTGCGCCAGGGGGCGTCGGCGGGCAGGACGTGCCGGGCGGCGGCCCACAGCGCCAGCTGGCCCCCGGCGGAGTGGCCGGTGACCACCATGCGGCGCGGGTCGGCCTGCGGCAGCGCCTCCCGGGCGAGCGCGGGCAGGGCGTCCAGCGCGGCGGCGACGTCGTCGAAGGTGTCGGGCCAGCGGCCGGCGACCGGGCCGCCCGCCCCGGCCCCCTCGGTGCCGCGCCGGTACTCGACGCTGGCCACCGCGAAGCCCCGGCGGGCCAGGAAGTCCGCGAACGGGCTGATGTGCCGGCGGTCGTAGGGAGCGCGCCAGGCGCCGCCGTGCAGGACCACGACCAGCGGAACCGGGCCGCCCGGCCCGGCCGTCCGGCGCGGGGCGTGGAAGTCGATCACCTGGTCGGGGTGGCCGCCGTAGGACGCGGTGGCGTCGGGGGCGACGGGCGGATGCGAGAAGAGCGACTTCTCCTCGGCGGCCCGGGCTGCTGCGACGTCGTCCGTCATGCTCCAACCTCTCAGCAATGATCAGAAATGACCAACAATGACCAGCAAGGATCGGCAAGGAAACGTGTGCGGCGGGCCAGGCGGCCGTGCGGCCGCTGGCGGGGACGGTACCAGGCCGGTGACGTGCACGGACACGGGGTCGTCACGCTCGGTGAGGGACAAACGGTTCTGTTGTTCCGTTACGCTGGCGTCCTGTCCGGCGTGCGAGTCCGTACGTTCCCCGAGGAGGCCGCCATGCCCGCCGAACCCGGCACCCAGCGCCCCGGAGGGCGCACCGCGCGGGTCCGTGCGGCCGTGCTGCGGGCCGCCGGGGACGTGCTGGCCGAACAGGGCTTCGCCCACCTCGACCTCGCCGACGTCGCCCGGCGGGCCGAGGTCGGCAGGACGACCGTGTACCGGCGCTGGGGCTCGGCGGCGGGCCTGGTGGCCGACCTGCTCCAGGACATGGCCGAGCAGTCGCTGCCCCGCACGCGGACCGGCTCCGTCCTCGGCGACCTGCGCGCCAACGCCTCCCTGGTGCAGCGCACCCTCGCCGACCCGCGCCAGGGCGCCCTGTTCCGCGCGGTCATCGCGGCGGCGGCCTGCGACGAGCGGACGGCCCGGGCCCTGCGGCGGTTCTACGACGTCCGGATCGCCGAGTGGGCCCCCTGCGTGGAACAGGGCGTGGCCCGCGGCGAGCTGCCGCGGGGGACCGACGCGGCGGCGGTCGTGCGGGCCGTGTCGGCTCCCCTGTACTACCTCCTGCTGACCACCGGGACGCCCCCGGACCCGGCCGCCGCCGACCTGGCGGCGCGCGCGGCGTTCGCCGCGGCGGCGGCCGGGGCGTACGTCACCGCGCGGGACGCCCGGCAGGACGGCTGAGCCCCGGGGCGCCCGGCCCCGGAGGCCCCCCGGGCTCACCCCAGGATCTCCCCCAGCACCCGCGCCGCCCGCTCGACGTCGGCGAAACCCACGTACAGCGGGGTGAAGCCGAAGCGCAGCACGTCGGGCGCCCGGAAGTCGCCGACCACACCCCGCTCGACCAGCCGCCTCATCACGTCGCCGGCGTCGTCGCAGCGCAACGCCACCTGGCTGCCCCGCTCGGCGTGCGCCGACGGCGTCAGGCACTCGACCCTGCCCTCGGGGACGTGGTGCGCCACGCACTCCAGGAAGAAGTCCGTCAGCGCCAGCGACTTGGCCCGCACCGCCTCGACGGACACGCCCTCCCACACCTCCAGGGCCGCCTCCAGGGCGAGCATGGAGAGGATGTCGGGCGTGCCGACCCGGCCGCGCAGGGCACCGGGGGCCGGTGCGTAGTCGGGGCGCATGCCGAAGGGCTCCGCGTGGGAGTTCCAGCCGGGCAGCGGGGAGTCGAAGCGGTCCTGCAGGGCGCGGCGCACGTACAGGTACGCCGGTGAACCCGGGCCGCCGTTGAGGTACTTGTACGTGCAGCCGACCGCGAGGTCGACGCCGTGCTCGTCCAGGCCCACCGGCAGCGCGCCCGCGCTGTGGCACAGGTCCCACACGACGCAGGCGCCCGCCGCGTGCACGGCCGCCGTCAGCGACGGCAGGTCGTGCAGCCGGCCCGTGCGGTAGTCGACGTGGTTGAGGAGGACGGCGGCGGTGCGCTCGCCCAGGACGCCCGGCACCTGGTCCGGGGCCGCCGGCCGCAGCGTGCAGCCGGTCAGCCGCGCCACCGACCCGGCGATGTAGCCGTCCGTGGGGAAGGTCGTCGCGTCGACCACGATCTCGTCGCGGTCCCGCCCGGCGAGCCGCGCCAGCCGCACCGCCCCCACCAGCGCCTTGAAGACGTTGACGCTGGTGGAGTCGCCGACGACGATCTGGCCGGCCGCCGCCCCGACCAGCGGGGCGATCCGGTCGCCGATCCGCTCCGGCGCCGTCCACCAGCCGCTCTCCTCCCAGGACCGGATGCGCAGCTCGCCCCACTGGCGGCGCACGACGTCCGCGACGCGGTCGGGGACGGCGGCCGGGAGGGCGCCCAGCGAGTTGCCGTCCAGGTAGACCCCGGCGCCGCCGGACGCCGTGTCGAGCACGAACTCGGCGCGCTTGTGGGCCAGTTCGTCGGCCGCATCCAGCTTCTCGGCCTTGGTCACGAGTTCGGTGGGTTCAGACATACGACCGCGCCGTCCACAGCTCGGGGAACACGTTCTTCTGCGCCCGCTTCTCCAGCCAGGCCACCCCGGCGGAGCCGCCCGTGCCGGCCTTGGCGCCCATCGCGCGGCGGGTGGCGACCAGGTGGTCGTTGCGCCAGCGCCACACCAGCTCGGCGACATCGGTCAGCGCCTCGCCCAGCCGGGTCAGTTCGGCGTTCTGGTCGCCCCGGTAGACGGCCGCCCAGGCCTCCTCCACCTCCGACGACGGCTCGTACCGCCGCGACACGTCGCGCCGCAGCACGGCCTCGGGGATCGCGTACCCGCGCCGCGCGAGCAGCCGCAGCACCTCGTCGTACAGGCTCGGCTCGTGCAGCGCCTTCTCCAGTTCGGCGTGCACGCGCGGCGCGCCCCGGTGCGGGACGAGCATGGACGCGGACTTCTCGCCGAGCAGGAACTCCAGGCGGCGGTACATCGCCGACTGGAATCCGGAGCCCTCGCCGAGGGCGGAGCGGTACGAGTTGAACTGGGCCGGGGTGAGCTGGCCCAGCGGCTTCCAGGAGGCGTTCAGCGCCTCCAGCTCCCGTACGGACCTCTTCAGCGCGGCGGTCGCGGTCGGTACGTCGTCGCCGCGCAGCGCCTGTGCCGCCGTCTCCCACTCGTGGACGATGACGGTGAACCACAGCTCCATCACCTGGGTGGTGACCAGGAAGACCATCTCCCCGGGATCGTCGGAGAGGGGCTGCTGGAGGTGGGTGAGCACGTCCGCCTTGACGTAGTCCTCGTACGGCGTCGTTCCCTCGAAATCGAGATGCGGGGTCTCCGGCTCGTGAGCCTCGTGGGACATCGCTGTCTCCTGTTGTGCACTCCGGGTAGCGGTCCGCCCTGCCGTTACCGGCACGGGGCCCCGGTCCCCACCGGCATCCTCGGTGATCGGCTGCCGGTCCGGCAAGGCGGGTCCCGGCAACGTTCCGCCGCGGACGCCGCCCCGTCCGCCGTGAGCTGCGGCGGGCGCGTCCGCGGCGACCGCCGCGTGCGGCACGGCGCCGGCCGCCGGCCGGGTGACGCGCGCCCGGGAGATCCGCGGTCCCGCCGGCGAAGTCCCGCCGGCGCAGAAAATATACCTTCGGGAAGGTATATTGCGGTGCGGAGATCTGCGATCCTCGGGAAGGCGGCCGAAGGGCCCGGACCGCCCCACGACGTGCGCACCACCTCAGGGGAGCGAACACCGCCATGACCACCGCGCCGACCCACGCCCACGACACCAGGCCGCGGCGGCCCAAGCAGGAACGGGCCGTGCGCACGCGCGAGAAGGTGCTCGACACCGCCGCCCGGCTGTTCGCCGAGCGCGGCTACACCGCCACCTCGGTCGTCGACGTCGCCGAACAGGTCGGCATGACCAAGGGCGCGGTGTACTTCCACTTCAGGAACAAGGAGGCGATGGCCGTCGCCGTCGTCGAGAACGACCACCGGTTCTGGCCGGACCTCCTCGCCGAGGTCCGCGCCGAGGGGCTCGACGCCCGGGAGACCGTCCTGCGGTTCCTGGACCGCGCCGCCGAGGCCTTCCGCAGCGATCCCGTGGTGCAGGCGGCCACCCGGCTCCGCTCGGAGCGCTCCCTCATCGGCACGGCGCTGCCGGAGCCCTACGTCGGCTGGATCGAGCTGCTCACCGGGCTCTTCGAGGAGGCCGGGAGGGCGGGCCGGCTCAAGGAGGGCCTGACGCCGCGGGCCGCCGCGCACGTCGTGGTCGCCTCCTTCCACGGCGTGCAGCACGTCTCCGACGTCCTGCACCGGCGGACCGACCTCATGGACCGCTGGCAGGAGCTGCGCGACATCACCCTGGAGGCGATCCTGCCGCGCCCGCGCGAGGGGAGGTAGGCGTCCCGCCCGGGGCGGCGGCCGCACGGCGGCGGACCGGGTGCGGGTGCGGCCCGGCACCCGCGCACCCGGCCGGGCGACGGGTGGCAGACTTCCCCCATGACGACGCACAAGAACCTGCTCGGTGGCCCCGACCCGACCCTCCTGCCCGCGAACGAGGAGGCGGACCGGCTGCTGGCCGAGGAGTCCCTGCCGCCCGCCGACGTCGCCGCCCGGTTCCCGACGTTCTCCCTGGCCTGGGCCCTGCTCGCCGACGAGGCCCACGCGGCGGGCCGGGTGATCGAGTCCTACGCGTACGCCCGCACCGGTTACCACCGCGGTCTCGACGCGCTGCGGCGCAGCGGCTGGAAGGGGCACGGGCCGGTGCCGTGGAGCCACGAGCCCAACCGCGGTTTCCTGCGCTGCCTGGCCGCCCTCGCGCGCGCGGCCGAGGCGATCGGCGAGAAGGACGAGGCGGAGCGCTGCCGGCAGTTCCTCCAGGACAGCGACCCCGAGGCGTACGCCGCCCTGCGGGCCTGACGGGCGGTCCCGGACAGCCGGAACGGGGTGCCGGAGGGCCGGCACCCCGTCCACGGGTTCCGCTTACTTGATCTTCGTGCCGGTCGAGCGCAGGTGCTGGCAGGCCTCGACGACGCGCTTGGCCATCGACGCCTCGGCCAGCTTGCCCCAGGTGCGCGGGTCGTAGGTCTTCTTGGAGCCGACCTCGCCGTCGACCTTCAGGACGCCGTCGTAGTTCCTGAACATGTGGTCGGCGATCGGGCGCGTGAAGGCGTACTGCGTGTCCGTGTCGATGTTCATCTTCACGACGCCGTTCTCCAGCGCGGTGCGGATCTCCTCCTCGGAGGAGCCGGAGCCGCCGTGGAAGACGAAGTCGAACGGCGACTGCTTGCCGAAGCGCTCGGCGACGCCCTCGTTCAGCTCCTTGAGCAGCTCGGGACGGAGCACCACGTTGCCCGGCTTGTACACGCCGTGCACGTTGCCGAAGGACGCGGCGAGCAGGTAGCGGCCCTTCTCGCCCAGGCCCAGGGCCTCGGCGGTGCGGATCGCGTCGTCGACCGTGGTGTACAGCGAGTCGTTGATCTCGTGGGAGACGCCGTCCTCCTCGCCGCCGGTCGGGGTGATCTCGACCTCGAGGATGATCTTCGCGGCGTGGGTGCGCTCCAGCAGCTCCTGGGCGATGGCCAGGTTGTCGGCCAGGGTCTCGGCGGAGCCGTCCCACATGTGGGACTGGAACAGCGGGTTCCGGCCGGCCTTGACGCGCTCCTCGGAGAGGGCCAGCAGCGGGCGCACGTACCCGTCGAGCTTGTCCTTGGGGCAGTGGTCCGTGTGCAGGGCGATGTTGACGTCGTACTTCTCGGCGACGATGTGCGCGAACTCGGCCAGGGCCACCGCACCGGTCACCATGTCCTTGTTGTGCTGGCCGCCCAGGAACTCGGCGCCACCCGTGGAGATCTGGACGATGCCGTCGCTCTCCGCCTCCGCGAAGCCGCGCAGGGCCGCGTGCAGGGTCTGGGTGGAGGTCACGTTGATGGCCGGGTAGGCGAACTTCCCTGCCTTCGCCCGGTCCAGCATCTCGTTGTAGACCTCGGGAGTTGCGATGGGCATCTGTCCGCTCCTTGTATCTGCGGTGGGAGTGCTGCGTACTTTTCGGCCCTGACCTAGAACCTTGGGTGCGACGTCATCGTCGGCCCCATCTTTCCAGACGGACGGGGAGGGGCCGAGGGGACCTCAGTCCAGGCCCAGCTCGTCCTTCGAGTACGCGAACAGGTACGGCACCCCCGCGCCCTCCCGGATCTTCTCCGCGGCCCCGGTCGCCCGGTCGACGATGGTCGCGACGGCCACGACCTCGGCGCCGGCCTCGCGCACGGCCTCCACGGCGGTGAGCGGGGAGCCGCCGGTGGTGGAGGTGTCCTCCACCACCAGGACCCGGCGGCCCGCGATGTCCGGTCCCTCGACGCGCCGCTGCAGCCCGTGCGCCTTGGCGGCCTTGCGCACGACGAAGGCGTCCAGCCTGCGGCCCCGCGTGGCGGCCGCGTGCAGCATGGCGGCGGCCACCGGGTCGGCGCCCATGGTCAGCCCGCCGACCGCGTCGAAGTCCAGTTCGGCGGTCAGGTCCAGGAGGACCTGACCGACCAGCGGGGCGGCCTCGCCGTCCAGGGTGATGCGGCGCAGGTCGACGTAGTAGTCGGCCTCCAGACCCGACGACAGGGTCACCTTGCCGTGCACCACGGCCTTGTCCTTGATCTGCTGCAGCAGCGCGCCGCGTACCTCGCTCATGGGGGTCAGCTTAGAGGCGCCGCCAGCGCCAGGTCGTGCTGGCCTCCAGCGGCTCCAGGGGCGTGACCAGGCGCGGGAGGGTGTTCAGCCCGTCGGGGGGCCCGGTCTGCGGTTCCACGCACACGGCCTCGGCCTGCTCGTCGTAGAGCACGACCCACTGCTCGGGGCTGGTCACCCTCAGCTCCAGCCGCCCCGGCCAGGTGAGGGTGACGTCGACGCCGCCGGGCATCCCGAAGCAGTCGTCCCAGGGACCGGGACCAGGGGCGATCCGGTTGCCGGTGGGCAGGTGGTCCTCGCCGCGCTCCTCCTGCCAGACGGGGTCGAAGTCGATGCGCACGTCCTGGGCGCCCTCCCCGCCCAGGTTCCGGTTGAACCACGGGTGCCAGCCGATCTGCGCCGGGAAGGAGGACGCGTACGTCTCCACGGACATGGTCAGCGTCAGGGCGTCCTCGGCGAGCGCGACCACCTGGGTGACGCGGCCCGGGTAGGGCCAGGGGGCGACGAGGTCGTAGGTGAGGACGGCTTCGTCCGCGCCGGTGCGGGCGGTGCGCCAGGCGCCGTCCCGGACGGTGCCGTGGATGGCGTGCGGGCCGGCGTTGCGCGGCATCTGGTGGACGGTGGCGCCGTCCCGGAAGCGGCCGTCGCGGATGCGCCCGCACCACGGGACCATCGGGAAGCACCCGAACCGCTCCCCCTGCCGGAGCAGTTCGACGCCGCCGAGCCGCAGCCCGCCCACCCGGCCGCCGTTGCCCGGCTGCACGGTCACCTCCGCGTCGCCCGCGGTCAGCGTGATGTCTTCGTTGCTCACGGGACGACCCTACTGGGGTGATCGGGAGGGCCCGCCCGCCGAGTTCCGTCAGCGGCGCCTGCGCAGGGCCCGCACCGCCACGACCGCCGAGGCCAGGGCCAGGGCCGCCGCGGGGGCCGCCCAGCGCAGGGGCGCCGGGGACGCGACGGTCTGGGGCGCGGGCACGGGGGCGTAGCGGCCGCGCGGCGGCGCGTGGTCGACCTCCTCGGCGCTGCGCCCGATCATCGTGCGCCGCGCGTGCGCCGCCTCGGCGACGGGAGCCGCGTCCCCGGAGTCCTCCCGACCGTCCCGATCGTCCTGATCTTCCTGGCCGTCCTGATCTCCCTGGCCGCCCTGGTCGTGCCGGCCGCCCCGGTCGTGCCGGTCCTCCGCGGAAGGGGGCGGCGCCGCGGTGCCGTCGGCGGGCGCGGGGACGGGGCTGTCGTCGGCGTCCGGTGTGGTGTCGAAGTCGTCGGTCGCCCGGGGCTCGAAGTCTCCCGCGGCCAGGTAGTCGTCCGGCTCGGGCTCGGACTCCGGCTCCTCCCCCGGTGCGGTGCCGGCGCCCCGCGCGGCGGCCCCCAGGTTTTCGGCGCAGCGGCTCAGCAGCCGGGCCACGGCCGTCCGCACCGCGTCCGCCGGGAGCTGCGCGATCCGCCCGTCCGCGGTGGCCGTGCCGTCGAACACCAGCGTCGTGCCGCCGTCCGCGTCCCGCAGGCGGACCCGCAGCGAGAGCCTGACCGTGCCGGTGCCGCGCGCCTCGGCCGCACCGCCCTCGACGGCGTACGCCCCGTCCCGCTGCCGCGACAGCCGCACGGAACCCCGGTAGGTGACGGAGTGGCCGCCGACCCGGACCTTCAGCCGCCCGGCGACCGGATCGGCCCCGGCGTCCTGCTGGAGCCCGGGAACCGCCCGGGCGACCCGCGCGGGATCGTCCAGCACCGCCCTGAGCCGCTCGGCCGCGACCGGAACGAACACCTCGTGCTCCATGTCAGCGAACCCTACCCAGCCGGTGGCCTCTCGCACCCCGGTCGGCACCGAAGTCACGGACCGCCCGGCGCCGCCGGCGCCGTCCGCGGCGCCGACGCGCCGGCCCCCGGGCCGACGCCTCCACCGGGGGCCGGGAACCGCGGGGAAGAGCGCGCCGCCGGACACGGCGCCCGGCCACCGCGCGCGGTGAGGGGCCGCCCGGCCGGGGCACCCGGCCGCCCCGCGGCGCGAGGGCCCGTCCGGTGGCAAAAGCCGGTGGCGGGGGTCAGCTCCGGTACCGGGGGTGCACCAGCGTCGACGGCGGCAGGCCCCGGACCCGGGTGCGGGAGGCGGCCCGGGCGCCCTCGGCGAGGGAGGCGTCGGTGAGCGTGCGCGGACGCGGCGCGTCCGGGGTGAGGCGCAGGCCGGGGGCCGAGCGGGCGGCCAGGACGAAACCCCGGTCCCGGACGGCGCCGAAGGCGCGGGCCGGGCCGCCGCCGGGCCCGGCGGCGTGACCGGCGCGGCGGCCGGCCACGCGGTACGGGGCGGTGCGGAACCCGGCCGCGCGCAGCGTCGACTCCACCGTCCAGAACACGCGGGGGCGGGCCGAGACCGGGCCGGCGTGCACCACGAGACGGCCGCCGGGCGCCAGCGCGCGCCGCGCCAGGCCGTAGAACTCCCGCGAGTACAGCTTCGTGCCCGCCGTGACGCCCGGATCGGGCAGGTCCGAGACCACGACGTCGTACGCCGCCCGCGGCGCGCCGCGCAGCCAGGCGAAGCAGTCCGCGGCCGTCACGCGCACGCGCGGGTCGTCGAGGGCGTGCCGGTTCAGCGCGGACAGCGCCGGGTCGCGGCGGGCCAGCCGCACCACGCCCGCGTCGGGGTCGACGACGTCGACCCGCTCCACACCCGGGTGGCGCAGCACCTCCCGGACGGCGAGGCCGTCGCCGCCGCCGAGGACGAGCACGCGGGCGTGCGGGCCGGTCATCGCGGGGTGGACGAGGGCTTCGTGGTGGCGGCGCCCGTCGCGGCCGCCGGTCCGCGGCCGGCCGTCGAGGAACAGTTCGAGGGGGCGGCCGTGCGCACCGCCGGTGAGCACCACTTCCTGCACGTCGGTGCGGAGGGCCACCCGGACGTCGTCGCCGTACACCGCGTGCCGGGCGGCCCGCTCGAAGTCGTCGACGAGGACCGCGGCCGAGGCGAGGACCGCCAGCACGCCGGCGCACGCGGCGGGCAGCAGCCGGCGGGCGCGGCGGGTCAGGTCCCGGTGGAACAGGCCGAGGACGAGCGCGCCGCCGGCGACGACGTTGACCGTGCCGGTGAGCAGCGCCCCGGTCAGCTGGCCGAGGAACGGCAGGAGGAGGAAGGAGAAGGCGAGACCGCCGACGAGGGCGCCGACGTAGTCCGCGGCGAACAGGTCGGCCACCGCGCCGCCCGCGTCCTGGCGGCGGACGCGCTGGATCAGCTCCATCAGCAGCGGGACCTCGGCGCCGATCAGCAGGCCGCAGGTGAGGGAGAGGGCGACCAGGAGGAGGCGGGAGCCGCCGGACCACCAGCCGCCCCAGTCGCCGGTCCAGGCGAACACGGCGTACAGGGCCATCGGGCCGCAGCCGCCGGTGAGGGCGAGCGCGGCCTCGACCGCGCCGAAACCGGCCGCCGCGTGCCGGCGCAGCCGCTTGGCGGCCAGGGAGCCGAGGCCCATCGCGAAGACCATGACGGACAGCACGACGGACGCCTCGGTGACCGAGTCCCCCGTCAAGGACGAGGCGAGGGCGACCAGTTGCAGTTCGTACACCAGCCCGCAGGCCGCGCAGACGAACACGCACGCGAGGACCAGGAACCTTCCCGTGCCCGGCCGGACGGGCAGCCGCGCCGGGGCGCCGGAGCCGCCGGGGCCGCCCCAGGACGGCGGGGAGCCGGGCGGGGCGGGCGCGTGCGGTTCGATCACGCTGCGACGGTACGTCACGCCCGCACTGCGCTTCGTCACCCACACGAGTGCTGTTTGTTTACACCTGCCCGGTTTCGGTGTGGGCAGGGGCCGCCGGCCGTGCGGTCACAGGGCCGCCGGCACCCGTACCCCCACCTTCGTGTACGTCGCCACCAGCTGCCCGTCCTGCGGGTAGGCGTGCCAGGTCCGCCAGCGCACCTGCCCGTCCCGCCGCTGGGCCAGCATGGCCGTGAAGGCGTGCGGGCTGCCGGGGAAGACACCGGCGAGGCCGTGGGGGTGCTCGGAGACCAGCGCCAGCAACTCCTGGGCGCGGCCCGCGAAGGAGCCCGGCGAGAGCGCCTCGACCCGGGCCGAGAACTCGTACTCCCAGGCACCGATCCGCTCGGCGACGCCCAGCGGCAGGGGCGTGCTGCTGCCCGAGATGCACGCCACCGTCTCCGAGCAGCTGCCTCCCTCCTCCTCCAGGAGGACCTGGTGGGACGCGCCGAGGAGCCGCAACTGCAGCTTCGCGCCGGCCAGTTCGAGGTCGAGCGTGGCCAGGGCGGGAAGCGGCTCGCGCCCCAGGGCCCAGGCGAGATCGGCCGCCCGCGTGTCGGTGTAGGCGGTGTTCAGGGTCGTGAGCATGGATCGGCTCCGCAAGCACACATGGAGAGGGAGGTGTGGGTCCTGCGTACCCCGGTCGCGTCGGGGATGCGGCCCGGTCAGCCCGGCCGGCCGGACAGAAGGTGTCCGAGGGACGTCCGAGGGGCTGCGTCGGCGCTCTAGAGGGAATCACGGACCGTGGAGCCACCACAGCGTTTTTACCTAACTTCGGAGGATTTCCATCCCTCAGGGGGCTCTACAGCTCACCTGTTCAACCTCGGCGTGCGCCGGACCGGCCGGGAGGTGCGCCGGAGCGCGGCCGCGCGAGGAACGCGCGCGGAACGGGACGCGGGGTCCGCCCCAGGTGCGGACCCCGCTCGGTGTGTGCGGCCCCCCTCCCGGAGGCCTGCCGCCCCGTGTCAGCTGCCTCCGCCGCACCCGCCGCCACCGCCGCCTCCGCAGGACGACCCGCCTCCGCAGGACGAGCCGCCGCCGGAGTGGCCCCCGCCGTCCCCCGAGGAGCCGGCGAACCCGCCGGCGGCCCACCAGCTGCTGTCGCCGCCGCCGTGCGAGCCGGAGGCGATCCGGCCGCGCCCCGGCCGCGTGCGTCCGCCCCTGCGGGCGAGCGACACCAGCGCCGCGACGAACAGCACGGCGATCACTGCCAGGATGATGCCGATGACCATGGCGCCACCCTCCTTCCGTTCCGCCGGGGAGGTCCCCGGTCGTTCCCCCGAAGCGGCCCCCCGTGGGCGCCTCGCTCGTTGCGTGACCGGGAGATGCCCGGCGCCGCCGCGGCCCAAAGCAGAGTTGAGGAAGTCCAGAGCTTCGGCGCAGGATGGCCGGCATGACCTCCAGCGCGCGCCCCCTCCTGAACCGCCGGCTCGCCGAGTTCGGGACGACGATCTTCGCCGAGATGTCCGCCCTCGCCCTGCGGACCGGCTCCATCAACCTGGGCCAGGGCTTCCCCGACACCGACGGGCCGCAGGAGATCAGGGAGGCGGCCGTGCGGGCCCTGCGCGACGGCCGCGGCAACCAGTACCCGCCGGGGCCGGGCGTCCCGGAGCTGCGCACCGCGGTCGCCGCCCACCAGCAGCGGCGCTACGGCCTGGCGTACGACCCCGACACGGAGGTCCTCGTCACGGCCGGCGCCACCGAGGCCATCGCCGCCGCCCTGCTGGCCCTGCTGGAGCCGGGCGACGAGGTGATCGCCCTCGAGCCGTACTACGACTCGTACGCGGCGTGCATCGCGATGGCCGGCGGCAGGCGCGTGCCGGTCACCCTGCGCCCGTCCGGGGGACGCTTCCGCCTGGACCTCGACGAGCTGCGCGACGCCGTCACCGACCGCACCCGGCTGCTGCTGGTCAACACCCCGCACAACCCGACGGGCACCGTCCTCACCCGCGAGGAGCTGGCCGCGATCGCCGGGCTGGCCGTGGAGCGGGACCTGCTGGTGGTGACGGACGAGGTGTACGAGCACCTGGTCTTCGACGGGGCCGAGCACCTGCCCCTGGCGTCCTTCCCGGGCATGCGCGAGCGCACGGTGACGATCGGCTCGGCGGGGAAGACGTTCTCCTTCACCGGCTGGAAGGTGGGCTGGGTGACGGGGGCCCCGGGCCCGGTCGCGGCGGTCCGCTCGGCGAAGCAGTTCCTCACGTACGTCTCGTCCGGCCCCTTCCAGTACGCGGTGGCCGAGGCCCTGGCCCTGCCCGACGCGTACTTCGAGGCCTTCCGCGCGGACCTGCGGGCCAAGCGGGACCTGCTGGCGGCGGGTCTGGAGGAGGCGGGCTTCACGGTGTTCCGCCCGGCGGGCACGTACTTCGTCACCGCCGACATCCGCCCCCTGGGCGAGACGGACGGCGTCGCCTTCTGCCGCTCCCTGCCGGAGCGGGCCGCGGTGGTCGCCATCCCCAACGCGGTGTTCTACGACCACCGGGAGGAGGGCGCGCCGTTCGTGCGGTTCGCGTTCTGCAAGCGGACGGACGTGCTGGAGGAGGCGGTGCGGCGGCTGAAGGGCCTCGCGGGCGCCTGAGGGCCCGGTCCGGCGCGCGGCCGTGGTGGCCGGCGCCGGGCCGGGCTGCGCCGTGCGTGCGGCGCGTACCCGGCCGTGCGCGCCGCACACCGCCGTGGGGGCCGGTGCGGCCCTACTCGTCGTCCTCGGGCTTGTCCGCCTCGTTGATCTCCTGCTCCAGGCCGAGCTGCTCGACGAGCCACTTGTCGAACTCGATGGCGGCCCGCACCCAGCTGACCGTCGAGGAGACGAAGTGCTCCAGGCTCACGCCCATGCCGATCAGCATCTGGGCCTCGCCGATCAGGCGGACGGTGCCGTCGTCGTGGGTGTGGGTGTAGACCTTGGGCCACAGGGTGCGCCGGTTCCAGTCGTCGACGGACTCCAGCAGCTGCGGCTTCTCGTCGATCTGGTGCGGCCGGTCGTAGAACGTACGCACCGAGAAGACCTGCTGGTCGCCCTCGCCGCGGAACATGAAGTAGGTGCGGAACTGCTCCCACGGCGCCGCGAGGTCACCCTCGTCGTCGACGACGTACTTGAGCTCCATCTGGTCGAGGAGCTGCTTCACGAGGTCCTGATCCGGGACGACGGGGCCCGCCGGTCCTTGGGGCTGCGGCTCGGGCTGGCCCCCGAAGTTCGGAATCGAGGACGGGTCGATGCTCACCGTGATTTTCCCTTCGTACGGATCCCGCCATCCTCCCCCATGCGGGGAGGGGGGTGGCAAGCCCCGACGGGCCCTGTCAGCCCTCGGCTGACACGATCCGGTCACCGCGCAACCTCCACCGGCGCGGCACCGTCCTCCCGAGCGGCGGACGAAGGGGGCGGTGGTCATGGCGGCACCGGGGCGAGGCCGTACGAGGCGGGAGCTGATCCCGCCGGTCCTGGCGGTGCCCGTGGTCGTCCTCGGGGCCCTCGTCGCGGGCGTCGCCCTGCGGGCGTCCTCCGGCGGCGAGGACGACGCGCGTACGGGTGCGGCGGCGGTCCCGTGCGCCGAGGCCCTGGCCTTCGGGGCCGCCGAGCGCCCCGCGGGCGCGGACGCGCGCGACTGCACGGTCCAGCGCGGCATCGACACCTCCTACAGCGCGGTGCTGCGCATGCCCCGCGAGGACGTGCGCGGCTGGCTGCGCACGACCTATCCGGACGCCCCGGAGCCCCGCACGGGCGGCGGCGTCCGCGGGGCGCTCCGCCTGGAGGTGACCCACGAGAACGGGCTGCCCGGCACGGCCGAGGCGCACGTGGTGCAGGTGCGCGTGGAGAACGAGAACGCCGAGACGGCGCTGGTGCGCTTCTCGGCGTTCACGATGTGACGTCCGGTCCCACGGGTCCTACAGCGTCTTGCCGGTGGCCGGTCCCACGAGGAGCCCGTCCCCGAAGCGGTCCACCCGGACGGTGTCGCCGTCCTTGATCTCCCCGGACAGGATCTCCTTGGCGAGCCGGTCGCCGATGGCGGACTGCACCAGGCGGCGCAGCGGGCGGGCGCCGTACGCCGGGTCCAGGCCCTCCTCCGCGAGCCAGGCCAGCGCCTCCGGCGTGATGTCCAGGGTGAGGCGCCGCTCGGCGAGCCGCCTGGCCAGGCGGTCGATCTGGAGCTTGGCGATGCGCTCCAGCTCGGGCTTGGTCAGGGCGGAGAAGACCACCAGGTCGTCCAGGCGGTTGAGGAACTCTGGCTTGAAGGAGGCCCGGACCACCTCCAGCACCTGCTCCTTCTTCTGCTCCTCGGTGGTCAGCGGGTCCATCAGGAAGTGGCTGCCCAGGTTGGAGGTCAGCACCAGGATGGTGTTGCGGAAGTCGACCGTGCGGCCCTGTCCGTCGGTCAGGCGGCCGTCGTCCAGCACCTGCAGCAGGATGTCGAAGACCTCGGGGTGCGCCTTCTCCACCTCGTCCAGCAGGACGACGCTGTACGGGCGGCGGCGGACCGCCTCGGTGAGCTGGCCGCCCTCCTCGTAGCCGACGTAGCCGGGCGGGGCACCCACCAGGCGGGAGACGCTGTGCTTCTCGCTGTACTCCGACATGTCGATGCGGACCATCGCCCGCTCGTCGTCGAAGAGGAAGTCGGCGAGCGCCTTGGCCAGTTCCGTCTTGCCGACGCCGGTCGGGCCCAGGAAGAGGAAGGAGCCGGTGGGCCGGTCGGGGTCCGAGATGCCCGCGCGGGAGCGGCGCACGGCGTCCGAGACGGCCCGTACGGCCTCGCCCTGGCCGATGAGGCGCTTGCCGATCTCCTCCTCCATGCGCAGCAGCTTCTGCGTCTCGCCCTCCAGCAGGCGGCCGGCCGGGATGCCGGTCCAGGAGGCGACGACGTCGGCGATGTCGTCGGGGCCGACCTCCTCCTTGACCATGGTGTCCCTGGCGGCCTCCTCCTCGGCCTCGGAGGCGGCCTCCAGCTCCTTCTCCAGGGCGGGCATCTCGCCGTACAGCAGCTTGGAGGCGGTGTCGAAGTCGCCCTCGCGCTGGGCGCGTTCGGCCTGGCCGCGCAGGTCGTCGAGCTTCTCCTTGAGCTCACCGACCCGGTTGAGGGACTGCTTCTCCTTCTCCCAGCGGGCGGTCAGGCCGCGCAGTTCCTCCTCCTTGTCGGCGAGGTCGCGGCGCAGCTTCTCCAGGCGCTCGCGGGAGGCCTCGTCGGTCTCCCGGCTCAGGGCCAGCTCCTCCATCCTCAACCGGTCGACGGAGCGCTGGAGTTCGTCGATCTCGACGGGCGAGGAGTCGATCTCCATGCGCAGCCGGGAGGCGGACTCGTCGACCAGGTCGATGGCCTTGTCGGGCAGGAAGCGGGAGGTGATGTAGCGGTCGGACAGGGCCGCCGCCGCCACCAGCGCGCTGTCGGCGATCTGCACCTTGTGGTGGGCCTCGTAGCGGCCCTTGAGACCGCGCAGGATCGCGATGGTGTCCTCGACGCTCGGCTCGCCGACGAAGACCTGCTGGAAGCGGCGCTCCAGCGCCGGGTCCTTCTCGATGCGCTCGCGGTACTCGTCGAGGGTCGTCGCGCCGATCATGCGCAGCTCGCCGCGGGCCAGCATCGGCTTGAGCATGTTGCCCGCGTCCATGGCGGAGTCGCCGCCGGCGCCCGCGCCGACCACCGTGTGCAGCTCGTCGATGAAGGTGATGACCTGCCCGTCGGAGCCCTTGATCTCCGCGAGGACGGTCTTGAGGCGTTCCTCGAACTCACCGCGGTACTTGGCGCCCGCGACCATCGCGCCCAGGTCGAGCGCGACGAGCCGCTTGTCCTTCAGCGACTCGGGCACGTCGCCCTTCACGATCCGCTGGGCGAGGCCCTCGACGACGGCGGTCTTGCCGACGCCGGGCTCGCCGATCAGGACGGGGTTGTTCTTCGTGCGGCGGGACAGCACCTGCACCACGCGCCGGATCTCCTGGTCCCGCCCGATGACGGGGTCGAGCCCGCCCTCGCGGGCGGCGGCGGTGAGGTCGGTCCCGAACTTCTCCAGGGCCTTGTACTGGCCCTCGGGGTCGGGGGTGGTCACGCGGCGTCCTCCCCTCGCCTTGCGGAAGGCCTCCAGCAGCTTCCTCGCGTCGGCGCCCTGCCCGCGGAGCACCTCGCCGGCCGCGCCGCCCTTGGCGGCGACGCCGATCAGCAGGTGCTCGGTGGACAGGTACTCGTCGCCCAGGTCCTGGGCGCGGGACTGCGCGTCCGCGATCACCGCGAGCAGCTCCCGGTTGGGCTGCGGGGGCGCGACGGTGGAACCGGTGACGCTGGGCAGCCCGGCGAGGATGCGCTCGGTGCCGGAGCGTACGGCGGCCAGGTCGGCCTCGACCGCGACGAGCAGGTCGGTGATGTTCTCGTTGTCCTGCCCCTGGAGCAACGCGAGGAGCAGGTGGGCCGGGGTGAGGTCGGGGTGCCCCTCGGTCACGGCCCGGTTGCTGGCCGCGTTGATCGCGTCCCGGCTCCGGTTGGTCAGCTCGGCGTCCACGTTCCCTGTCTCCTCCTTGCGTCAGCGGTCATCCGTACTGACTTGAGTAACGTACACAAAGTTGAGTCTATTCCACTCAAGGTGCCGCACGGGAGGGCTGCGGCGACTAAGTTCCGGATCCATGGCCACGTACCCGCAGGACCCGGGCGCACCCGACGCGCCGTACCTCACCTTCTGGCAGGAGCGGCACCTGTGCACGCTGACGACCCCGCGCCCGGACGGCACGCCGCACGTCGTGCCCGTCGGGGTGACGTACGACCCCGGGGCGCGGCTGGCCCGGGTCATCGCGGACGGGGCGAGCAGGAAGGTGCGCAACGTCCTCGCCGCGGGGCGGGAGGGGGCGGCGGTCGCGGTGTGCCAGGTGGACGGCCGGCGGTGGGCGACGCTGGAGGGCCGGGCCCGGGTCCGGAGCGAGCCCGAGCGGGTGGCGGAGGCGGAGCGGCGGTACGCGGAGCGCTACGGCAGGCGCCCCTCGCCCAATCCGTCGCGGGTGGTGATCGAGATCGAACTGACGCGGGCGATGGGCCGGGGGTGACGGCACCCGGCCGCGCACCGGCCGTTTCCGGCCAGGAAGCAGCGGGCGGACACCGGGGGACGTGCCGCGGAAACTGCAGCGGCGTCACCGTGTTCAGGTCACGGTGACGCCGCTGCGGGGGGGAAGCACCTGAGCGATCTGTTACGACGGGGGAATCGCGTCAGGCACTGCGGGGGGTGGCCGAGATGGTCCGGGGCGCAGGGGAGCCGGCCTCCACCTGCTGATGGTCACGCTGGTCCAGGTTCACGAAGATCATTCCGTACCGGATGGCGCACCGTACGGGCTGCGGCGCCCCCCGAGGCCGCCGCAGACACCGGTACGCCCGCACGTCTCCGTCCTCGTCGCGGGTGACGACGACCGGTTCGCCGAACACCGTCACCATCAACGAGTCACCGCTGTGGGGGATGGCGGTGACCAGGTCGATGAAGTGCCAGCCGGACCGGTAGGCGGTGGCCATCTCACGACGGAAGGAGCGGTCATCGGGTGGAGTCGTCATGTCACGACCAAATGCTGTCTGCGGGAGAGGCCTGGGCGTCCTCACCGGCGAGCCCGGCCGCCGCCCCCGGTACTGACCACCTGCTGTCCGCTCGTACGTCACCCTTCGCATCGGAGAGGCCGTTCAGCGTTCCGAAGGCCACAACGACGGAGAAGGTGGCGACAAGCACCGAGCGAAGCATTCTCTTACGCATAGTCGGCTTCGTCCTCACTTGAAGGTCCCCTCATTCCCCCGTCGGATAAGACGATGGCTCATTCGGGCACGTCATGGCCACACAATCGGTGCATCATGTTCCTGCACGTTCAGGACCCTGGGGGGTGGAGATTTGACAACAAATCGGACCAAGGCGACACATCCCCATGCCATTACCGAACTGTGCGAGGAGGGGGAGCGTCTTTATGCGAACGCCTTGCGCGCAGGACGTATCGCCCGTGTGGAGGTCGAACCCGCCCCGTGTCTGATGGAGTTCGCCCTCCTGCACCCCGATCCCGACGACGCCGACTGGCTGCGTCCGGTCCCCCCGTCGGTCGCCCTGGCCCAACGGCTCAATCCGATCGAACGCGAGATCTCCGAGAAGCGCCGGACGTCGATCGAACTGGCCGAGATGTTCGAGCCGTTCATGGCGCTCACCGCCCAGGACGTGGCCCCGACGCACGCGATCACCGTGCTGGAGGGGCTCGACCGCATCAACGCCGCCCTCGACCTGGCCACGGACCAGTGCCGCAACGAGATGCTCACGGTCCAGCCGAGCGCCCGCCACCCCGAGCGCCGGGTGATCGAAGGACTGGAACGCGACCGGACCCTGGTCGAGCGGGGCGTGCGGATCCGGACCCTGTACCAGCACACGGCCCGCTACAGTCCCGAACGGCTCGCCTACGTGGACCAGTTCGCCAACGGCAAGGCGGAGTACCGCACCATCGACGAACTGGTCGAACGCCTCATCATCTGCGACGAGACCGTCGCCTTCATCCCCATCCGGGACGACCGCCAGGTCGCGCTGGAACTGCGCCACCCCGGCCTCGTCGCCTACCTGGTCAAGGTCTTCGAGTTCATGTGGGGCCGCGCGGTCCCGCTGAGCGCCGGCGCCCCCTACGAGACCGCCCCCGACGGCATCACCGACATCCAGCACTCCATCGCCAAACTCCTCGTGGAGGGCCACGTCGACGAGGCCATCGCCCGCCGCCTGGGCATGAACGTCCGCACCTGCCGGGCCCACATAGCCAAGCTGGCACACGCCCTGGGCAGCGGCAGCCGGGCCCAGCTCGGGTACCTCATCGCCCAGTCCGGGATCCTGGAGAAGGATCACTGAGCCCCGGGGGAACCGCCCCGGACCGCGGCCGGGCCCCGCCGGACCGCGGCGGGCGCCTCAGGCTCAGGACAGGACCCTCCGCCCGCCCACACCGCGGCACGCGCCGACGGCCCGCGCCCGCGCCCGCTACGAACGGCCGCGCGGCGGCGCCGGGGCCCGCACGTCCGGGGATCCCTGCTCGGGAAGCCTGACGGAGGCGGCGGAGCGCGGCGTGCCGTCCAGGCCGGCCTGCGCGATCCGGACGCCGAGCTGGGTGCGGCTGGCCGCGCCCAGGGTCTCCGACAGGCGCGCGATGTGCGCCCGGCAGGTCCGCACGCTGATGCCCAGCCGTTCCGCGATCACCGCGTCCTGGTGGCCCTCCGCCAGCAGCGCCGCGATGGACTGCTCGCGGTGCGAGATGCCCTCGATGCCGGTGTCCGGCAGCGGCGCGGTCAGCGGGATCGCCAGCCGCCACAGCCGCTCGAACACCGTGACCAGGTACCCGACCAGCGCCGGGTGCCGCAGCTCCAGCGCCATGGTGCGCTCGCTGTTGGCGGGGATGAAGGCCACCGTGCGGTCGAAGAGGATCAGCCGGTCGATGACCTCGTCCAGCGTGCGCGCCTCCACCGCGTCGCCCATCAGCTCCAGGTAGGTGAGCAGGCCCTGGCCGTGCCGGGCGACGTGCGTGTACAGGTCCCGCATCCGCACCCCGCGCCCGCGCAGCGCCAGCGCCCGGTGCAGGCCCTCCGACAGCTCGTGCTCGCGGCGGATGCCGCCGGGCTGGACGGTGAGCACCTCGGTCGTGCACGCCTTCGTCGCCTCGTCCATCGCGGCCTGGATCCGCGCCAGCCCGTCCAGCACCCGGATCGCCGGGCCCTCCGCCGGCGACGGGGCCGACGGCACCTGGCGGCCGAGGCCGGCGTACCGCTCGAAGGCCTCCACCGCCGAGCCCACCCGCCGCTGGCTCGCGCTGATCTCGTCGTACATCCCGCGCAGCAGCCGGGTCATGACCTCCTGCGGGGAGGTCGGCACCAGCCACTCCATGTCGTCGGGATCGGGGTGCAGCAGGGCGAGCTCCAGCAGGCAGGGCACCGGTTCCGCGTCCCGGCGCGGCACACGGCCCCGCCGTACGGCCCGGGAATACACGCGATCCCCGGCCTCGCACAGTCGGTCAGCACCGTGTGGATGCTCGTCCGTCCCGTGCCCGGCCATCGCCCATCCCACCCCCGGTTGCAGCGTCTTTCCGCAGCGCAACTATGCGCGGACCGGACGTGCTCCGCAACACGGCTCCTGCCCCCGCGGCCGCCGGAAGACACCGGTACGCACCGGTATTCCCCGCCTCCGCCCGCCGCTCCGCGGCAAAGGGCCGAATCTCCCGCCCGGTCACGCGCGGACGCCCGGGAGGCGGGCCCGCCCGGGAGACGGGCCCGCTCGGGCCCGGCGGCGCGCGGTGTCCGGGCCGTCGTCCGGGAAGGGGAGGGGGGCGGCCGCGGCGACGGTGCCGGGGAGCGCCGGGACGGCGGTGCTCCCCGGGCCCGCGTGCGCCCGCCGCCTACTTCAGCCCGATGGCCTCGCACGCCGCCTTGTACTTGGCGGTGCAGATGCTGGACACCTTGTGGATGCCGTCGGCGACGACGGTGTCGTCGATGTTGGACTTCGTCAGGGCGACGACGGGGACGAGCTGGGCGGGGATGTCCTTGTGCGTGGGGCTGTCGACCCGGTCGCGGGCGAGCGCCTCGAACTGGATGTCCCGGCCCTGGACCCTGGCCACGGCCATCTCCGCGGCGCTCTCGGCCTCTTCGGGGTAGGGCTTGTACACGCTCATGTACTGCTCGCCGGCGACGATCCGCTGCACCGCCTCCAGCTCCGCGTCCTGGCCGGTGATGGGCGGCAGGTCGGTCACGCCCGCGGCCTTGAGGGCCTGGACGATGCCGCCGGCCATGCCGTCGTTGGCGGAGTAGACGCCGGCGATGTTGCCCGCGCCGATGGCGCTGATGGCCTCGGCCATGTTGGCCCGGGCGTTCTCCGGCTTCCAGTCCTTGGTGTCGTAGGACCTGGCGATCGTCACCTTGCCGTTCAGCTCGGAGAGCGCACCGGCCTTGAACTGCTTGGCGTTGGGGTCGGTGGGCGAGCCGTTCATCATGACGATCTTGGAGGAGAGGGAGGCGCCGTCACCGAGGGCCTCCATGAGGGTGCGGCCCTGGACCTCGCCGACCAGCTCGTTGTCGAAGGAGACGTAGGCGTCGATCGGACCCTCGGCCAGCCGGTCGTAGGCGATGACGGGGATGCCGGCGTCCTTGGCCTTCTGCACGCTGTCCGCGATGGCGTGCGCGTCGACGGCGTCCAGCAGGATGACGTCGACCCGGTCGTCGACCATCTTCTGCATCTGGGCGGCCTGCTTGTTCGCGTCCGACTCGGCGTTGGCGTACAGCACGCGGCCCTTGTCTCGGGTGAGGGACTCGACCTTGTCCTTGATGATGGGGTAGTCGAAGTTCTCGTACCGGGTGTTGGCCTTCTCCGGCAGCAGCAGCCCCACCGTGATGTCGTTGCCCTTCGTCGGGCTCGCGTCGTCGCTGCTCCCGGTCGCGTTGAGCACGCCGCAGCCGGCGAGCATGACGGACATCGTGGTGGCGGCCACGGATATGGCGATACGACGCATGCGGGGACTCACTTCAGGTGCGTTCCGGACGTGGGCACAGCATTGCGGCCCATGTGTCTGAAAAGACAACGCGGCGACGGTCCCCGGCGTCAAGGGAAACCACTTAACGAGATGGCAACACCACGCTCCGCAGCACCGATCACTGCGCAGCGAAACCACCCCTGACCATCCTTTACGGACTTTTCACCCCGGAGAGAGGGCCGTTCAGCACCGAAGACCCGCACCACCGACACCTTTCCTCCGCAGTCGTGATCACGACGATTTCCCGCCACCGCCCCGACGCGACCGGAGGACCGAACGATCCCGGCCAGACGCGCGACGGCCGCGGCGGCGGCCAACCACGCCCACTCGGTGCACACACGGCGGTTCCTCGCGAACACCGCCTTCCCGGGCACCCGGAGAAAACCGGCCACCGGCACGCGGAAGGGGCCCGGAGTGCTCTCCGGGCCCCTTCGTCATGCGTGCGCGCGTCAGTCGGGCTGCTGCTGCCGCTTCGGCCGCCACACCACCAGCGCGCTGGTCTGCTGGACCTCCTGATACGGCACCAGGTCGCGGCGGTAGGACGCGTGCACCGCCGCCTCGCGCTGGCGCATCGCCGCCGCGGCCCCGTCGAGGGCGTCCTCCAGTTCGGCCACGCGGGCCTGGAGCGCGGCCACCTGGTTCTCCAGTTCGATGATGCGCTTGATACCGGCCAGGTTGATGCCCTCGTCCTGCGACAACTGCTGCACCTGCCGGAGCAGTTCGATGTCGCGGGCCGAGTAGCGGCGGCCCCGGCCGGCGGTGCGGTCCGGCGACACGAGCCCCAGACGGTCGTACTGACGCAGCGTCTGCGGGTGCAGACCGGAGAGCTGGGCCGCCACCGAGATGACGTAGACCGGGGTGTCCTCGGTCAGTTCATACGGGTTGCGCCGACGGCCGTCCATCTCATCAAGCTCCCTTCGCGGCCTGGAACAGCTCCGCCCGCGGGTCCTCGCCCGCGGTCGCCTCGCGATACGCCTCGAGCGCGTCACGAGCCTTCTCCGACAGGTCCCGGGGAACACTCACCTCCACGGTGACCAGCAGGTCGCCGCGGGTGCCGTCCTTGCGGACCGCGCCCTTGCCCCGGGCCCGCATCGTACGGCCGTTCGGCGTGCCCGGTGGCAGTTTCAGCGTGACGGGCGGGCCGCCCAGGGTCGGGACCCGCACCTCGCCGCCGAGGGCCGCCTCGGGATACGTCACGGGCACGGTGACGGTGAGGTTGTCGCCCTTGCGGCCGAAGACGGGGTGCTCCTTGACGTGGACCACCACGTACAGGTCGCCCGCCGGGCCGCCCCGCTCGCCCGGTGCGCCCTTGCCGCGCAGCCGGATGCGCTGGCCGTCGCTGACCCCGGCGGGGATGCGCACCTGCATCGTCCGCGAGGACTTGGCCCGGCCGCTGCCCTTGCAGACGTCGCAGGGGGTCTCCGCGATCAGACCGCGGCCCTTGCAGTCCGGGCAGGGGTCGGTCAGGGAGAACCCGCCGCCGGAGCCACGCGCCACCTGCCCGGTGCCGACGCAGGTCGGGCACACCCGGGGCGTGCCGTTCTTGTCGCCGGTGCCCGAACAGGCCTTGCACGGCTGCTGGCTCGACATCCGCAGCGGGACCGTCGCGCCCTCGATCGCCTCGGTGAAGCTCAGGGTGACCTCGGACTCGATGTCCTGGCCGCGCCGCGGCTGGGTGCGGGTGGTACCCGCGCCGCCGCGGTTGAACAGGCCCCCGAAGACGTCACCGAGCCCGCCGCCGAAGCCGCCGGCCCCGCCGGCCGCCTGGCCGCCGAACAGGTCGCCCAGGTCGAAGTTGAAGGAGCCGCCGCCCGCGCCCGGCCCCGGGCGGAAGCCGCCGTTGCCGAAGAGGGCGCGGGCCTCGTCGTACTCCTTGCGCTTCTTGGGGTCGCCGAGGACGTCGTTCGCCTCGGAGATCTCCTTGAAGCGCTCCTCCGCCTTGGCGTTCCCCTTGTTGGCGTCCGGGTGGAACTCGCGGGCGAGCTTGCGGTACGCCTTCTTGATCTCGGCCTCGGTGGCGTCCTTGGGGACGCCGAGGACCTTGTAGTAGTCCTTCTCGATGAAGTCCTTGGTGCTCATCCCCGACGCCCCTCCTCTCCTGCGTGCGTCCTGACGTCAGCCCTCCTCCGGGCCACCGTTCTCCTTGCTCTCAGCGGAGTCCGCCTTCGCCTCGGTCTGCGCGCCCGGCTCCTCGGCCGGCTTGACCGTCTGCGCCCCCGGCTGGGGTTCGGCCACGGCCACCCGCGCGGGGCGGATGGTGCGCTCGCCGATCCGGTACCCGGGCTGCAGGATCGCCACGCACGTCGTCTCGGTGACGTCCGGCGCGTAGCTGTGCATCAGGGCCTCGTGGATCGTCGGGTCGAAGGACTCGCCCTCCTTGCCGAACTGCTGCAGGCCCATCTTCGCGACGGTGGTCTCCAGCGACTCGGCGACGGACTTGAACCCGCCGACCAGTTCGCCGTGTTCCCGCGCGCGGCCGATGTCGTCGAGCACGGGCAGGAGCTCGGTCAGGAGGTTCGCCACGGCGATCTCCTTGACCGCGACCCGGTCGCGCTCGACCCGGCGGCGGTAGTTCTGGAACTCGGCCTGGAGCCGCTGGAGGTCCGCGGTGCGCTCGTTGAGCGCGGTACGGGCCTGGTCCAGCTGGGCCAGCAGGGCCGCGTTCTGGTCCGTGTCCCCGGCCGGGGCCGCCCCCTCCTCCTGCGAGGGGGCGGCCTTGGGCTCGGCGTCGTCGGAGGTGGCGCCGGAGGGGACGTCGGGCTGCTGCGACGGAGCCTGCGACTGCTGCTCGTCGAAGCCCGGGGTCTCCTCCGTCACGCGGCACCGTCCTTGCGCTCGTCGTCGACGATCTCGGCGTCGACGACGTCGTCGTCGGCCTTGGCCTCACCGGTGCCGGCGCCGCCGGCGGCCTGGGCGGCCTGGGCGTCGGCGTACATCGCCTGGCCGAGCTTCTGCGAGACGGCCGCGACCTTCTCCGTGGCGGAGCGGATCTCGGCGGTGTCCTCGCCCTTGAGCTTCTCCTTCAGCTCGCCGACGGCGGCCTCGACCTCGGTCTTGATCTCGCCGGGGACCTTGTCCTCGTTGTCCTTGAGGAACTTCTCGGTCTGGTAGACCAGCTGCTCGCCCTGGTTGCGGGCCTCGGCGGCCTCGCGGCGCTTGTGGTCCTCCTCCGCGTAGCGCTCGGCCTCCTCGCGCATGCGGTCGACCTCTTCCTTCGGGAGCGAGGAGCCGCCGGTGACGGTCATCTTCTGCTCCTTGCCGGTGCCGAGGTCCTTCGCCGTGACGTGCATGATGCCGTTGGCGTCGATGTCGAAGGAGACCTCGATCTGCGGGACGCCGCGCGGCGCCGGGGGCAGACCGGTCAGCTCGAACATGCCGAGCTTCTTGTTGTAGGCCGCGATCTCGCGCTCGCCCTGGTAGACCTGGATCTGCACCGACGGCTGGTTGTCCTCGGCCGTGGTGAAGATCTCCGAGCGCTTGGTCGGGATGGTCGTGTTGCGCTCGATCAGCTTGGTCATGATGCCGCCCTTGGTCTCGATGCCGAGGGACAGCGGGGTGACGTCGAGGAGCAGGACGTCCTTGACCTCGCCCTTGAGGACACCGGCCTGGAGCGAGGCGCCGATGGCGACGACCTCGTCCGGGTTCACGCCCTTGTTGGCCTCCTTGCCGCCGGTCAGCTCCTTGACGAGCTCGGCGACGGCGGGCATGCGGGTCGAGCCGCCGACGAGGACGACGTGGTCGATCTCGCTGATGGAGATGCCGGCGTCCTTGATGACGTTGTGGAACGGCGTCTTGCAGCGCTCCAGCAGGTCCGCGGTCAGCTGCTGGAACTGGGCGCGGGTGAGCTTCTCGTCCAGGTGCAGCGGGCCCTCGGCGGAGGCCGTGATGTAGGGCAGGTTGATCGAGGTCTCGGTGGACGAGGACAGCTCGATCTTCGCCTTCTCGGCGGCCTCGCGCAGGCGCTGCAGCGCCATCTTGTCCTTGCTGAGGTCCACGCCGTGGCCGGCCTGGAACTGCTTGACCAGGTAGTCGACGACCCGCTGGTCCCAGTCGTCACCGCCGAGGTGGTTGTCGCCGTTGGTGGCCTTCACCTCGACGACGCCGTCGCCGATCTCCAGCAGCGAGACGTCGAACGTACCGCCACCGAGGTCGAAGACCAGGATGGTCTGGTCGTCCTTGTCGAGGCCGTAGGCCAGCGCGGCCGCGGTGGGCTCGTTGACGATGCGCAGCACGTTCAGACCGGCGATCTCGCCGGCCTCCTTGGTGGCCTGGCGCTCGGCGTCGTTGAAGTACGCCGGGACGGTGATGACCGCGTCGGTCACCTTCTCGCCCAGGTAGGCCTCGGCGTCCCGCTTCAGCTTCTGCAGCACGAAGGCGCTGATCTGCTGCGGGTTGAAGTCCTTGCCGTCCAGGTTGATCTTCCAGTCGGTGCCCATGTGGCGCTTGACCGACCGGATCGTCCGGTCCACGTTGGTGACCGCCTGGCGCTTGGCCACCTCACCCACGAGCACTTCGCCGTTCTTGGCAAAGGCGACGACGGACGGCGTGGTCCTGGCGCCCTCGGCGTTGGTGATGACGGTGGGCTCGCCGCCCTCCAGAACGCTGACGACGGAGTTAGTCGTGCCCAGGTCGATGCCGACCGCACGTGCCATTGTGATTCCTCCAGCTGACTTGAGTGGAACAGGCTCAAGTGTGCATGACCCTCGCCGCCGGGTCAACAGAGCTGAGTCCACTTGACTCAAGTCTTATCTGCTCCTTACACGCAAGCGGGCTCTGACCTGCGGGGATATGGATCGGCGGGTAGGTTGTGGACGCGCCGTCGAGGGTCCGGCGATGCGCCCGGCCGGGTGAACCGCCGGGTGAACCGCCGGGTGAACCGCCGGGCGGACCGCCGGGTGAACCACCGGGCGGACCGCCGGGCACCCGGCCCCGGCCGGCCCCCCGGCCCGGCCTCTTCCCCGCCCCTTTCCCCGGACTCTTCCCCGGCCCCCTCCGGGTGCCGTACACCCGGACCCGCAGCAGCGCGGCCACGGCGGCCGACGCCACCCCCGCCACCCACAGCGGCGCGCCGCCCCCCGCCCGGCCGAGGTGGACGAGGACCCCGACGAGCGCCCCGCCCAGCGCTCCGGCACAGAGAAGGACGGCCGCGCCCCGCGGGGTCAGCCCGAGCCGGCGGAGCCGGTGCGCGAGATGGTCGGATCCGCTGCGGGACAGGGGCCGGCGGGCGGCCCGCCGGGAGAGGACCACGAGGACGGCGTCGGCGCTCGCCACGGCGGTCAGCGCGAACAGCACGCCCGCGCCGGAGAGGGGCCCGTGCCCACCCCGCGCGTACACGGCCGCCGCGGCCGGCACGAACCCGGCGAACAGCGAGCCGCACGCGCCGAGCCCGCTGCGCGCGGGATGCCAGTTGTGCATCAGGAAGCCGGCCAGCGCGGCGGCCAGCACGCTCATCAGCACCGCGATGCCGTCCCTCACCTCGGCCGCGGCGCAGACCCCCACCCCGAAGGCGGTCACGACCCCCACGCTCCCGGCGAGCCCGTCGGCGTGGTCCAGCCCGCGGAAGGCGAGGGCGAGGCCCGTGATCCACGCCGCGGCGAGCACCCCGCCCGCCACGCCGGTCTCCTCGTACGGCACGACGAGCGCCGCCGCGACGGCCGTGCCGAGGGCCGGCACCCGGCCGCGCAGCCGCCACACGTCGGCGAGCAGCCCGAGTCCGGCGACGGCGGCCCCGGCGGCCAGCAGCGCGCCGGCCCCGCCGCCGAGCGGCACGATCCCGCTCCCGTGCCCGATCCCCGCGACCAGGACGGTGACGAGCACGACGGCCGCTCCCCCGGACAACGGCACCCGCCCGGGGTGCCTGCGGTCCAGGACGCCGAGCCGCAGCGCGGGCGTCCGGAGCAGTGCCGTGAGCACGGCGGAGAGGAGGCAGGCGGCGGTGGCGGCGGCGATCCCGTAGAGCACGGATACGTAGAGCACGGATATAAATTAGGGGTGAATATCCCTATTTCCCATGAATAACACGAGTCGATCTCAGGCAACCCTCAGCGATTCAGATCACCCCGCACCCGGCTACAGTGCGGCGGAAGATAGGGGTAGTCTCAGGCGGACTGCATAAGTTACCGCTTAGTAATCTCGGGGAACCCGTCGCGGAGTCCCCGCTGAAACCCCTCGCAGGCCCGAGGAGCCCCCATGCAACTCGCCGCGATCATCGTGTCGCTGGTCCTGACCGTGGTCGGCGTTGCGCTGCTCGCACGCGCGATCGGCCAGTTCGTCCGGTACTTCAGGCTGGGCCAGCCGGTCCCGGCCGGCACCCGGACCGACAACCCCTACCAGCGCAGCGTGACCCTGGTGAGGGAGTTCCTCGGCCACACGCGCATGAACCGCTGGGGCATCGTCGGCATCGCCCACTGGTTCGTCGCGATCGGCTTCCTCACGCTGCCGCCGACGATCGTCACCGCGTACGGCCAGCTGTTCCAGGCCGACTGGACGCTCCCGGTGCTCGGCGGCTTCCTGCCGTACGAGATGTACATCGAGTTCATCGGGGCGATGACGACCCTCGGCATCGCCGTGCTGATCGTCGTCCGGCTGCTGAGCCTGCCCTCGCGGCCGGGCCGCAAGTCGCGCTTCGCGGGCTCGAAGATGGGCCAGGCCTACTTCGTCGAGTACGTCATCCTCACCATCGGCCTGGCCATCTACGTGCTGCGCGGCCTGGAGGGCGCCCTGCACCACGTGGACCACTACGAGGCCGCGTACTTCGCCTCGTACCCGCTGGTCCTGGCGTTCAAGGGCCTGAGCGTCGCCACGCTGCAGAACCTCGTCTACCTCTTCGCGATGATCAAGCTGAGCACGACCATGATCTGGATGATCACGGTTTCGCTCAACACCAACATGGGTGTGGCCTGGCACCGCTTCCTCGCCTTCCCGAACATCTGGTTCAAGCGCAACGCGGACGGCTCCACGGCGCTGGGCGCGCTGCAGCCGATGACCAGCGGCGGCAAGCCGATCGACTTCACCGACCCCGGTGACGACGACGTCTTCGGCGTCTCGCAGGTCGAGCAGTTCTCCTGGAAGGGCCTGCTGGACTTCTCCACCTGCACCGAGTGCGGCCGCTGCCAGTCGCAGTGCCCGGCCTGGAACACCGGCAAGCCGCTCTCCCCCAAGCTGCTGATCATGTCGCTGCGGGACCACGCGCACGCCAAGGCGCCCTACCTGCTGGCCGGCGGCGGCAAGACCATGGAGGGCGAGGAGAAGGCCTCCGAGGAGCAGCTGAAGGACGTCCCCGCCTCCGCGCTGGCCGAGGCCGAGCGCCCGCTGGTCGGCACGCTGGAGGAGAACGGCGTCATCGACCCGGACGTGCTGTGGTCCTGCACCACCTGCGGCGCCTGCGTCGAGCAGTGCCCGGTGGACATCGAGCACGTCGACCACATCGTCGACATGCGCCGCTACCAGGTGATGATCGAGTCGGCGTTCCCGTCCGAGGCGGGCACGATGCTCAAGAACCTGGAGAAGAAGGGCAACCCCTGGGGCCTGGCCAAGAAGCAGCGCCTGGAGTGGACGAAGGAAGTCGACTTCGAGGTGCCGGTCGTCGGCAAGGACATCGAGGACCTGTCCGAGGTCGAGTACCTGTACTGGGTCGGCTGCGCGGGCGCCCTGGAGGACCGCGCCAAGAAGACGACGAAGGCCTTCGCCGAGCTGCTGCACATCGCGGGCGTGAAGTTCGCGATCATGGGCGGCGACGAGAAGTGCACCGGTGACTCCGCCCGCCGCCTGGGCAACGAGCCCCTGTTCCAGGAGCTCGGCATGGAGAACGTCATGTCGCTGAACGCGGCGTTCGGCGAGGAGACGGACGAGGACGGCAAGGTCACCGAGGAGTCCCGCAAGCCGAAGTCGGCCAAGAAGATCGTCGCCACCTGCCCGCACTGCCTGAACACCCTCGGCAACGAGTACCCGCAGCTCGGCGGCGACTACGAGGTCATCCACCACACCCAGCTGCTCCAGCACCTCGTCGACGAGGGCAAGCTGATCCCCGTCACCCCGGTCGAGGGCATCATCACCTACCACGACCCGTGCTACCTGGGCCGCCACAACAAGATCTACACGCCGCCGCGCGAGATCATCGGCAAGGTCCCGGGCCTGCGCAACGAGGAGATGCACCGCCACAAGGAGCGCGGCTTCTGCTGCGGCGCGGGCGGCGCCCGGATGTGGATGGAGGAGCGGATCGGCAAGCGCATCAACAACGAGCGCGTCGACGAGGCCCTCTCCCTCGACCCCGACATCGTCTCCACCGCCTGCCCGTTCTGCCTGGTGATGCTGACCGACTCGGTCAACGGCAAGAAGAACGAGGGCAAGGCCAAGGAGTCCGTCCAGGTCGTCGACGTCGCCCAGCTCCTGCTGGACTCCGTCAAGACCCCGGTCTCCGACGAGGACGAGCCCCCGGCGGGCGCGGCCGAGTCGGAGAACGCGCCGGAGCCGGAGCCGGTGAAGTAGCACCCCGGCCGCACACGAACGGCGCCCCCGTGTCCCGCCCGGACACGGGGGCCCCGGTGGGGTGCGGGCCGCCCGGCCGGGCACCCGCCCGCCCCCTACGCGCCCCCCGGAAAACCGCCCGCGGCGCGGACCCGC
>NZ_JBFATO010000048.1:0-46203 GCF_040678355.1 Streptomyces sp. NPDC052701
CGCACGACGGCGGAGCTCAAGCGGGTAACGGGAAGGTCGTGCCATGACTCGATCCTTTCATGAAATCGAGTCTCCATTCGAGCCGGTGCGGTTCAGTGATCACCCGGGACGCTCCCGGTGCCGCGGCCGGCACGGCCGCCGTGATGGGCAACCCGGTCGACGCCCTGGTCCGGTGGGCTCAGCTGGACCAGCCTCACCAAAACTTCAGGGTGTTCCTCGAACGGGACGGACTCCCGGTCAACAGGTCACCGCACGACCTGCTTCTTGACGCGTCACTGCACGGTATGGACGACAAGGCGAACGAGAACCGGATCAACCACCCGCCAACTGGTGCAGACGGCGCGGCCAGATCTCCTCCCGCTCCCGGTTACAGGGCCTGACCCCACCACCGCATGCGCCCCCCGCGAACACGGCCCGCGGATCCACCCCGGCCCGCATGGTCCGCCGTGTCCCCGACGGCCACCGCCACTGCGCACGGCATGTCTCGGGAGTGCCAGGGGCGGTTGGTGGGGGAGATCAAGCTGGTGCTGGTGGAGCGGTGGGCGGAGGCGACGCCGGGCGGGTCGATCACGGATCCGGAGCTGACGCAGTACGCGGAGCAGAGCGCGGGGGGTGGGTCCTTCGGGATGCGGACCTGATGCCCGGTAGCCTGCATGGCGGTGCCCCCGGCTGCTTCTCTCAGCCGGGGGCACCGTTGCGTTCAGGCCCTCACTCCTCGGTGGGGTGGATCAGGTTGGCAAGCACGTCTCGAATTCCACCCTCCACACCGGACAGGGGAAGTTCCCGCAGCCTCTCGGCATCGGCGCGCGCCTGTTCCAGCTTCAGCTCGGCTACGAGCTGGTCGGCCCGGGCCAGCCCAATCTTGTCCTTGAGGTGATGAATGATCTGGTCTTCGGCGGAAAGGGCCATGGCAGTGTCCTCACGTCGCGGTGGCGCGCTGGCAGGCGGGGCAGGTGACGGGGCTGTCGTCGTCGAGGAACTCGCCGGGCTCGGCGTTCTTGTCGCATCCGGTGATGCGGTCGGCGTATCCGGGCCGGTAGCCGGCCGCGTGGGTGTGGTGGCCACGCGGGAGCCGTACACGTTCCGGATACCGCGTGGTCCGTGGCATCGGGGTCCTCACTTCTCGTCGCCTCGGCTGGTGGGCTCGGCGGGGTACGGTCCGCGTGCCAGGTACACGCCGGGCCGGACCTCGACCGGCGGGGTGACGTGACAATGGCAGGGGATTACGGTCCGGCAGGTGGAGCAGAGCGCCATGGCGGCCTCACCTCTCATCGTCATGGTTGGCGGGATCGTCGTCTGGTGGCGTCCACGCAGCGGTGTTCTCGTCCTTCCACTGCAGGTAGTCGGCGAGCCAGTCGCTCATGGTCAGTCCTCCTGGTACCAGGCGCGGACGAGGTTTTCGACCCTGGGCGGGACCTCGGTGAAAAGGCGGCCGGGCTGGGTGGTGAAGTTCTTCGCGACTTCCAGCACTTCGGGGAGGGGCTTTGCGAGGTCGGCGGCCAGGTCCTCGATGGTGCGGATCTCGGTACCGCTCACGGTGTCCTCACTTTTCGGTGGCGCGGTCGGCGAGCCGCGCGAGCGCGGCCTTGGTGTCGGCAGCGGTGCCGGCGAACCCGCCGCCGCGGTCGTAGGCGACAGGCATCTGCCCGACCCGGGTGGGGATCAGGATGGAGCCGACGAACGCTTCTTCGGTGGGTTCGTCTCCCTTGAACAGCCACAGGTAGCCGGTGCCGAGACTGTCGGTACCGGTGGCGATGCTGTGGCCGGGCGGGGTGTTGTCGTCGGTGCCCTGCCACTTGATGGTGGCTTCGGCGGCGCGGAACTTCGCGGGCATCGTCGGGGGCCTCACTTCTCGCGGTGATAGCGGTTGACGTGGTTGTTGATGCTCTCGCGGGCGCCGCGGTAGCCGCAGCCGCGCGGGCACTCCTGCCAGAGTCCCTTGTCCACGGCGGCCTTGGTGACGGATTTGTCGTCGTCGGGGCCGTAGCCGTGGGCGTGGAGCATCTGCGCGACGGAGGCGTCGTAGTGGATGGCGAGGAACGCGGCCTCGGCGGTCTTGTCGTGGCCGGCGGCGAAGAACCGGCCGTAGCCGATCTCCTTGCCGCAGCCGCAGTAGCAGCGGCCGGTGGGCTGGGCAGTGCTGTCACTCATGGCCGTTGTCCTCAGTGCTCAGTCGCGGCGAGCGCGTCGTCCAGGCGGTCGGCCTCCTTGCGGAGGCTGTCGGCCTGCTCCGGATAGTCGTCGTCCAGGCGGGCAGCGGCCTTTCGGAGCACGGCCGGGTCGGTGTGTCGCTGCTCCCACTCGGGGTCAGCGAGGCTGCCGGGCAGGGGGCCGTCGGTGCGGCAGCTCTCGCACCACCGTCGGTAGGCGCCGGGGTACTCGATTTCGCACTCGCACTTCGGGTCTCGGTATCGCACAGCGGGGTTCCTCTCAGTGTGGTCTGCTGACGCCTCATCAGACTAGTCACTCTTGGAATCCTTGACAATCCTTGAAATCCTTGGATTTCTTGAGTGAGGGGAGAGCAGGCGGGCGCAGGAAGGCGTCTGACCGGAGAATCGCTCCCGACGAAAAATCCGGCGGCGCGTGAGGCCCGATGATGCTCACCTCCCCGTCCATGTCCCTCCGCGTGCGGAGACGCCGGTACGGACCCGGAGGGTGGGGGACGACCAGGAGTTGATGTTTCGGCCCGGCCGGCTACCCGAGGTGGCTCTGGCCGTCCGGGATCCAGGACGCCGACCTTGCCGTGCGGCGCGTGCCGGCGAACGCGGGGACACCATAGGGGATGGTGAAAGGAGAGTGCGCGGTATGCCCCTGACGCAGCCGTACTGGTTCAGCGATCTGGAGGCCTGGTGGTCGCCTGCCGCCGGCGAGGACGTGGCCCGGCACGTGGAGCCGGTCGGCATCGACGGTAACCAACGCCTGCACGTGCGGTGCTCAAGCCCCGCCTGGCGCACGCAGACCCGCCTGATGGGCGCTGCGCTGACCGAGCGCGTCAACGAGGTGCTCGCCCCCCGGATGAAGATCACGGGCATCGTCGTCCAGGCGGTCTCCGGTGCTGTGCCGCGGATCGTCCGGGACCGGTGGCCCGACATCATGGGTGAGGACCTGGCCGGCCAGGTGGAACCGGTCATGCTCGGCCTCCAAGGGCAGGAACTGTGCACCGTGGCGGTCTCGGCCGCCGCCCGCGACGAAGCTGTCCGGCGCGCGCCTGAGATCCTGGCCCGCATCCGCGCGCTGATCGGCGAACAGTGCGCCATCACCCGCTGGTCGCCCAGCTCGCTGCTGCCCGTCGTGGCCCTGGTCACCGGATCTGCCTCGGTCACCGAACGACGAGCGTCGAGGACGTTCTGCTGCAGACCTGACACGACGCCATCGAGGCGTTCGGCACCGAGCACACCCTGATCCTGGAACACGGCTACGAAACCCCGGTCGACCGCTTCGTAAGCGAATGGGGCGCACGCCTGCAACTCCCTGACGCTCGTACACGCTGCCGGTGAGCAGGTCCCGGCAGATCGTTGACGTCCAGGAGTATCCCGTCGTCTGGGGCGGCGACGTGCGTGAGCCGTTCCTCGGCCGACATGTTCAGCAGCCAGTGCGCGAGCTCCGCGGCTTCCGCGCTCGGCCGGGCGATCCGGTGCGGCTGGTTGAAGCTCCGGGTCCTGGAGGCGAGCGCGGCGCAGCGGGCGAGCGGGATGTACGTCATGGGCACGCACCGTACGGGCGGCAGGGACGTGCGTCGCGGCACTCGGCGGAGGACCCGAGGCCGCCGCACGACGTCGCGCAACACAACCGCGATCATGCCCCCATCAACCGGCCTCCTGTACCGCTTCCTGCGAGTACTGGTCAAAAAGCGCGCCTCGCCCACCCGGCGAGCGGCTGGCACCAGCCCAGCTCTCCGGCGCGTGCGGACCGGAGGTGTCAAAACGGCTACCTCGCGCGGCCCTTGCATTCTCCCGTTGCCGGGCGTGAGCACGCTCCACCCGTCGGCTGGGCGCGAACGGCGGGCCCGCGAGCATGGCGCACGCACCTGTCCCGTGGAGGAGAGCAGTTGGTACGCGAGACGTGTGTTCGAAGCATGGGCATGGGTGCCTCACCGGCTTGGGCGGATGGGAGCCAGGTCTCACGCCGTTCCGCAGAGCGGGATTCGTCAGGTCGGCCGCCGCACCGTGGACCCCGGCAGGACGCGCGTCACTGCTGTCCGGGGCCATTCGGGGTCTGCGGGCAGCGGGCCTTGTGCAGTTCCGGCGGGTCCTGCCTTCGGCGGCCCGGTCATAATGTTCCCTGCGTGCCGGGCCAGGCGCTCTGCGAGTGCGCCTGGCCGGCGTCGGTTCGCGGATCGCAAGCGCGGGCCGCTCGCTTACAGCGTCAACCCGGAAGGCCCGAGCCATGGATGCGGCAACCAGCACTACGACCGTCAGGACGAAGACGGGCGGGACCGCCACCCTGACGCGCGCCGCCGTCATGGAGGCATCCCGCACGGAACCCGACTACACCGCCTACGCCTCCAATGACGTCTGGGTCGTCGCCGACATCGGTGGCCGTCTCATCCCGGTGGTCCCGTTGGTGCGCGCCGCCCTCGGTGCCGAACCGCACAACACCAATGAGGCTGAAGTCAGGATCAGGGAACTCGGGTTCCAGATCTTCATCAAGCGCCTGTACACCCCGGGCGGGCAACCGGTCCGGCTCACGCAGACGCAGCTCAAGGACGCGCGCCCGTAACCCATCGAAGGCCGGCCTGCGGGACCTCGATGCGGTGGTGAAGCCCGCCATGGGCCAGAGCGCGCTCATCCTGGGCGTGGCGCTGGCCGACACGGACAGCGGCCGGCCGACGCTCGTGCACTCGCTGGAGATGGGCAAGGCCGAGGTCAACAACCGCGTCCTTGCGGCCCGCTCACGGCAGCCCGGCCATCGTGGACGGCGACTGGCCGCGCATGCTGCGGGTGATGCCGGACCTGCGCACCCTGCCGCTGTGGATGGATTATGGGGTCTTCTCCGCTCTGCAGCGCGCCCGAGTTGCTCGCCCTGGACGAGGAACCGGACGACACGTACAGCGCGAGGCGGCCCCCCGCCCCGACTCCGCTGACCATCCGTGCGCCCACCTCGAGCGCACGCTGCGTTCGGCCACGTGCTGGTTGTCCTGAAGCAGCCCGGCAGTTGGGAGTTGAGACCTCGCTGATGGAGGACGCCGCACCCTCGCCGAGTCCGCTTCGGCTGAGCCTCTTGCTGCGAGGTAGCTTTAGGCCTCCATGTTCTGTGCGGTTGTGGGCGCAGCCGGATAGCACTGGTTGCGTCGATAGACCGGATCAGGAGGGTGCAGAACTGCTGTCCGAGCGAAGTCAGACAGCAATCGGATGGGTAAGGTGCGGAGCCGGCGTCCTAAACAGGCACTCGCGCCGCTCTGACCCAGATCGTTTGTCAGTGGTCGCCCCGAGCATGGTCCTCGCTTGGATGGATGACTCGGGGGAGGACCAGATGCCGTTCGTGCGGCCTTATGTGCGTTCCGATGGGACATCGGTACGCGGGCACTTTCGGTGGGCGCCGGGGGCCCGGCGGGAACTCACGATTTTCGTGCTGGTCGCTGTGGCCGTCGTAGGCCTCGGCAACAGCAACGTAGGAGCGGGCGAGACCATCGGCCCGCGTACGAAGCCGGGGGACTAGCTTCGTAGATGAGAGCCGACACCGGTTGTCGATGAGTTTGAGCAGCACTTGTCGATCACAGGACCGCAAGATGTTGACGAGAATTGACACCACTGCAGTGGGGCGGGGCGGGGCGGTGTTCGGTGATCAAGTCCAGCGGTCCCCAGTTACGTTTGTCGAGCCTCCTGTTCGGCTGACGGTCAGTCTTCGCCGCGGCGCCGCCCGCGGTGACGTGCCACGGCGTCGTTGTTGGCGCAGCGCACCGAACAGTAGGCGCGTCGGCCGTTGCGGGAGGTGTCAACGAACGCCAGACCGCAGCCGCTGCGCGCGCATCGGCCCAGCCGGTCGGCGCCGGCGAAGCACACCATGTAGGCGAGTCCGGCCGCTGTGATGGCGCGGATGTGGGCGGCGGCGCCGGCATCGGCGGCGCTGTAGTGCAGGTGGGGTCGGCCGTCGTGCAGGGAGATGTGGGGCCTGCTGGAAGCGTCGGCGAGCAGGGTGTTGATCGCCTGGCACCGCTCTTCGAGGTTCTGCGAACCGAAGCAAGTGGCCAGGTGTCGGCTCCAATTCCAGATCTCCTCGGCCTCGGCGGTGGTGAGCATACGCTGCACCACGCCGTGCACGGCGAGCAGAGGTTCCAGATGCTCTGGTCGTGGCGGCGCTGCGAGGTTGGCCAGGTCAGCGGCTAGCCGAGCGGCCTCCCCGCCGTAATGGTTGAAATGCACAGGACTATTACACCACCGTGTGAGCAACGAGCGCTTCGGGTTTGCGGCGGCGGCCACAGGGCTGCCGATGTGGTCGTTGCGGCAGATCCGCGTGGTAAAGCCCTGGCAGCGAAGAAGGTGGAGGGGCCCGACGGTGAAGACTCCCAGCCCGCCCCTGCAGGGTGCCGCAGCGGCGCCGGCGCTGATGCTGGCCCAGATCATCAGCCTGCAGGCGGGTTCGGCCGTGGCAAAGGAGGCGTACGCAACCATCGGCCCCACGGCACTGGCCGGTATGCGGCTGGCCTTCTCGGCCGCGATCCTGTGGGTCCTGGTCCGACCGCGGCTTCGAGGGATTTCAGCCCGTCAATGGCGGGCGGCGATCTCACTCGGTCTGGTCTTCGCAGCGATGAACCTGGCGTACTTCCAGGCCATCAGCCGCCTGCCGATCGGGGTTGCCGCCACCTTGGAACTGCTCGGGCCGCTCACATTGTCGATTGTCCTGTCCCGCCGGCTGGAGCACCTCGCGGTGGCGCTGGTCGCGCTCGCTGGCGTACTCCTGCTGACCGCCCCGGGGGGCCTCGCTCCCCGCCGCGGGAATCCTGCTGGGCGGTGCCGCCGCGCTGTGCCGGGCCGGGTATGTGGTGCTGAGCCGGAGGGTGGGGCAACTGTTTGCCGACTGGACGGGCCTGGCCGTGGCACTGGCCTGCGGTGCCTGTGTGCTGGCCCCAGTCGCCGCTGTCACGGACGGTAACGTCGTGGCGGCCCACCCGGCCGTCCTGGGCACCGGGCTCCTGGTGGCACTGCTGTCCTCCCTGATCCCGTACTCGCTGGACATGACAGTCCTGCGGCGCATCGACACGCGCGCCTTCGGAGTGCTGCTGGCGCTGAGCCCCGCAGTGGGTGCAGGGGTCGGTTACGTCCTGCTGCACGAGCAGCTCACGGCACGTCAACTGTGTGCCATGGCGCTGGTGGTCCTCGCTGGCGCCTGGTCGATGCGTCGCGCCACCCGCAGCAGAGCACCCGCCGACGGTCCCGGTGCTCGTACCGCCCGGAGCCACCGGTCAATGTAATGGTTGAAGTGACTTAGGTAGTGACTTCATGCTGGCGGCATGACTCCCACGTCCGCACTCACGCTGACAGTCGACCGCTGCCCCGTCTGTGGTGAGCCGACTCCGGCAGAGGCCCGGTGGTGGACACTGAAGTCCCACCACCGCATCTCCGAAGGAGAGCTCGAGTACTGCGCCAGTGGCTGCGGCTGCCTGGTCGTTCTGATCAACGGGGAGATCGTCAAGAGCCTCCCCGCCACCCGTAGGTAGTCCGCACCAGCACGCCGTGAACGGTGCGCCCGGTTCGTCGTTGGAACACCCTCGCGCGTAAACGGCACCGCTGCAGCGGTCTGGTCAGCCGGTAGCGTTCTGTGCTGCGGCTCGGGCCTGGGTGAGGGCGAGGCGGTAGGAGCCGGTACCGGTCTGGATGAGATTGCCGCCGAAGGTGAGCCGGTCGACGATGGCCGCGCAGAGCCGGGGATCGGTGAAGGTCTTGGTCCAGCCGCTAAAACTCTCGTTCGAGGCGATGGCGACGCTGTTCTTCTCCTCACGCTCCGTCAGTACCTGGAACAGCAGCTCAGCGCCCCGGCGGTCCAGCTCCATATAGCCCAGCTCATCGATGCACAAAAGATCGACTCGGCCGTAGCGGGCGATGGTCTTGGTCAGCACCTTCTCATCCGCAGCCTCAACCAGCTCGTTAACCAGCTTGGTCGCGAGCGTGTAGCGGACCCGGTAGCCAGCCATCGCGGCCTCGGTGCCCAGCGCGATCAGCAGGTGCGACTTGCCGGTGCCCGAGTCGCCGATCAGGCAGAGCGGCATGCCCTTCTTGACCCACTCGCAGGTCGCCAAGGTGTGGATGACCGCCGGGTCCACGCTGGGGTTCGCGTCGAAATCGAAGGCCCGCAACGATTTCTCGCGGGGAAAGGCGGCAGCCTTGATCCGGCGTTCCGAACGGCGACGGGCCCGGTCGTCGCACTCGGCCATCAGCAGCTCGGCGAGGAAGCCGCGATACGACATCTGGTCACGGGCGGCTGCTTCGGCCAGCTCGGGGAACTGGGCCCGGATGGTGGGCAGCCGCAGCATGCGGCACGCCTGATCGACAGCGGCGTCGGCTGCCTGTTCGGTCAGCCCGCGGTGGCGTTTGAACGTCGTCATCACGTTTCTCCCTCGATGGCGGGACGGGCGGCCGGCTGCCTCGGTCGCAGCAGCTGGTCATAGGCCGCGACCGACGGCAGCGGCCGGGTGTCGGGCGGCAGGTGGGCCAGCCGCCGTTCGGTCAGGAACGTCACCCTCGCCCGGTCCGGTTGCGGATCTGCCGTGGCGGGCGGTGCCTCGTCGGCCTCGGCGGCCTTGCGGGCTTCCAGCGCAACCGCGTCCGCGGTCAGGGCGCCAGCCCGCAGGGCGGCGGCGAGCCCGGTCACCAGGTACTCGTGGTGAAGATGCCGGCCCAGCAGCAGGACCTCGATCAGAGCACGGGTGCCGTTCCGATCCCCGTGGGCCTTGCAGGCCGCCGCCCACCACGCGTCATGGACAGGGGTGAACTTGCCTGCAGAGCGGGCCTGTTCCAGCGCGGTCGCGCCGGGGAAGGCACCGGGCTTGCGGACCAGGGCTTCCAGGTAGTGGTCCAGTTCCAAGCGGGCCTGCCCCTTGGCGATCAGCCGCTCATGCCGGGCGACTTCCTTGCGTCCGTCGTAGACGACGACCTCGGAGGCATGCAGCATCACCCGGACAGTGCGGCCGATCAGCCCCACCGGCACCGAGTAACGGTTCGTGCGGACGCTGACCTGCGCGTAGCGGTCCACCCGCAGACTGAACAGCCGGCCGGTCTCGAACGGCTCGTCCGGCAGCGGCTGCAGCAGCGGACGTTCAACGGCGAAGTACTCGCCGATCGTCCTGGGCCGCGACCGGATGCGACGGTCGTCGTCCTCGGCATCCCACCGCTCCACCATCGCGTTGAGCTCGGCCAGGGAGTCGACTTCCGGGACCGGGACCAGGTGGTTTCGGCGGAACCAGCCGATCTGGCCCTCCACCCCGCCCTTCTCATGGGCCCCTTCGAGTCCCGGGCGGCAGTACATGCTTTCGATGCCGTAGTGCGAACGGAACGCGGTCCACCGCTCGTTCTCCACCCTCGCCCTCGACAGGCCCAGCACCCGGGCGACCGCGGCCCGCAGGTTGTCATAGCGCACCTTGCCGCAGGGGACGCCGCCCAGCACGCTGAGAGCGTGGACGTGGCCCTCGAAGAACGCCTCCTGCCCGCACGAGGCGAAGATGCGGTGCACCGCCTTGCCGGAATAGGACAGGCGCATCGCGAACAGGAACACCTTGACCTGCTCACCGGCCAGACGGATCGTCACGTCTTCGAAGTCGACCTCGGCTTCCGCCCCCGGCAGGTGAGTCTGCGGGATGAACGCATTGAGCGGCCCGCGGCCCGCTTCGATCCGTATCTGCGGGCGGCGGGCAGCGACATAGGCGCGTGCCATCGGATAGGTCACCTCCACCGCACCGTGCTCGTCCAGCAGCCGGTCGAAGATCCGCTTGACGGTGTGCCGCTGCTTGCGCGGCGCGTCCAGATCCGCCCGCAGCATCTGGTCGATCACCGGCTTGAATACGTCCAGCCGCGTCTTGCGAGGCGGCAGCTGTTTGCGCGGCTCCGGCCAGACGGACTCCATGGCCGCCTTCACCGTCCGGAAGCCCACCCCGTACTTGCGCTGCACGGCCCGGTTCGACATCCCTGCCCGGACATCACGGCGGATCGCCGCGTACAGATCGACCTTGGACTTCGGTGGCACCGGCGCCCCCTCACCACGCAGAGCACTCCGATGGTCCCACCGCAAGCGCCCAAGCGGTGTCAAAACTCGGCGATATCACTTTCCGCCAACACCGGGCGGTGTCGGCGCCGATCAACAACCGGTGTCAGGACTCACCGATAAAGCCGCCCCTGCCCATGCCCGAGGTCCCGAAGCGTCCCACCTGAGGTCTACTCGAGTGCCACCCGGACGCCGAGCGCCACCAGCGTCGCGCCCAGGGCAGCGTCCTGGGCGCGACGCATCCGCGGGGACTTGAGGACACGCCGCAGCCGGTTGGCCGCCACGGCGGTCAGTCCCAGCCCTGTCAGCTGGAAGACCACGGCGATGCCAGCAAGCATCAAGGCCACGGGAACAGCGGCACCCGGCCTGTCGTCAGGGATGAACTGTGGCAGGCTGGCCAGAAAGAACAAGGCGGCTTTCGGATTGCCCAAGTTACTGAACAGGCCTTGCAGGAACGGGGTGCTTCCCCGCGACCTCCTCGCCTCCCCAACAGCCTCGACATCAGCCGCTGCCCCCCGCGCCTTCCACGCCGCCCAGAGCGAACGCCCACCCAAGATCACCAGAAGCATGGCCCCGCAGAACTTCACCAGTTCAAAGGCTGTTGCGCTGCGTACAAGGACCTCCGCAAGCCCAAGGGCGACAGCAACGGCGTGCACGAACAGACCGGCCGCGCACCCTGCAGCGGTCTGAAGACCAGCGTTTCGGCCTCCGTTGACAACGCTCCGGATCACGACCGCGGTGTCCAGACCTGGAGTGATTGTGATCAACAGGCACAGCCCGAGAAAGGACAGCAGATCCGTCATGCGGCACATCCTGCCTCAGCCATGCTGCGGTTCGTAAGGAGCAATCTTCGGCCAGGAGATGCCAATTGCACCTTGTGTTCGGCTTCACCGTGAGGAGCAGTCACCGTATACAGGAACAACGCGACCACGCTCTGGACAGGACCGTTTACTCCGAGGAGAGCTGAGAGATCGTGTCGCCTGTAACCCGCAGACGTTTCTTGAAGGCGGCCTCCGGCACAGCCGTGACGGGCTCGCTGGTCACCTCACCGCCCGCCCGGGCACACGGTCCTTCCTCCCCACCGGCCGTCGCGACCGATGGATCACCCGTGCGGCTGCGGTTCACCTCCGTCACCAACGGCATGGCCACTGCGACGCACGGCGGGGACCGGATCGTTGCGGAGGTGCAGAACATCCTATGGTCGGTCCCCCGAGACGGAACGGCCGCCACACCGCTCACGCCACCGGACCTTGAACCCAGCCGTCCGGTCTTCTCTCCGGACGGCCGCGAGCCTGCATGCCCACTTCACCGGCCCCGGCGTCGCGCTGGGGCCGGTGCGTCCCCGTGCACCGCACCGTGGCGGCGTCATCCTGGCGGAGATCCGGGATACTGCCCGGCGTCGCATCACCGACAGCCGATCGAAACGGTCAAGGACTTCCAGGAGTTCCAGCAGCGACTGGCCGCGGCGGTCAGCGTCCGCGCGGGCGAGTTCGTCGCGCGCGTCAACGGCATCGTTGTGAGCTCTGCCTGACCCAGACCGATCTGCACCGCTCGGCAGCGGCCCCCGGCTTCCTCGCCTGGGGCCGCTGCGCGTTTCGGCCTGATCCCGGGCCGCCGTCGGCTACGCGCACCGCGAAGCCAGACCGCTGGACCGTGCCCAATACGCTCAGGACATGACGATGACGCCGCAGGAGCTCAAGGACCAGAAAGAGACCCTGGAGCTGATCAACAGCGAAATCGCGGCGCGTCTGGCACGGCAGTCGGAGTCGGGCGCGAAGGTGGACACGAAGGCGATCTTCCTGGTGGGCTTCGCGGCCACAGCCGCTCAGTTCCTGGCCTCCCGGAGCTTCGAACCGTTCACCGGCACCGCGGCCTTCGCGGCGTACGCGGTGGCCGTCGGCTTCGGCATCTCGGTCTTCAACCTCGCCGAGTACGAGGACATCAAGCCGCGGGAAGTCCTGGACACCTACGCACTCTCGGAGAAGGGCGCGACGCTGGGGGCTCTGGCCGGAACGCGGGTAGGGATGTTCGAGAAAAACGCCCGCGTGCATCAGCGGAAGACGAAGCGATGGACGGTCGCCCTGGCCGCTGTCGCCGCCGGGATCGTCCTCTCCACTGTCAGTCTCGTGCTGCACACTGGCGGCCATGACAAACGCACAGAACCAGGGGAACCAGTCCCCTCCTCCTCCGCCCCCGCCTCCCCCTCCGCCCAGCCTCACTGACTCCCTCGCCAACCCGGCTCTCGTGGGCACGGAGAAGAAGAACGAAGGCAAGCCTCCGCGCCACAAGGCGGCAACCAAGGGACAGACCATCGAGCGGCGCTGATCCGCCGCGAGAGGACTGTTCCGCGTCTACGGGAGACAGTCAGAGACCCCGAGCATCTACCGCCCGGGGTCTCTGACTGTCCGAGCTGGCTGTCCAGCGCGGACCGCCGACGTCGTAGACACCCTTCAGCTGGGCAGTTCGGCCGTTGATCCGGCGGGCCGCCCGAGTTACTGCGGCAGCGAGCCACCTAGAGAACGCCGGCGGGAGCGAGGTCAGGTCAGGTCCCAATGCAGGGGCGCAGGGGCGCGATCGGCCGGCGATAGGCTCACATCTCATGACAGATGATCTCCAAGCTCAGCTGGCTGAGTATGACCGGGCTGTGGCGCTGGCCCATGAGACCTACCGGGGCATGAGTCCGGACGAGCGGACCGCCCGAGCCGTAGCGGGACAGCAACTCGCCGAACACGCCCCGAGCGACCGTGCCGATCCGACGTGCACCGGATGCGAGGGTGCTGCCTGGCCCTGTGACACTGCCCGGGGCGCCATGAAGTACGTCGACCCCCGCTGGAACTGAGGGAACTACCGATCTTCTTCGGGCATGCTGGACGTATGGCATCTGAGGAGAGCGCAAGCTGACCCACGTCTACGGCTGGCCGGTCGAAGAGGTCGACTTCGGCCGGGAGGATGAGCCGGACGTCGATGGCTGCGTGATCGTGAAGTACGAGGGGAGCGGTGTAGCCGCGCGGGTGGCCGCCAGGCCCGGCTTGAGCGAGGAGCGCCGGGCCGGCTTCGCGGCATGGGCGCTGCAAGTCCTGGAGCACTTCATCGAGCACGGCCCCGAGTTCGACGGGTGGCAGAAGCGCTCGGATGAAGGCTGGCAGCTCTGGGGGCGCGTACACCAGTTCCCGTCCCTGGACTGACGGCTCGGTCGGCAAGGGCATGCTGTGCGAGTCGGATAAGCCCGCGATGGACAAAGGGATGTGCATGGCACTGAAGGAGCGTCTGGAACTCCAGCTGCAGCGCGAGCGGCTACTGAAGGCCGCTGGGGTCTCGCGCGTGGAACTGGTCTGTGCCCCGGCAACTTGGCGGGTGGTGAAGCAGCACTGCCAGTACCCGTTCAGCCACTTCAAGAACTTCCCCTACGAGAGCACCCACGATGTCCCGGATGAGGATGGCTTCCTGCACGTGGAGCTGGAAGGGGCCGACCTGGCGCGGCTTGTTCAGCGCACCTACACCGCCCGCTTCACCGTGATCGACGCGGCTCGCCGCGCCGTGTGCCGACGCGTCTGGGATGCCACGGGCGCGGTGCTGGACAGCATCGACCTGGACGCTCCGGACGGCAAGCAACTGCCACCCATCGTCCTGGACGCTCGTCTGGGCACCAGCTGACCGGCCCGCATGGACAGCAAGAGACCCCGGAGAACTGATCCTCCGGGGTCATCTCGCGTTTCGCGTGTCCGGCAGGTTCAACGACCGGCCGCTGCGGGGGTCAGACCCAGTCGACGCCCAGCTTCCGCAGGGCATCCAGCTGTTCCTGTGCAAGCCGGTCCCTTCTCGATTTGGTGTTCGAGACCCACACGCCCAGCTTCACGACCACCGGCTCCGCCTCGCCGTCGACCGTGATCTCCTCGGCGTGGCCGCGCGGCACCGGCCGGTCGGCGCCTTCCCGCTCCACCCACTGCGCGAGGGCTGCCAGGCCCCGCTGGAACGCCTGCTGTGCCTTGCTGGGGCCCTTTGTCGCACGCCTGGCCGCCGGGGCGGGAGACGGCGCCTCCAGCGGTTTGATGCCCAGCGTGGACAGCCGCTCCTGCTGCTCGGGCAGGAGCCGCGCCCAAACGGCCGGCTGCTTCTGCTGCCGGAGCCACTTGCCGATGTCGTCGCCGTCCATGAGCACGCCGGGTGTGATGTAGGGCAGGTGACCGTCGGCGTCGACGAGGTCGGCGAGTACCCGGTAGTGCCGTTGCCAGTCCAGCGGCCACGGGCAGTCCCAGTCCGGGTCGATCGCGGCCAGTTGCGCCGCGCGCTGCTCCGCCCGCTTCGGGTCCTTCCCGAGACCGCCCTTGCGGCGGAGGTTGGCCATGTACTGCCCGATGGGCACGGTGCCGCCGCCGGCCGGGTCGTCCCACACCGCGTCCTGCCTCGGAGCGAGATGTCCGGTGGCGCGCCGGTAGGCCCGCAGCGCGGCGAGCTTCCTCTCCCAAGCCTCCTCGCCCGGCTCCCAGACCATCCCGGCCTCCGGCGCGTCCAGCAGCGTCTTGCGTCGCTCCTCCAGTTCCCCGGCCCGTAGCGCCTTCCGCTGCTGGTGGACCCATCGGCCAAGCGGAAACGCCTTCGTCGCCCCGACCTCGACCTCGGTGTCGTACGGGACGGCGTACAGGCCGGTGATCTCGTTCTCCCTGCGCCAGCGCAGCAGCGCCTCGTAGCCCTCCAGCCACGCCAGGGACTCCGGCCGGTAGACGCGGGTGCGCAGGAACGCCGCGATCGTGGCGGCGTCGCGCGGGCTGGAGAAGTGCAGCATCGCAGACTCGGCAGCGGCATCGGCGCCGTCCTGCTCCTGGTCCTCGCCGTCCCCTTCGCCGCCGGCCCCGACGATCCGCCCGTCCTCGTCGCGCCGAACGTGCACCTTGCGCTTGCCGTGGGTGAGGGCACGGGATGCGAGCTGCTCGACCAGGCGCTCATCGTGCGAGCGCAGGCCCTGGAGAACGGCTACGAGGGGGCGGAACGAGGCGCTGGCGACCATGTCCTGCGGGTCCTCGCCGGGCTGGAGGAAGACCGGCACGATGATCCGCGCGACCTTGGTGGAGCCGTCGCGGTTCAACCTGAGCGCCCGGCCGATGTTCTGCACGATCTCCACCTGGGAGCCGCGGGTGTCGGCGAAGCAGATGGCCTCCACGCCGCGCTCGCCGGTGATGTCGACGCCTTCCCCGAGGACCCGTACGGAGGCGAGGAAGGCCCGGTGTACGCGCCGGTTGTTGGCGTCGATGCCGTTGGCGAACTGGCGCAGGACCTCGCGCCGCTCGGAGACGAGGTGGTCGCCGCACAGCCACGCCGCCCAGACGCGGTCCGGGGGTACGTGGCGGCCGGCCTCCAGTTCGTAGAACTCCGCGTCGATCGACGATGCGGGCAGCTTCTCCGCCTTCGCCAGGTCCTCGTCGGAGACGTCGTTGACGTACAGCTCGGCAGCGGTCTCCGGCAGCTTCTCCGCGAACGCGGCGGCCTCCTCGACCCGCTGGTGGAACGTCATCACGGTGCGCAGGTTCCACCTGGCGGCGTGCTCTAGCAGCGCCGTCTGCAGCAGAGCCATGCGCCGGCCCCGCAGCGCCTCCTCCGACTCGCCGAAGACGGGGGAGGGGTCGCGGATTTCGAGCACGTCGATCTCGAACCCGGCGAGGATGCCCCGCTCGATCGCCTCCGAGAGCCCCAGCTCGGCGATCCATGGGCCGTATGTCTGGGAGTCCTGGCCCATCGACGCCAGCACCAGCTCCTGGCCGTCCGCGCCCTTCTGCGGCCGGGGCGCGGCGAGGATGCGCGGGGTCGCGGTCAGGTAGAGCCGGAAGTCCGCCGGGATCCGCTGGTTGTCATGGATCGCCGCCCACGGCCGACCAAGATCACCAGCGGTTCCGTGGGCCTCATCCACGATCGCGAGGTCGAAGCCCGCCATGCACTGTCCGTACAGCCGCTCCCCGCCCGCCAGAGCAGCCTCCAGCGGCCCGCGCACCTTCGCTCCCCACCCTCCCTCCGGATCATCCCGGTCGACAAGGGAGGCGTACGTAGCGAACACGACCACCGGCCCGGACCCGGCCCACAGCGCGAGCTGGATCGGATTGGTGGTGGTGCGCACCCCCAGCTCGTTAAGCACCGGGTCGTTCTCCAGCGAGCACACCCCAACCATCGGGGCCCGGTGGCCCATCAGGCGCCAGGTCTGGGCGGTCTGCACGAGCAGGTCCAGGGTCGGCACGGTGACGAGGATCCGGCCGCTCGGGAAGCATTCCAGCGCGCACGCAGCCGCCGTGATCGTCTTGCCCGAACCGGTCGCTGACACGATCGTGGCCCGGGCACCCTGCGGCGGCACAGATGACCTTGCAGGGAATCCCACCCACTTGCGGAAAGCCGCCTTCTGGTCAACCTGGTGTTCCTTGAGCTGAATACCCGGCATTTAGAAATCTTCCCCTGACTCGTTTCCTGACCGCTTCGGGAAATCACCGGGACGGCGTGAAGGGCGGGACTGACACCGTACCGTCCTCGCTCACCACGACCCGCTCGGCGAGCTGCGCCAGGATCTGGGCGGGCATGAGCCCTACCCGATCGGCCGCCGCCCGGATCAGTCGGCTGGGCACGGCAGACAGCCGCAGCTCCGCCCGCAGCTCATCCGCCTCCTCCCGCCGCCGCGCCTCGAAGGCGGCCCGGGCCGCGAGAGCACCGGCACGCCGCTCTGCTCGCTCCTGAGCCCACTTGGAGCCTTGGGTGTCACGCTCCGGCTCGTACGCATCCCAACCGGCCTGAGTTATCAAGTCCCTGACGCGCTGCCACTCCGCATGCTTCGCCGCCCAGATGGCAGCCAGTCGTTCCGGGGCCGTCTCGAACTCGGAGAAGGAACCGCCCCGCCTCAACTGCTCCGTTGTCTCACGCTCGCGGGTAGCAGCCTCCGCGACCTTCTCCGCAACGGCGGCCATATCGGGCCGCTTGCCTGGCGCCTAACCTGCTCCCGTGCCACATCTTGAGCACTCCACATGCGGTTTCCCCTTTTCCTCTCACTAAGTGTCGTCGGTCGGTGGATCTGAGTAGAAGGTGGATTTCTGACCTGGGGCTTCGCGGAATGAGTGGTCGTGTTCGGGTCGGTGTTGGTCATTCGTTCTGAGTCGTACGCGAACGCCTTACACGGGTGACCTGGGGTTTCCTGGTTGTCGCTGTGTGCTGCGCAGGTTGGTTGAGCAGTGCGCAGTTTCGTTGGCCACCGGTATGTGATGGCTATGGGGTGGGGTTGGTGTCGAGCCAGATAGTGGGAGCGGGAGGCTCCGTGCCTGTCCTGGGTGCTGACTTCCGGCTTCCCTTCCTGTCCTTTCGGCGTGCCTGGATGTGTGAGGAGGGCTGCTGAGGGGGTGGTTGGTAGCCGAGTTCGGTGAGCTCGGTGGGGCCAGGGGCGTAGGGGCTGTGCCGGTAGGGCCATCGCTCGCGGGCGCGGGGGTTGCGGCCGGGTGTGTAGCTGATGCGGTCGCCGAATCGGTCCGGGTACAGGGCGGGGTTTTCGAGCCAGGGCCGGCCCAGGAGGGAGGCGACGGCGGTGTGGAGAGGGTGGGTGTGCCCGGGGCGTTCGAGGACGTGGAGCGCACGGGGGTGGTGGGCGAAGAATCGGGCGAGGGTGATGGTCTCGGGGTAGGTGACAGCTTCTCGGGCGAGGGCGTACCAGAGGCGGGCGCGCTTGTTGTTGCCGATGCGGCGGGCGCGTGCGGGCCAGATGCGTTCTTCTGAGGGTGCGGCGCGTCGCCAGTTCTCGGTGAGGTTCATGGCCAGGGTGAGGGCGTGGTCGGCGGCTGCGCCCCAGCGGCGGAGAAACCGGATGTGGATGCGGTGGGCGGCGAGGATTTCGGGGGTTCGTGTGAGGTCGGCGTGCTCGATGGGCAGCGGCATGCCGGCGAGGGTGTGGCGGCCGAGCATCCAGGTGTGGTGGCGGCGGCAGACGAGGCGGGTGTCGGGCAGGTACTGCGGGACGGGGTGGGGGTCGCCGGTGCGGGCGATCGTGCAGCGGGGGCAGCCGGTCACGGCGTGCGCAGAGGCCAGGCGGAGCCGGGCGCGGGCGGACTGCGGGTCGGGTTTGTCGCGGTAGCGGTTCCATTCGGGGAGCGCGTGGGCGAGGTGTTCGTCCGGGATGCCGGCGAACGCTGCGATCAGGCGGCGGCTGGGTGCGTTGAGGTAGAGCTCGATGCTGGTGTAGGGGCCGTGAGGCTGGGCGCATTCCTTGTTCGCCTGGGGCCGGGGGATGCCGAGGGCGTGGAGGAGTTCCGCGGTGGTCAGGTGATGTCGGCGTGCCAGGCGCTGGATGTACGAGGTGGTGGTCTCCCACTGCAAGGGGGCCACACGCCAGATGCTGGGGCGCGGGACGGAGCGGTGCACTCGCGGCGTCTCAGGCCTGCGCCGGTGGGCGCGCGGCCTGTTCGGCGAGTTCGTCGAGGTCGATGTCGTCGAGCAGCTGCTTGGTGATCTTCTCACTGCCGTCCAGGATGGCGGCGATCGCTGCTTCCCGGACGAGGGCGGACAGGCTCCCGATGCGGCCGCCGGTGTGCTGGTGGAGGTAGGGGGCGTGCCGGGTGAGCGTGTCGGGGCGGTGTGCTTGGAGGCGTAGGGCTTGGTCCATGCCGCGGACCAGGCCTTCCCAGGCCGTGCGCTGTGTAGGGCTGCCGTACGCCAGCGGCGGGTTGCGCACCATCTTGAACCGTCCGGCGAGCTGCGCGCCGCGACTTCCCGTCAGGAGCGGGGAGGCCTCGATGGCGACGCCGGCGTAGACGAAGGTCGCGGGGAGGCGCTCGCTGAGGTGCTTCATCTGGTCGGAGGTCTCAGCACCGATGCGGGTGCGGGTATTGAGCAGATGGACGTCGTCGACGAGGACGAGCTGGGTCGACAGATCACGTAGTGCACCGCAGACGATGTCGGTGATCCGTGCTTGGTTCATCGCTTTGCCGATGGGCAGGTCGAGGAACCGGGCCAGTTCGGACACGAGCATTTTCGGGGTGGCGGCCGGGGGGACGGACAGGAAGGCCACCGGCAGTCGCTCGTCGAAGCTGTTGTGGCGGGCCCGGTCGGCGAGGTGGAAGGACCGGCCGAGCTGCTGCAGAGTGGTGGTCTTTCCCGTGGTGGGCGGCCCGGAGATCAGTAGTCCTCGCCGGGCGGTGCCGTTGTGCCGCCGGTTGAGGATCATGAGCCGGCGCAGGGTGAGGGAGATCTTGGCCATGGTCGGGGTGGAGAGGATCACGAATTGGGAGTGGTAATCCAGACGCTCCTCGGCGTTCCATGGTCCGGGCCCAGGCAGGCAGGGTGGTTCGGTGTCGACGAACCGTGTCCATTCGCGCCAGGTCGTCGGTGACGCGTACGGGCCGTTGTCCGTCTCCTGGTCGGCGGCCGTCACCACTGCTGCGCCTCCTGGTGGGCGTCGAAGATGCTCCAGGCCCCGGCCGATGCTGCTGTGCCGGCGGAACCCGGGACAGGGGGCGTGTTCTCGTCCGCAGGCGGAAGGTGCTCGGCGGGGCCTGTCCGCGTGCCGGTGTCCGCGGTCCGTCGCCGTGCGCGTCTGGTTCCTGCCCGCTGGCCGGGGACGTCGGCGAGGCTGCTGCTCTTGTGGGGGCGGGTGGCGCTTGTTTGTCCTGTGTGGGCGCGGCGGAGTAACTCGTCTAGGTGACGGGCGAGGTGCTCTTCGTGCTCGGCCCGGTCCGTATGCCGTGTGGCCACGGTGCGGATGTGCCGCCAGGTGGTGTCGGTGAAGGGCTTCGACACCAGGCTTCGGTGGATCCACTCGGCCTGCGCCCAGCCGTCTGGGAGCCTGACCCAGCACTGCCAGGGCTCGTAGGGGTTGTGGTGGACTTCCCATTTGCCGTCCGTAGCGGGGGAGCGGTGCCGGTGTCCGTTGAGCGCCGGGCCGTCGTAGGTGCGGTACTCGAACCGGATGCCTTCGTCTGTGATCGCGCACCTGCGGGAGGGCAGCAGCTCGATCCAGTCTGCTCCGGTCAGAGGGATGGGTACGTGTCCCGCGATGCCGGTGAGCGCGGCCCACATCTCGTTGGGGGTGAGCGTCAGCCGGGGCATGAGGGGATGCCGCAGCCGCGCATGGCGCCGTTCCTGCCACCCGCAGACGATCCACTCGTCCAGCAGGTCCTGCAGCTGAGGCATCGTCCAGCATGCCTCGTCCTCCACGCTGCTGCCGCGTGTGGCGAGGCGGTTTCCGGTGTAGCCGGCGACGTACTGAGCGAACAGCGTGCCGATCGCCCCGAAGCCCCGCTCCACATGCCCCTTGGCGTGCCCGGACGCGGGGGGACACGGCTGGACGGTGATTCCTAGGTGCTCGGCGGCAGCGAGGAAGCAGCGGGACACGAACACTTTGCCCTGGTCGATGACCACGGTCGACGGCCGGATCACCGGCCTGGCCGCGGCCCCTGCATGCGGGCGTCGATAGAGGCGAGCCGTGTGTAGGGGATGACGGAAGCGGCCATGGACAGGTACTCGGGCCAGTCGGGCCGCATCGGCTGCGGCACCAGCGTCTGGGCCAGGAGCACGGCCGCGTCCACTGCCTTGGTGCCCTTCGGGCGCAGGACGGCGGCGGTGATGCTGCGGGTAGCCACGTCCACCGCCATGGTCAGCTCCGGCCGCCGGGTCTTTCCGTCCTCGCACACGACCATCACGTCCAGCAGAGTGCTGTCCATCATCACCAACTCCCCGGGCAACGTCGCGGCCGTGGGAGTGAACACCGGCACCGGCCGGGACGCGCGCCGACGCTGCCCTTCGGCCGTCAATGCCAGTCCTTCCTGCTCGGCGACAGCCCGTACCAGCCGGTTGAACGTGGCCACCGGGGGCACCGCCACCTTCCCGGGCCCTTGGGTGTCTTCCAGCAGCCACCCCACCTCGTGCCGTAGCCGGCTCAATGTTCCAGTCGAACGCCCCTGCTGCTCCTCCAGCGCCTGCTTGATCGCGGCGACCACACGTGGATCGGCACGCCCGAACACAGAGCGCTCCCGCTTCCTCCGGCCGTCGACGAGACCCCATACTCCCTGCGCGCGGTAGCGGGCTCGCATCCTGCGCACGGTGGCCACGCTGACCTGCTCTCCGGATGCGGTCAGCTCGGCGGCCTTGGCCGCCTCCCGCTGGGCGAGCCGGTACACGGCCGGGTCATAGCCGTCTCGAGGCAGCTGCTCCCGGCCGGGTCCGGGGTAGCCGGTCTCGACTTCCAGGACGTGCCGCTCCCAGGCCAGGGCTCTGTTTCGGACCGCGGTGTCGCATCCGTCCAAGGGGCCGTGGACCGGTACACGCCGCTGCCCTGGCAAGGAGCGGTCCAGGGTGGTGAAGTCCCGCGCGGCAAGCACGTGAGTGAGCAGGAGTACCTGCACACCTGCGCCTTCTTCGGCGACCAGACGGCAGCGGGGTCCGTCCAGACCGGCCAGGACGTGGACCTGTCCGTCGAACCGGATCCGGTCCCCGACTTCGACGACGCCCCACGGCCTCTTCACCGCCTCGCTCCTTCACGGCGACGTCTGGCTGGCACGGCGACCACGGGGGTCTCCTCGCTCAGGACGTGGTCCCAGGCCATACTGAGCAGGCCGTGCCAGAGCCCGTGGTAGACGGCGGGCAGCGTTGCGATTGGATCCCCGAGCCGCAGCGCGCCCTCGAACAACGCGATAGGCGAGGCGAATGCCTCGCGCAGCCGGGCTGCAGGGATACCCGCCGAACATCGGGGATGCCGGTAGACCGACAGCCAGCGCCCGTTGGCCAGAGCCACCGGATCTGCGGCATCCGCGAACCGGTGCTCCCAGCCCACGTCCTGCGCACACAAGCCGGCCACCCGCGCCCGGCTGGCAAGCCGTGCGGACGGTCCGCTGCTGCCAGGGCAGTCCACTAAATGAATGCTCCCGTCCACCAAGGCAACAGCCAGGTCGGGTGCGTGTGTGACGGTCCGCCCGCCTTCCTCCCACACGAGCTCCACCGGACGGCTCACCATGCCTGTCACTTGAGGATCCTGATCGAGCATCATGACCGCGTCCCGCATGGCTGCGCTCCCGTACCCCACCAGATGGCTCGTGGTCGCCGACCACCACCATCCCGGAGCCAACCGCCGGCCCCGCCGTAGTGGGAAGCTACGTACCATCGGGCATTCCATGAGGCACAGGCCCCCTACAGCGCTTCGCCACGGCCTCTGGACCATGACCCCGTCCGGCCCGACGAACCGCACGTCCACCTGCCGCAGATGCACGCTGGCCCCTCCCATCGACCCCAGTGGTCCACTGGACCCAAAGCCAGCCTCCGTCTGATCAAAAACGAATCGGCCAGCCTGCGCAGTGCGCAATTGAACCGAGCCACACAATGCGGTGAAGCCTCTCCTGACCAACCCGCACCCGCCTACAGACTCTGCTAGAGGCCCCTGCGGAACCGGCGTACTGGCGACTTGACGCCCGCCCAGGTAGGAGCGTTCCCAGACGTAGAAAGAGTGATCAGGCGGCACCGTCGGTGCTGGATGGCCGGACGTCCGGCGCGGGTCCGTCAGTGATCTGACCCAGCGTGCGCGCCAGGGTGGGCAGGACTTCGTGGTAGAGCGTTTCGTGTTCGCAACCGTCGCCGCCGTTTGCGGCGATTGCGGCGGCCAGGGCGCGCAGGGAGAGTGGTCCGCTGGCTGCGAGTCGCTCGGCGAGTTTTCGGTTCGCCTCCCTTTTTTCGGGTTTCTGGCGGTACTTCGTTCCCTGCCGGTACAGGTCGACGTCCATGCCGACGGGGGTGATGGGCCGGCCGATGCGTTCGGTGAGGTTGGCGATGATCTGGATGCCGTGAGCGTCCAGGTCCTGCCAGGCGGCCACCGGCAGCGGCGCCATGGCCTTGAGGAAAGCGGCCAGGCCGTGCGTGGCGTAGCCGGCGCCCCATACACACAGCCACTGGTCTGCGACGTCGGGGAGTTTGCACACCTGGGCGAAGGCGTCCTCGTTCTCGATCAGAAGGACGCCCACCGCTGAGCTGTCGATGAGCCCGAGGCTGCGCAGGCCGCCTGCGGGCAGGCCCAGCCAGGGGCGGCAGGCTGCGGCGTCGGCGATGACGGTATCGACGCGCCAGCGCAGGGGCCCGCGCATGCGCAGCTCGGTGTCGGTCTCTTCCACCGCCTGGTCGAAGGGGCGGCCGACGAGGTTGGCGAACGCCTGCCGGCGTTGCGCTGTCCACGTGTACTTGGTGTCGCGCATGCTCTTGCCCGCCAGGACCTTGGCGGTCATCGGCTGGGGGTGCGACTGGGCGGCCCACCACACCGCGGCGGACCTGACGGCCACCTCGTACACCCGCCAGTCCTCGGTTCCGGTGGTGCTGCCTGCGGGGACCTGCAGGGTGCGGCCAGGGGCGGTGGCGGCCAGCAGGGCGTGTTCGCTCGCCAGCTGGGGGATGCCTGCCATGGCCTGCAGCAATTCGGCGTGCAGCCGTGAGGGGTCGGGGTGGCCCCGCAGCTGGGCGAGCTTGTCCTCTCTCAGTGATGCCCAGGACGGGGTCAGCTGCCAGGAGTCGGGGGTGAATCCGGTGGTCTGCACGACCTTGCAGCGCAGGACGACGGCGCCGCAGCGGATGAGCGACACGGTCGTACGCCACGCCTGTTCCTGGCCGAAGTCGGCCTCGATGGTGGTCCACCGCTTGCGGGTCCGAGTGGTCAGGACCTTGATCAGGTCACGGTCGGTCAGGCCGGCCGGCGGGTCGTAGGCGGGGACCGGGTCGGAGGCGATGAGGTCGACGACGGCGGGGTTGACGCGTCGTTTGCGGTCCACGGGCACGCGGGTGAGGACCTCGTCGCCGTCTTTTCGGGTGCGGGGCACGGTGACGGCGATGATCCCGGAGGGAAGTCCGTGCAGGGGCACTTCCCGCCGGCCGTGGGCTTCGCTGACCAGCAGGGCGGGGCGGGGGAGGGGCACGGTGGGCTCAGGCATGGGAGCGTCCTGCGGTGATCCAGTCGGCAGTCAGTTCCACGCGCTTGCCGTCGGAATCGTGTCCCCAGGTACGGGTGGGCTGGTTATAGGCGTCGGAGGAGGAGGCGTGGACGAACCACAGCAGTTCGTCGCACACGTCGGCGGCATCCACCAGCACACTGTCCTGGCAGGTGCCCAGGATGGTCAGGTGCTGGCGGCGCGCCACGTCCCGCAGCGCAGCGAGCATGTCCTTGCGGTTGACCTCGCCCAGGCTGTTGCCGAGCTCGTCCAGGATCAACACCCGCCCTCTGGTCTCGGCGTCGGCCAGTACCGCAGCCAGGACCAGCTGGATGGCATGCACCTTCACCTGGGCGCCGTTGGCGTTCTCCCGGTAGTGCACGAAGGCGCCGCGCGGGGAGCGTTTCCAGCGCGGTGTCACCTGCCACCGCCAGGGCCTGGCGCCCTCGGGTCGCACGCTGGTGTAGTCCAGGCGCGCACCGTCACCGCCCCGCTGCCGGTCCAACGCATTGAAGGCGTCGCTGATCTGCGCTAACAGCCCTTCGACGTGATGTTCGATCATGTCCTGCAGAGCCTGGAGAGTGTGCCCGCTGCGCTCCGCCGCACGAGTGAGCTTGGCCAAGGCCTCCTCGCGCAGCAAGCGGCCGGAGGCGATCCGGGCGGCTTCGACGGCATCCTTGTCGCTGTGACCGTCAAGCCGGATCTGCAGGGGAGCGGCCACCTCGTCGAAGCCCGTGCGCAGCAGCGCAGATGCCTCCTCCTCTTCGAAGGCGTCCCGCAGGTGTTGCGCCAGGAGCAGGTCTTCGTCGACGACGCCGGTTACAGCGCCGGCCGGCAGGCCGTAGTGCTCGTACGCGTTCCGCAGATGATCCTCCACGTTCCGCCGCAGGCGGCCGGGCCGGGGCGCCGGTGTGCCGGGGGCGGTGGCCCGCAGGAGCTCGGCTGCCTCCTCGGCGGGGGCGCCCCACAGACGTTGCCACTGCGGGCAGGAGACCTCGGCACGGGCTTTGCTCAGCGCTGTTCGCTCCTTGGCCCGCTCCTTGTACGTCTTGTCGGCCGCGTCCCGGGTGAGCTTCGCGGTCGTCACCGCTTGGGCATGGGCCGTCAGCGCGTTCTGCGCCTGTTCCCACGCGTCGTGGCGCTCGTCCTCTGCGCTCCGGGCGGCGGTGGCTTTGTCATCGGCCTCGGCGATCGCTTCGTCCAAGGCGGAGGCCTGCTCTTCCAAAGCGGCCAGATCCCGCGCCGCCACGGCTGCCTTGTGCTCGATCTCGGCTACCTCGAACTCCGACTCAGCCGCGGCAAGGCCCTCAGCCGCCGTAGACACCTCGTCCTCGCAGCGGCGGCGGTGCGCGACGGCCTGGGCCACCCGGGCATCCCGTCCGGCGATCGGAGCCTGGAAGCCACCGACGACCGCCAGCGACAGTCCTGCGTCGTAGGCCGCGGGCGGGTCGTCCAGAGCCGTCGTGCGCTCCTGCAACGTGCCGAAGAACCCGGCCAGCGCCCTGCCACTGCGCACACCCTGAGGCAGGGCACCGCCGCCACTGCCCGTCCCGTCGGCGGGGTCGGCGGCGACGACCTGGGCACCGGGCAGGCCGCGCAGAATCTCCCGGGCGCGTTCTGCCTGCCCCCACGGCACCACCACGGCGTCGCGCCAGGGCCACAGGCGCGCCTCCCACTGCGCACGGACCGACTCCTCCAGCTGCAGCTGGTCCATCAGCCCTGCGGCGCTGACGCCGTGGCCGTCGAGGATCTCCAAGGCTTGGCCCGCGGCCCCGCTGCGTCCCTGCCGGGCCGCTTCCTCCAGCCTCTGGGCCCGGGACAGGGCGCTGTCTGCGTCGGCCTTCTGCTGCCGCGCCACATACAGCACCTCTCTGGCGGCTTCCAGCGCGCTGCGGGCATCAGCGACCGGCGATCCCCGCCATACACCCGTGCTCGGCCGAAGGGAGGCCATGCTCTGGCGGATGATGTCCCGCCGGGTAGCCGCCGATGTCCGTTGCGTGGCGGCCTGCTCGGTGACCTGCTTGGCGTCCACCCACTCCTGGCGGGCGGCGGCCGCTGCTGCGGCCAGATCGGTGGCCGCCGTCAGCTCGCGCAGCTTCTCCTCGGCACCGTCGAGCAGTTCCTGCGCCTGCACCACCTGCTGCTCTTTGTCCTCCAGGTCCGCTGCCAGTTTCCGGTCGGCCTGGGCTGCCTCCAGGTAACAGGCCGCTAGATAGCGCCGCCACGCATGGCGTCCTTCCTCAAGCGCCGTGCGGGCAGCAGCACGTGCCCGCACGCCCTCGAGTACTGCTTCTTCGTCCGCCAAGGCCAGTGCGTGCTCGTCGCGTGCCTTCTCCAACTGCGCAGCGTGCTCAAGGGCCTTGCCGCGGCGGGCAGCCTCCTGCTCCAGCAGATGAGTCATACCGGACAGGGCGATCAGGGCCTCTCCGATGTCGTGCGGTTCCATCGCGGTCATCTGCTGGCTCAGCAGCGAGGGAACCGCCGGGCGCAGCGGCGTGTCGAGGTAGGTCAGGCACCGCGGTGCGTTGCCGTAGAGGGCGTCGGCCATGCGGTGTGCCGACAGCCTGCTCGCACTGCCCAGCTCCTGCCAGAGAGTGTCTGCCTGCGCCGCCCGCTCGGCATCGTCGGCCGCATCGGCCACGTGGATGCCTTCGGTCCAGTTGGCCAGAACGTACGGGGCGGACGCGGCGATGCGTACCCACACCGTCAGCGCCCCTTGCAGGGGGCCACTCGCAGCGAGTGCCTCGCGCCCGCCGGATGCGTCGGGCCTGTCGTGTGCGAAGACGCCGACCACGTAGCCGTGCGAGGCGGCCGGAATCTGCTGGGCCCGGTCCACCCCGGCCGCGTCGGGCTTGAACAGGATTCCGCTGGCGTCCCGCCCGTGGTTGGATTCCAACCGCCACTGGGGATCGGCCAGCAGCAGCGAAACCGCGATGAGGAACGAGGTCTTGCCCGAGCCGTTGGAGTCGTCCTTGGGGCCCATCCCGGACACGGCGATGAACGTCTCGGGCACCACCGGCACCGCGTGGGTGGTCAGTCGGGCGATATCGAACGTCTGGACCGCCACCAGATGACGGTCACCGACGATGCCGCGGTGCTCGATGAGCTCGGGCAGTCCCTCCTGCCCGTCCTCGTCCTCCCCCGGCTTCTCGGTGCCGCGCTCGTACCAGGTGGCGTTCAGTGTTTCTGTCCTTCCTGGCTGGCGACGCGGGCCCGGCGCCGCCAGATCGACTCGGCCATGACTCCTTGCGGCTCGGCCAGGAGCACCAACTGCTCGAACAGGTCGGCCTGGGCCGCTGGCGTCAGCCGCAACAACTGGCTGCCCAGAACGATCCCCGAACCTGTTGTCCGCACCAGGTCGGCTGCGGCGAGACGGCTCAGCGCGGCATCCACGACCCGGTCGGGGACCGCGGACTGCTTCAGCCGCTCCCTGCTCACCGGCACCCCCTGGGTCCACAGGGCCTGCGGCAGGACGCTGCCGCCGGCGCGTGGGGCGGCGACGCTGAACAGCAGCACCAGCGTCAGCACGGCCCGGTCTTCACGAGGCAGGACACCGACGCCCTCATCGGCCAGCCGCGCTCTGACCATGTCGTCGTAGCCGGACAGGAACCCCCCTCCTACACCGAGCAGCGTCCGGCCCGAAGCGGCGAGTACCTCCTCGACCACCCTGCGCAGCGGCACCTCGGCCAACGCGCGAAAACGCGCCGCGGGCACCGGCAGCCGCGCGGTTTCCACCGCACACACCGCTGCCCGCACCTCTGCACGGCGCTGCTCCGACAGCGCCTCCAGATACCGCACTTCCATGCCTAGCCCTCCTTCACCTGGCAGGGCAGCAGGTCATACCCGCGCCGCAACTCATCAACATCCCGTTCGCTCCAGGCAGCCACCATCGGCCCCAGTCGCACCATGCCGTCCCCGGCGTCGGCGGCCAGGTAGCCGCACGCGCGCAGGACCCGCAGCGCGCTGCGATACGCCGATGTCTGGGCGATCAGTGCCATGCCCTCCCGCAGGAGACCGTCCCCGGGCGGAACGCAGGCCGCCAGCACGTCCTCCTCGGCCGCCGCGCCCCCCGGATACAGTGTTAGCTCGGGATCGGGCCAGCACAGGCGCAGAGCGGCTGCCAGCGTCAGCAATTGCGAGGGCGCTGCCTCCCGGTGCGTCAGCGGATCGCCCACCACACCGCTGACCGGCTCCACGTCCGGCGCCCACCGCACCATGACCGCCGGGCCGTCGGCCGCTTCCACGTCGACAAGGCGCCGCTGCACACCATCGGCGGCCCGCCGCAGCGCCGTCAGCCCATCGGCTGCACCCGCTGCTGTCAGCGGCACGATCCGTACGGCCCGAGCCCAGGCCAGCAGATAGGCATCCTCGTTCATGCCGGACCCCCCTGCACGGCCGAAGAGTCTCCGCCAACGGCACCCGACACATCCTGCGGCAGCCGGTACAAGGACAACGGACTGGCGTAGGTGACCGCCCCAGCCGGATCGACGAGGACCTCCTCGCCGATCTCCACGAAGAACGGGGTCGCCGGGTCCGCAGACGCCTGCAGCAGGTCCACCACCGTGGCAATCGCCGCACGCCATGGCAACGCCCCCAGCGTCGCCGTCAGGTCAGCCTCCTGCCCGCCCCTGACCAGCGAATTCATCGACGCAGAACGCCGCCGGCGCAGCAGCAAGGCCTTCTCCCGCGCCGCTTCCACCGGATCAGGGCCCGGCGGTAGCGGCGCCGGCCGCGCCGGCCGCCGCCGAGTCATCGGCGGCCGCCGATCCCCGGCCGCCACGAGCACCTGTGCCGCGGTGATCTCCACACTGGCGGGATCAAACACCGTGGCAGCAAACACCTCCGCCAAGGCGTCCATCGACGCGCCCAAGGCCGCCGACAGGTACTGTTCCGGCAGCAGCATGCTGAAGTCCCGCCGGGCCCGCACCTGTTGTAACAACCGGTCGGAGAACTCATCCACGGCCGCCGAATAGCGAAGCGCCTCATCGATCAACCGGGTCCCCGACGCTCTCAGCCGTGGAAAGCGACTGCTGATGGCTTTAACCAACTGCCTCGCATGGTCTAGCAACACGGCCTTGGACTGGTGGTGGTGGCGTTCACCCACCAGCTCCTCGATCGGCTTGGACCGCACCAGCCGCAGCAGATGCGCGGTAGTGATGGACAGGTCACGCCGCACCCGCCGCAGCCGGTTGGCCAGCTGCTCCTCACCCAGCACGCCCTGTGCCAGACCCACCTGTGTACGGTCCAGCAGAGTCATGATCTCCTCGACCCCGCCGGCTTCCGCCAGCCGTTCGAAGACCAACAAGGCCGCACCGCTGGTCGGACTGAAGACGTAGCGCCCCTCGTAGGCTTTGCCTCGGACCTGCTCCAGCATCCCCAGCCCCACAAAGACCCGAAACCGGGCATCGAACGCCTCTCCCGAGGCCACCGAAGCACACGCTGCCGCAATCTCCGACCGGGTCAGCCCCCGATCGGAGGCAAGATCCCCGAACGCATCGTGAATCGCCTCAGCCAGTTGTAACGACACAGGATCGTCAACGACCGCACCTGCCGTCGACGCCACCGGCGCAACAAAAGGCCGCACGAAGTCCAACCGGCCATCGCGAGCCCCAGCAGCGACACCATCGAACAAATCACCCTGCTCGAAGCCGCTCTCCTGCTCAGACAAACTCCCCCCATCACCTGCCAGGCGCCCCCGCACCCTCTTCCCAGGGAACCGAACCTATCCGCCACAGGCGACTCCTGCTGCCACATCGCCAATATCCCTGCATACACAACGGATGGCGCAAAACCTCTGCTTGTCAGGTGCTGCAGTGCACGGCCGAATGCCCTGAAGACGGAGAGGCTGCGCGATGATGTCGGTCATGGTCACACCGGTCGAGCCTGCCGCCCCTCGCTCAGATGGCCGTCCCGTGTTGTTCCCTGACCAGGCGGAGGCAGTCGATCGGCTGGTGCGGCATCTGCGGCGCCCGGGGACGCGGGGACTGTTCGTGTCGGCGACGGGCACCGGCAAGACATTGGTGTCGATCCGGGTGGCGGACGGACTCGGCGCCCGGCTGGTGCTCTTCGTGGTCCCCACCCTGGACCTGGCCGCGCAGACCGCGCTGGCCTGGCGGCGCGACGGCCGCGGCGAGCACATGGTGATCGTCTCCTCGATGGACGCCGCCGGCCGCGACGACCTGGTCGCGGCGCGCATGGGCTCGACCAGCAGTCCGCTCGCGCTGGCGGCGGCGATGTCGGTCGTGGGGGAGGGGCCCGACCAGATCCCCGCGCTCACCGTCATCTGCACCTACGACTCCCTGAACAAGATCGAACAGACCCAGAGCACGGGGTACGCGGTGCCGCCGTTCGACCTGGCGGTCATGGATGAGGCGCACCGGATCGCTGGCCGGGCCGACAAAAAGTGGGCGATCGTCAACGACGCGAAACGCATCCGTGCCGACCGCCGCCTCTACATGACCGCCACCCCGCGCATCTTCGCCGCGCCGGAGCTGGCGGAGTCCGCCGACACCACCCGTCCGCGCCGCCGCACCACCGGGTCGGGCGCGGACGCGTTCGCCAACGCGATGGACAATGAGGCCGTCTACGGCCCGAAGGTTTTCGAATATCCCCTCGCGCAGGCCGTGGCCGACGGCCGCGCGGCGGACTACCGCATCGTGGTGCCCACCCTCACCGACACCGAACTGCGCCGCCGCCTGAACCTCCCCGCCCCTGGCACCACCCCTGGCGGCGGCAGCGGCGAGGAGCCGGACAGCGCGCTGCGCACCACCGCCCTGCACCTGGCCGTCCTGCGCGCCATGACCGAGCACCGTCTGAAGAAGGTGCTGGTCTACTTCAACCTGGTCTCCGACGCCCGCCGCTTCGCCCGAGAACTCCCGCACACCGTGCGCCTGCTGGGCCGGACCGATCCCGGCCTCGTCCCGGACATCACTCCGGAGCTGTTCTTCGCCCATGGCGAGCACACCCCTGCCCAGCGCGCCGGCGTCTTCGCCGGCTTCGCCGCCGCCGAGGTCGCGATCCTGGCCAACTCCCGCCTGATCGCCGAGGGCGTCGACATTCCCAGCGTCGACGCCGTCGTCTTCGCCGACCCCACCCGCAGCGTCATTCGCTGTGTCCAAGCCCTCGGCCGCGCCCTGCGTCTGGACGTGAGTGGCAAGACCGCCTCCCTGATCGTCCCCGTCTACATCCCGCCCGGCGCCGACGGCGAGAACATCCTCGGCACCGCCTATGAGCCGGTGTGGGCGATCGCCTGCGCGCTGGCCAGCCACGACCACCGCATCCTCGAGCGCCTCCCCGACAAGGCCAACCGCCTCCCGAAGGAGACCAGCGACGTCATCGCCCGGCGCTGGCATTTCGACTTCACCGTCCACCCCGAACGCATCGCCCAGGCAATGGACCTCATCTCCTTCGACCCCCGCGACCCGGCCGTCTCCCGCTCCCGCCGCCTCGGCCTCGCCGCCGCCCGCTCCTACCGCGACCAGTACGGCCACCTCGACGTCCCCGCCGACTACACCGACCCCACCGGCCATCGGCTCGGCACCTTCATCACCACCATGCGCGACGCCGCGAAAGCCGGCCGCCTCGAAGCCGACTGGATCGCCGAACTCGACGCCCTCGGCATGATCTGGGATAAGCACGACGCCGCCTGGCGCGCCCGCCTCACCGCTGCCGCCGACTACCTGCGCGCCCACGGCCACCTCGCCGCCCCTGCCACCACGCCCATCGGCGCCTGGCTCGCCGAACAACGCCACCTCGCCGCCAAGGGCGAACTCGACACCGCCCGCGCCGAGGCTCTCACCGCTCTCGCCCCCGACTGGCGCCTGCCGCACGGAGCGGACTGGCACCGCAAATACCACCTCCTGCGCGCCCACCTCGCCACCGGCGCCGACCCCGCCACCCTCACCCGCGACACCCTCCTGGCCGGCGTGAAGATCGGCTCCTGGCTCCACCGCCAGCTCACCACCTGGCCAACCCTGGCGTCCGGCCAGCAGCAGATGATGACCGCCCTCGGCCTCACCCCCGACACCAACCCCCTCACCCCCGCCCGCCGCACCCGCCGCACCTTCGAGGAGACCGTCCAGCTCCTGGAACTCTTCCTCCACCGCGAAGGCCGCCCCCCGGCGGCCCGCGAGACCATCCGCGTCGACGGCGACACCGTCAAGCTCGGCGCCTGGCTCGCCAAAGCCCGCACCAAGCACCGGACCGGCCAGCTCCCCGACGCCCATGCCCGCCTGGTCGCCGCGCTCTTCGACGGCGACTGGACCACCGAGAGTGTCGCCCCGGCCGTCCTCGCGTAGGCGCTGTCGGCCGCCCATTGGTGGGTCGGCACTGGCGTAGTGCGGGCACCCAGGATCGCACCTGTATTCGATTTTCGGGTTTCTGGGAGCATCGCCGGTGCCGGATGATTGGATGCCGGTATCCGGTGGTGCGGCGCTTCGTTCGCAGGGCGGGGCATGGCCTGCACCCCGGTGAAAGGGTGCGGTTCAAGAGGATGGAGGGCCGGCCGGTGAGTGATCGCAGCGCGATCGAGTGGACCGAGGCGACGTGGAACCCGACCACGGGATGCGACCGCGTCTCGGCAGGCTGCGACAACTGCTACGCGCTCGCGCTGGCCAGGCGGCTGAAGGCCATGGGGTCGGCGAAGTACCAGGCCGACGGTGATCCGCGCACCTCCGGTCCGGGGTTCGGGCTGACACTGCACCCGGGGGCACTGGATGTCCCCTACGGCTGGAAGAGCCCGCGCACGGTGTTCGTGAACTCCATGAGCGACCTTTTCCATGCCCGTGTGCCGCTGGACTACGTGCGCCGCGTCTTTGAGGTGATCGCCGACACCCCTCAGCACACCTACCAAGTCCTCACCAAGCGCGCCCGGCGTCTTCGGCAGGTCGCCGACCGGCTTGAGTGGCCGGCCAACCTCTGGATGGGCGTGTCGGTGGAGAGTGCGAAGGAACTGGCCCGCGTCGACGACCTGCGGCAGATCCCCGCCGCGGTGAAGTTCCTCTCGTGCGAGCCTCTGCTGGGCCCGTTGCACGGGCTGGAGCTGTCCGGTATCGACTGGGTGATCGCCGGAGGCGAATCCGGCCCCGGCCACCGGCCGCTTGAGGCGGCCTGGGTCACGCACATCCGCGACACCTGCCAGCAGGCCGAGGTGGCCTTCTTCTTCAAGCAGTGGGGCGGACGCACGCCCAAGGCCGGCGGCCGCGAACTGGAAGGCCGCACCTGGGACGCCATGCCTCACCGCGCCCTGGCCCTGCCCGCACGCTGAGGCCGGATCAACAGCAGCGTCACGCAGCAGCAGTGCGCCCCGTGTCCCCGGAATCCGGACTCCGTCCACAGCGTGCGGGCTGCTGGTGAGGACGTCGGCCGGCCACCTCCCGGCCGGAAGCAGTCATTCCACATCTGCAGCCGCACAGTCGGCCGGGCCTGGACAAGCCATTTGTGCGCAACACCGGTACACAACCACGGTATCTGTCGCAAAATCAGCCTAATCATGTCCTTCGAGCTGGCGGGGCGGGATCTTGGGCGCATCAGAGGCAGTGCTCGACGACGATGTTCTCGACCTGAGCGGTGAAAGCGCCGGGGAAAGAGGGCTCGACAGCAGCAGCCCGTTCTTCGTCAGCAAGAAGGCCGCCGCCGTCCTCAAGCACGCCATCCTCGACAGCTACGTCGTGCCCTTCGCCAGCAAGGTCGGCCGGTACGCCCCGGACGGCCGCGTGGTCTACCTGGACGGCTACGCCGGACCCGGCCGCTACGAGGACGGAACCCCCGGCTCACCCGCCCTGATCCTGGACTCCGCAGCCCGCATCGCGGGCTTCCGCCAGCTCGACTGCTACTTCGTCGAACGCGCACCCAAGAACTACCAGTCCCTGGCCGCCCTCGTCAGCGAAGCCAGCGCCCAAGGCCTGGCCGCACACGCCCTGAAGGGGCACGTCGAGAAGCACCTCGGACAGATACTCGACCGCGCCGCAGGGGCACCCCTGTTCGCCTTCCTGGACCCCTTCGGCCTCGGACTGAGCTTCGAGACCCTCACCCAGCAGATCTTCGGCTCCCGCAGCATCCACGGAACCACCGGACGCCACGCGACGGAGGTACTGCTCAACTTCAACGCCAACGCCGTACGCCGCATCGGAGGACTGCTCACCAGCCCCAAGGACACTCCCGGCAAACCGGCCACGCTGCGCGCCATGGACGCGGCCTGCGGAGGCTCCTGGTGGCGCGAAGAGTTCCTGGCCTCCCAGAACAACACCGAAGCCGTCAGACGCATCACCACCGGTTTCGCAGACCGCGTCGCCCGCGCAGTCCGCGGCGGCTACTGGACCATCGACGTCCGCAACCGCGCCCACCACCAGGTCGCCTACTGCCTGGTCCACTTCAGCCGTCACAAGGAAGGCATGTGGCTGTTCGGCGAAGCCGCCAGCCTCGCCCAGGTCGAATGGCGCCGCGCCTGTCTTCCTCCGCCCGAGGAGGGCACGCTCTTCAACGCCGGCGACACCTTCGACGACGAAGAAGAACAGCGCGCCCGCGCATGGGTGGCAAGGATCCGCAAGAACCTCGAAGGCCTCCAGCAGCAGCTCGGCACCTTCACCATCGACGATCATCAGAGCGAGATCCTCGCCGGCGTCCTCGGCCAGGCCCGCAACAAACACATCAGGGCCGCGGTGAAGCAACTCCACAAAGACGGCAAGACCAGCTGCAACGGAGTCGGCGACGTACGCAGACTGCGCGTCACCCCGCCCCCACAACGGCGCCAACCATGACCGCAAACAGCCGCGACGTTCAGCGGCTTACCGACCACCTGCGCTCCAGCCTCGGCGACGGACCGTTCCCCGCGCCCGGCGGCTGGACTCACATGGGCGCCGTCATCTGCGACGCCAGCTTCCAGGCGCGCCGCAACTACGAGACGACGATCCGCCCGCGGCTCCTCGCACTGCAAACCGCCTGGCCGGACGCCTCTACCGTGCAGGGCTTCCGAACACGCCTGGCCACCTGCGACCTCGCCACCGCCATGAACTTCTACGACCCCCGCAGGGTCACCATCGCCCACCGCATCACCGATCTGCTGGCCGCCCACCACGTCGACACCCGCGACGACCTGAACGCCTGGCTCGACCACACAGCAAACCGCGCTGCCCTGCGGACCGTCCACGGCGTCGGGCCCAAGACGGTGGACTACATCGGCAACCTCGTCGGCCGCTCCCACATCGCCGTCGACGTCCACCTGCGCGCCTTCGCCGCCGACGCTGGCCTCCCGGCCCTGAGCTACCACCAGTTGCGTGCCGTGTACGAGGCCGCTGCAGCCCAGCTCGGACACGACCCAGCAGGCCTGGAGCACGCCGTCTGGCGCATCAAGGCTCAGGCGCACTAGGGGGACACCGCCAGACCGGCGCGCTCGCTGTTTCCGGAGTGCTCAGCGGTCGCGAGCCGCACGCCGCCATCGTGTGACGTGTCCCTTCTGAGTGCAAGAGTCCAAGCCAGCCCTGTTCACGGCGCGGTGGCACCCTGGCTGAGATGCGCCAACGCCGCTGTCGTCCCGGTCGTTCAGCCGAGGGAATTTGGCACGCCAGCGGGCACACGCTGTGGCTACGCTCCCGGTCATGAGCACTTCCGCCGCCCCCTGCGACTGGCTACCGGATCACCAACTGCATGTGGTGCCCACCCTGGCCCACGTGGATCAGCTGATCGCGCACATCTCGCGAATCGTCCACGACTACACCGACCAGGGCCCGTTGACCCTCGCGGAGACCGAGCAGGGCGACCGGATGCACCTCAAAGTGACTGCCGTCGCGCCGATACCCGAGGTACTGCCCCGCCTGGTCGCGGATGCCCTTACCCAGCTCCGCGCCGCCCTGGAACACACCCTGTACGCCGAAGTCGAGCACCGTCTTAAGCGCCCGCTGACTGGCCAGGAGGCGCGATGCATCGAGATGCCGGCGTGCTCCGAGTCGGCCCGCTTCGACGCCTGGCTCGCCCACGGGCAACGGCGCCGACTGGCTCCACTAGCCGCCGGTGCCGAGCTCGCCGAGCGCATCCGAGGACTGCAGCCCTTCCAGCGCCGCGACGTCGAGGACCACCCGCTCCGGCTCCTGGCCGAGCACACGAACCTGGCCAAGCACCGCACCCCGGCCGTCGCCGCGACCCGCCTCGGCGCCGTCTATCCCGACCACCAGCACCCCGATCTCACCGTCGCTCTTCCGCTGGAGCACAATCCGCAGCCCGGCCACGGCCTTCCCCTCCAGCCCGGAGACATCCTGGCCAGCGGCCCCCGCTACACCCGCATCGCGCTCTCGATCGTTCCGACCGTCTGCGTGCAGCGCCCGCACACCCAGGTCTGGCACATCGCGCTGAAAGAGCTGGGCTACCTAGAAGACTGGGTTCGGACCACGGCCATCCCGATCCTCATCACCGGAACCCGCCAGGGCACCGCCATCCCGCCTCAGCTCGATATCACGATCGGACACCCCGACCTCCGGCAAGCCCTTCAGTCGGCAGGCACCACACCTGCAGCAGACCGGGGCATCCTGAGCATGCAGGCCACCATCGCCCGCCGCGATCTCCCCGAAATCCTCGCCATGCCACCAGTGGGAGCTGACAGAGAAGTGATCACAGCATGGGTGGCCTCCCTGGATGACGCGTCGGTCGCGACTGCGCTCACCCGAATCGCGGAGGTGAGGACGAACCCCACGGCTCTGCTCGACTGTCTACGTCAGTTGAGCGCTGAGGCTCACGCCTACCAGAGCCGAATACCGGAGCGACCAAGGCCCGCGCGGTGACGTCGGCCCGCAGCCACGCGACTGTCAGTGGGGGATGAGAACCTGCCGTCTTGACCAGAGGAGAACGAGGGGGAGAAGTGTGGGGGAATGACGGGCCGGAACGACGAGACCTGCCCACCTGGCTGCGAGAACGACAGGCACTACGCCCGGCATCCGAAGAAGACCGCCGAGCTGGCCTGGGACGGTTCGGCATGGGCTACAAGCTGGCCACACAGACTGGCGTCGGCCTGGGAAAGACCGTGGAAGCAGGTCTGATCGTCGCCGCAATAGTCGCCGGACGCCTGTCTCCCGTCGACTACCTGACGGTCCTGGACGGGCAGCACCGAACGCTGTGGCTCGGACGACAACGGGAGGCGGATCACCTCGTAGGCGCGGCCCGCGCTGAGCTGTCCCTGCGGCCACAGCCGTTCTACCGCGAGCTGCGAGGCCGGGTGGAGGAGCGCGAGGCAGACGGACGTCACGAGCAGCGCGCCGACATCGCAGGCTCCCGCCGGGCGCGCGACCGCGGGGCACGCGAGGCGGTCCTGCTGCGCAGTGAGGGCCGGTGTGAGAACCCGTGGTGTCTCCTGCCCGCGCTTCCCTACCGGACGGCGGCAGGTGGCTCCCTGCTGGAAGTCGACCACATCGACGACCATGCCCGAGGAGGCCGCGATCACCCCAGCGCCATGATCGCCCTGTGTCCTAACTGCCATGCCAACAAGACCCGCGGAGCCGGCCGTGCCGTGCTCCGAGAGCGCCTCAGGCCTGTAGCGAGGGAACTGGACGCTGCTCAGGACAGCGACGCTGCCCGGGACAGGCGCGCGATGCCGCCCCGCAGCAAGGCCGCCCTGGAACAGTGCGCCGCGCTCCTCGCGTCTTTGGACGACGCCGACCGCGACCAGGCCCTCGCCTCCCTCACCGACCGTTTCCGGTAAGCCCGCAGGGAGCCTCAGGGCGGCCCGGCTCCCCGTCGGCGCCGAGCCGCCCTTCGGCCCCAGGCCCGCCGCTGTCCGCCCGGGCCAGGCCTTCCAGCCTTCACCGTCGGCTGCTGGACCGACTGCGTCGTCCATCCCGGCGGTCACGCGGGCGGGTGCAGCCCCACGAAGGGATCGAACCCGAGCTGCTCGATCACCCGCTGACGGGTGGATTCCCTGGGCCGCCACTGCTGGCCGGCCGGGTAGATGAGGTTTAGCCCAGCCGCCGGAGGCACGAGCAGATAGTCGGCCCTGGGACAGTCCGTCACGTGCGGACACTCCTCCAGCACCCGGTTACAAAAGCCGCACAGAAGCCCTCGCACCCGGCCCGTCTGGTGATCATGGTCGACCATCGCCCCGGGATACAGACCGCACAGATGACAGTCGGCGCCGAGAGCGTCGATCAGCGCGGCACGCAGCCGCCGGACGGATGCCGTACGGGCCGGACGGGGAGGTCACAGGTGCCTGAGCTCATACGCGCCGCCCTGACAGCGGTCCGGCCGCTCGACCGTGCCCGGATCCACCCCCGGGCCCCCACCAGCACCGGCCACTCGACCACGAGGGACACCAGGGTGTCGGCGTCGTCCAGGCGGCCGCCCCTCCACTCCTGCGGCCCGTCCTCCCGCTCACGCTCAATCCACCCACAGTGCTGACGATGGCTCCAGACACCACCGGCCCCTGCTTCCCCGCACAGCATCCGCCCTGCTCGTTCGAGGTGGAACCGACCGTCATCACCGGGCACCGCGAGGCACGCGCCAGGACCCCCCGGCGGGGCAGACGGCAAAGGACAGGGCTCGTTGACAGCCTTGCGGACCAGGCCCTCAACGAACCCGACCCCCTGATGCGCCCAGCGCCACAACAGCTGCGCGCGGCGATACGGGGGCAGTTCGTCCAGGCTGACCATGGGAGTATCCTGGCCTACGGCACTGACAGCCGGGCCCAGGCTGTCCGAAGGGAAAGGCGCTCGCCCGCGGCCAGCGCCTCTTTGCGCCCGCCGACCGACGCCTCAGCCACGGCACAGACGTGAGACCCGCACCGGATCACGATCCGAGGGAACCCGCCCTCGACGAAGCGAAGGCGTACTAGCGTGTCCGCCATGTCGGCACAACCTGTCCCACGCCCTCCTCTCCCCAGGCAACCCGCCAAGGTGCCGAACGGCTCCAAGCGCAGCTACGACGTGCCCCGGTGGCGCGACGAAGGCAGGCTCGGGGGCAAGGACTTCGTGCGCAAGGCGACCGAGGAGAGCAGCGGACGCCAGGGCATCGTCAAGCACCTGTCCGACCCTCCCAGGCGTGGCGAACGTGCCGTGAACAAGAAGCGGCACGCCCGCCGCCAGCGCTTCTACGACGAGGCGCTCTACATGCAACGGATGAACGGCACTCCGGGCATCCTGCCGATATGGGACATCGACGACACCCACGGCGCTACGCCTCACTGGTACGCCATGCCCCGGGCAGAACCGCTGACCGACGCCTTCAGCGAGACCTCCACCGTCGTCGACGTCGTCACCCACATCACCGCCCTGGCCCGGACGCTCGCCGCACTGGCCGAACAGGACACCTACCACCGGGACATCAAGCCCGACAACCTTCTCTGGCACGACGGGGCACCCGTACTGGCCGACTTCGGGATCGCCGCCTTCGCCCAACCCGCCGACCTGACCCAGCAGGGAGAGAAGCTCGGCCCCGCCAACTTCATCGCCCCCGAAATGCGCGAGGCCGGCGGCAACCACCGAGGCGAGAGAGCAGACGTCTACTCCCTCGCCAAAACCCTCTTCGTCCTCGCCCACCCGCGCCGGGGCCCGTACCCACCCGAGGGAACACACCGCGTGGACGCCGAGGAATACAGCCTGGCGACCCTCGGCAGCCGCAACGCCACCCTGACCCTGGGCCACGTCCTCGAAGCCGCGACCCAATTCCGCGTACACGACCGGCTGACCATGGCCGACTTCCACGCCGAACTACAAGCCTGGCTCGACAGCTACGCCAGTAAAGCCGACCTCTTCAGACCCATCGGACGCCGCGCCTCCTTCAGAATCGGGTGGGGGCCGGACCTGTTCGACCGGCAGCGCCGCGACGAGGAGGCCACCCGGGCGATGATGATGCCCTGCATCCGCCGCATCGCCGAAGCCCTGACCGGCGACACGAGCGCCTGGAGCGAGGGCATCGACCACGACAGCGGCGACAGGAGCCTCGGTGACTACGCCTGGACCCCCAACAGCGAAGAAGGCTTCATCCCCGATGGGGGAACCATCTGGCTGGCCACCCACCCCCACAACGGGCAGCGCATCGTCCTGCAGGCCGTCCTCAACCACGACGTCTGCTTCCTCGCCGAAGCCCAGCGAAGCGGCTCGCCGTGGACCCTGGAACAACAGTGGGGGCACACCCCCTGGCACCGGCCACGAATGCCACGCACCAACGACCAGATCCAGCAGCTGGCGAACGAGGTCGTCTCCTGGATCCACCGCACCGATTCGAGCCTCGCCCCCAAGGGTCCCGAACAGAGCACCCTCACCACCTGACCGACCAACAAGGCGACGAAACCGGGGGGGCCAGAGATGGGCTGTTTCCTGCGGCCGTGCCGTCCCGAGCATGCGATCGTTGGTCCGGGCGTGCCGTTGACTGACGTGCAGGGGGTGTATCTGACCCTGTATACGGCTCACAGATTCATGGCGAGCAGGCCGGGGACAGGAGAGAGGGGCCTGTCGGTGGGCACCGCTACTATCCGGGATGCCTCACGGGACGACGAGCGGAGTCAGGGAATGGGCGGCGTGAACGAATCAGCGGTCAAGCGGAAGTTGGGTATCCCGAGTTGGCGGAACCTGTCCAAAGACAAGGTACTCAAGTTCGCGGCAGCGATGCCCGAGATGGCCACCGAGGTGCGACTCAAGCTGATCGAGCAGTTCCCCGCCTTCAAGGATCTGGGCAAAACCAACATCGATGCGGTTACAGAGGCACACAAGTCCACTCTCGCAGCCAACGAGAACAGTCAGAACCACTTCTACAAGGCTTCGCAGGACCAGCGGGATGCCCTGCAGGCCGACCTCGGTCGGGATGACCTCAGCTGGGCACAGCGGGAAGCCCTCCACGATCGGCTCGACCAAAATGTGCGGCGGGTAGGCGAGAAGGACAGCGAGAGCAAGCAGTTCATGGGGGCGGGGATGAAGGTGGTGGCAGCCGCCAGTGCAGCCGCCCTCGGGTTGGGCGTGGTATTCGTCGGCGGCAAGATCGCTGGAGCGAGCGAGGACGGTTCCGAGGAATCCCAGTAAGACTGTTCCGGGTCTCAGTGGCTGCACCTCCCCACCAGCTACGGCTCGTGGAAGGGCGTCTATGCGAGGCTGAGGGGGTGCCGGAACTAGGCCATCGATTGCACCTGGGAACGTTTCTCCACCACGCTGCATGCTTACTCAAGCGGATGCCGACGGTGACCTGGACGGTCGGTGCCGGGGCCCGCAAGAATGGCTCCGGCCGGTGAGCCTGCCGACCACGCGATCGGACGATCGCGTGGCGGGATGACCACGAGATTCCTCTCGATCACCCCGCCTTGCCCTACGCCGCGCGTCGGCTCTCCGGCTCCCGGTTGCCCTTAGCGACCCACGCGGTGCCGTCACCGGCCACCGGATCCCGCGCCTGCAGCCGCGTGAACAGATCCCGCAGCCCCGGGTCCTTCACGACAGGCCCTTGGGGGTCGAAGAGCCAGACGCCGCGGTGCCGGTCGACTGGGAGGCGGTTCGCTTCAACGTGCAGCTCGACCGCGGTTTGCATGACCTGGTTCAGGGAGCTGGGCGGGGCGGTTCCGTTGCGGTGCGCCTGGCCGGCGATGAAGTGGGCGACGCCGAACGTGAGGATAGTCTCGATGTTCTCCTCGGACATGAGGTCCAGCAGGTCCCTGTAGTACTGGGGGATCTTGTCGGTACCCCGGGCCGGTTCGGCGACGGGCGTGCGCCGGACGGTGTGGCGAGGGGGCACGCTGCGTTTGCGGAGGGCTGCGAGGCGTCTGTACGCCTTCCGGTAGTGACGCTGGGCAGTCCGGCCGACCCGGCAGACATCCAGGAAGGTCTGCAGCTGCTCGGCGTCGGCGGGCAGCCCCTGGCGGCTGATGATGCGCCAGGCGGTCGTGCGTGGGATCGGCTTGTGGCCCTCCGCCGGGCTGACGAAGCGGCTCAGCGGCGGAGCACCGGCGCGCTCGTACTCCGTGGCGAGCGCGGCACCGAGGTCCTGCGCGGTATGGACGAGGCTGGCCGCGGGAGCCTTGAGACCAGGAAGACGGCCGCGCTGCTCGGTGCGACCCCGCATGCGCAAGACGTGCGCGCGGCCCTGGGCCGCCTGGTCTCCGCCGCAGGCGCGCACGAGGGCGTCGAGCACCTCCGTCGAGGGGGCTGCGGCGCCGGACTCGGCGCGCTGGACGGTGCCGCGGGAGACGGCCGCGGCCGCCGCGAGCTCACGCTGGGACAGCCGCGCCGCCCGGCGCAGGGCGGTCAGGTGCTCGGCAAGGCCGGCGAACGGCAGGTGCGGGCCGTCAGGTCGGGGAAAGGTCATCGCCCTCTCCTCTACTTGCCTGCGCCGGAGCGCACCGCGGCCTCGACGAAGACGGCCATCAGCCAGCGTCCGCCGCCGACCGCGGCGAGGGTGGCCGCGCCGAGCGTCCCGCACCCGCCGAGCAGGATGAGGATGTCGCCGATCGGCGTGCCCTGGACGAACAGGACGGTGCCCAACGCCAGGAACGCGATCAGCAGGATCAGCGTGTGCGTGGGCCCCAGACGTCCCGCGGGCACCTCGCCAGCAGCCGGCGACGCGGGGGTAGAGAGGGAGGGGGGCTGGTGGGACATGATGAACAGGACTCCGTCCTGACGGGGGTCCCGGCACACGAAGAACCGGGACCCGGGCCGATGGTCGCAAGCAGGCGCAGCCCTGCGGCAGTTGGCCCTGCGGATGCGGGGCTGCGCGGTACGCACCAGCCTTCCACGACCGCCCGGATCCCCGCCCCAACCCTTACCCGATCTGCCCGTTTCACCCCTTGGGGGCCTCACCGATGTTCCGGTGACCCGCAGGGAACTTGCCTCACGCCTTGGCCCTATGCCCCAGCACAGCATCGACCTCCGAACCCCTGGACCGGCTCCGTGCGGCCCAACATTCGTTCCGGCGTTCTTGCACCATCGCCCCTATCGGTAGGACGCTGCCCAACAACGATGCCGACAACATCCCTCGGCGTCGCCTGACGGCAGATTGGTCGCAAGCCCGAGCCCTTCAGGACACACGGCAGGCGCGTTGGCCCGCGCCCGCCAACCCGGCCGGTACCCCCTCGGTACCGGCCGTCGGTGTTTCCGGCACCGGGCACGGCACCGCCCTCGGCAACGGGCGACGCCGACGAGGAGAGGAACGGTCCCGACTCCGGGACGGCCGAGGCGCTGCACGAGCAGCGGGCGCGCGTGGGCCGCGCCCGCTCGGCTCGGCCGTCGCACCTGCCTGAGCGCGACGCGGTCACCGTCCTCCTGGACCGGACGCGCGCCGATCGACTTCCCCAGTCGGCCATACAGCGCCGACCACCCAGGGCTTCACCACGTCCGCCAGTTCTTCCGAGAATCGGTCACCGCCACCGACTGCCAGGTGGGCGGCCCATTGCCGTACCGCACCTGCTGCCCAATCCGCGATCTGGAGCTGAGGGTGCGCCGTGCTGTCCGCGAAGTCGATCTGCACGGCCGGAAGCGGGTCGTTGAAGTGGCCGGGGCGGGCGAGGTCCGGGAGGAGATGAACCATGCGCAGAAGCGTCGCGTTCCGGTCGATCACCTTCGAGGTGTCATGAACGAGACGGAACCGCTCGAGAGCCTCGCCGAAGCTGGTGCACAGGCAGTACAGCGCCGGCACCGCCGGGTCGAGGACGTCGCTCTGTTCGCCGGCAGCGAGGTCGGCGGCGGTCGCGTCTGCCACCCCGCGGCAGCATTCCAGCAACTCGATCCATCCAGCGAAGTCCGCGTGCTCCTCGGGGATCGACGCCCTGTAGGCGGCTATGGCGGAGAAGAAGTCCTCGGTCGCCAGCCGCTGACGCACCCAGTCGACGAAGGCCTTGAGCATCCGGTGAAACGCCGTTTCGTCACCGAGGACCGGGCCGGCCATGCGCAGCAACTCGGCCAAGGCCAGACCGCGCTGGTCCTCATACAGGTCAAGACCGTCCGCATCGGCCAGCGGCTCCACCAGAACGTCGACCAGCTTGGTGACCACCATGAACCGCTTGTCCATCAGAAAGCTGCGAACGCTTCCCTCGGGCAGGCTCCCAAAGGCCCTCTTCAACGCCTTCCGGCCCACTGACGACCGGGCGAGGGACCCGTACTTGGGCTCCCCCTGGGTGCGGGGAAGCTGGGATCGGACCTCATCCACGATCGACCCTGCCAGCTCGTCGGACAGGTGCACCCCAGCCAGTGTGAACACTGGCTGATCGGGATCGAGAAGGTTCTGCCCAGAGTTCGACGACTCGTCGGCGTACACGACAGGGAGCAGATCGGAGGCAGTGTCCATCCTCGGAGCATGCCGGGCAGACGGGCGGAAGGCCACCCAAAAAAGGCCCTCTCGAGCCCGATCCGCCGCTACCTCACCGGATTGACCAGAACTTACGCCCGGCCTCAGGCCCGGCCCACGCGCGTGCGGCGATGGACGAGGTCCATGCCGAGGTCGAACAGAAGCTGCTTCGCGGCCGCGTCGAACTGCTGCTGGAGGGTGGGTTCGCGAAAGAGACCGGCGAGCTGTCCGGCCTCGGATGCGAGGTCAGCGCGCACGGCGAGGTAGTCGGCGCTGGAAGCCCGGTAGACGGCCCGGCCCCGTTCCAGCAGCGCACCGTCCACCTTCCCGTCCAGGGTGCGGCACAGCGCCGTGCGCAGGGCCTCAACATGGGTCACGACAGTATCGACGGTCATCGGCGCCCCCGCGGGGCCCAGCGCGCGGACAAGGCCGCTGGCGGCGAACACCGTCTCCGGCTCCATCACGTCCCGTACAGCGTCCAGCAGTTCGGCCCGCCCGCGCACCGTCAGCGCCTTGCCGTTGCCCAGCTCGGTGATGATCCGCACGAACCGGGCCCGCGAAGTCGGCGTCGCCAGCTGATGCCCGACCTGCTCCAGCAGACCGACCGCACCCTCACGCGCCACCTCCCGGCTGCGCCTGCCGCGCCCCACCCACGTCACCCACGCCCGCTGCGCCTGCCGGGTGGATACGTAGCCGTCCCACCACAGCCACGTGGCCAGCGGCACCTGCGCAAGCGCGTCCAGGTGCGCGGCCTGCTGACGCTTATCCAGCAGGAGAAGCAGAAGCCGACGCTGGTTGGCACTGTGCTCGGCCTTGTCCGAGCCACGCCGCCGAGTACGCAGACGCGGCTGGTCCATCAGCCCCTTCGCGATCCAGTCGTGGATCCGCCGCACGGTCATGTCCGGATGGCCGGCCGCATGAGCATCCGCGACAAGATCGTCGATGGTGCCGGGCCCGCTGATGCTCTCCCACGTGTACACGAGGTGGAAATTACATCGTTCTCCCGCCAACCATCGCCCAGTTGAGGATGCATCACCCACCACCCCACTGCCACGATCAAACACAGCAGCACCCCGGCCGCCTTCCGCGGACCGCCCGCTGCACCACCCAACCCTGCAGGGCGCGCCGCCGCGCCCTGCCCGAACGAAGGACACCCACCATGCCGAAGAAGAACCGCACCCCCTCCGCCCACCAGGGCCGCGGGGCGCCGGCCCCCGTCTCGTGGCGGCGCCTGGTCTCCGTAGCGCTCCTCACCGGAGCCGTCCGCCATATCGGAGCCCTCCTGATGGGCCTCGCAGTGACCTGGTGGCAGCACGACTGACACCCCCACACGAAGAAAGCCTGAACAACCCTGTCACCCACCCTGATTGACGTCACCTCACCCGCGTCTCGGCCCGGTCCGAACCGCCCCAAGGGCACACCCCCAAACCCGGATCGACCGAAAGTTCTGAATCAAAGGAAACAGGCCGACGAACCGACGAGTCGCCCCGGCATCCAGCACCCCGCGCGGACTACTCTTGGGGACGCAGGCCCCCGCCTCAGAGCCAAGCGCCCCCCACCACCTCCCCTGTAGCTGCCCGGGCCGAAGGCCCGTTGGCCGGCCCGCGCAGCGGGCCCGGCTTCGTGGTGCGCAGCACCACCAGGTGGCTGGAGCGCAGCGGAGGCCACCCCGGGGCCGGAGGCCCCGCAGTTCCGGGAGCGCAGCGGACGGAGCGTCACCCGCCTTGCGAAGCAAGGCGGGTAGGGGATCGCGCAGCGATCCCCAGGGCTCACGCGGAGCGTGAGCGCAACACCCGTGCGCAGCACGGGTGTTCGCTTCCCCCCCATCGCGCAGCGATGGGGGTACCCGCGGAGCGGGTACCCC